>DASRDE010000190.1:0-2114 GCA_035652755.1 Vulcanimicrobiaceae bacterium | reverse complement strand
TTCCCGCAGTCATCTGGACCGTCGATCTCGACATGCGCATCACGTCGGCGGCCGGCGCGGCATTGGGTGCCCGGGGGCTCTCGGAAGCGTCGCTCGAGGGTGCGCCGTTCGAATCGCTGCTGGGCGAGTACGATGAAAAGGATGGGTGCGCTGCCGCGGTCGCGCGGGCGTTCGGCGGAGAAACCGTACGCTACGAGTCGCGCCACGGCGACCGCTGGATGCAGAACGACGTCGAACCGCTCCGCGACCCGCAGGGCGAAGTCATCGGCGCGGTGGGCGTGATGCTCGACGTGACCGACATGCGCGAAAATACCGAGCGCTTTGCGCGCCTGGCGCGTCAGGATGCGTTGACCGCACTGCCGAACCGCATGGCGCTGCAAGAGCGGCTGCCGCAACTGATCGAACAGGCGCAGGCCAACGATGAAAGCATGACGGTGCTCTTCGTCGACGTCGATCGGTTCAAAGCCATCAACGACACGCTGGGACACCGCAGCGGAGACGAGCTGCTCAAGGCGGTTGCGCACCGCTTGAGTTCGCTGCTGGACGACCGGTGCGCGATCTTCCGCCCGGGCGGCGACGAATTCGTCGTGGTCGCGCCGAGCACGTCGCGCAGCACGGCCTCGCTGGCATCGGAAGTCATCGACGCGTTCCGCGAGCCGTTCAGCATCGTCGGGCGCGACCTCTTCGTGAGCGCGAGCGTCGGCGCATCGGTCTATCCGCACGACGCGCGCACCGCCGAAGAGCTGATCGCGTTCGCGGACCAGGCCATGTATCGATCCAAAGAGGCGGGCGGCAATACGGCGCGGCTGTACGACGGTGCGCCGCGGCCCCACGTCGTCGAACGGCTGGCGCTCGAGCAAGATCTGCGTCAGGCGCTCTCGCGCGACGAAATGGAGCTGGTCTATCAACCGATCGTCGATCTGAAAACTCGCGCCGTCGTCGCGGCCGAAGCGCTGCTGCGCTGGCGGCACCCGACGCTCGGCGAAGTAATGCCGCAAGTCTTCATTCCTATCGCCGAAGAGAGCGGCATCATCACCGACCTGAGCCGCTGGGTACTGCGCGAGGCCTGCCGGACCGCCGCGCGGATTCGGCAGACGGAGCACCCCGGTTTCCGCATCGCGGTCAATCTCTCACCCAAGGATTTGAACGACGGCGATTTCGCCGGCGCACTCTTGGGCCTGCTGAGCGAATGCGGATTGCCGGCCGACGCGCTCGACATCGAAGTCACCGAACGCGTGGCCGTCAACGACATGGCGATGGCGACGCTGCGGCGCATCGGCGCCAAGGGCGTCGGCATCGTCGTCGACGACTTCGGCACGGGATACAGCTCGCTCGGTTACATCAAACGCATGCCGGTTACGGCGATTAAGATCGACAAGAGCTTCATCGACGACGTCGTGCACGACTCGTACGATCAGGGCATCGTCCGGACCATCGCGACGCTGGGCCAGACGCTGGGCCTGCGCATTATCGCCGAGGGCATCGAATTGGAAAGCCAGCGCGACTTCATGCAGGCGCATTGCGATCAGGCGCAGGGGTACTTCTTCAGCCGGCCGGTCCCGTATTCGGTACTCACGAGCCAATTGCGGTACGTCGATCGGCGTCAGGGCCCGCGCCACGTCATATCGCTGTTGACCGCCAAAGCAGGAGTGTGACCGCGGCGAGCCAACGGTAACGTTCCAGATATGACTCGAGCGCGCGCAACCGCCGCCGTCAGTCTGCTGGCAACGCTCACCGCGTTTGCCTTGTCATCGTCAAACGGGATCGCATCGCGCGATCCCGTTTCAGTTTCGGCCCTTGCGCCCGCCGACGAATACTTCGGCCGCCAGAAGCTCAGCCCGCTGGGGATTCGCCACGAGGTGCTGACCCTTAAGGACGATCTGCACCACGCGCGCGAGCACCCCGACGCCATCGAGCATAAGGCCGAGCTCGTCGAAGAGGCGATCGACGACTGGGCCGAACGCTACCCGAACGACACGTGGATTGCATCGGCAACTTGGCAGCTCGGCACGCTCTTCGAAGAGCTGCCCGGCAAGGACGCGCACGAGCACGCGATCGTCGTACTCGAGCTGGTCCGCGACAAATTTGCCGCCAGCCCATTCGCCGAAAATGCA
>DASRDE010000189.1:0-3466 GCA_035652755.1 Vulcanimicrobiaceae bacterium | reverse complement strand
GGCCGCCTCTTCAACGTACCCGGCACGATCGACACGTTCCCAAAGGGGTCGACGGGCAACGTTACGCCGTCCAATCAGATTAACGTTCAATACGGGCACGGCCCGGGCGGCGTCGCCCTGGACTACCGCGGGAACTTGTACGTGAACATCTTCAACAGCAACACAGTCGTCTCGTATCCCGCGGGCGCCACGGGCGATGCCACTCCAACGACGGTGCTGTCGGGCAGCAAGACGAATTTCAGCAATGCCGAGGATGTGTCGCTTTAGGCGGGCGCTTTAGCGTCGCGCTCGAGCGCATAGGCGTCGTAAACCAGTTTGGCCGCGTAGAGATCCTCGACCGCAAGGCCGCCGGATTTGAACACCGTCGTCGCGCTGCGCGGCGGCGGCGGCACGCGGCCGGCGAAGACTTCACCGATCTCGGCGTAGACGTGCGCGTTTGAAAGAATGACGTCGCCGGATTCCTGAGCGGCGGCCTCTCGCGAGTCCACGACGACGACGTTCTGCATGGCGGCGTCGTCCAGTTCGCGCCAATCGGGGCGGTTCGCTCCGACCGCGTTCACGTGCGCGCCTTCCTTGAGCCAAGCGCCGCAAAGGACCGGTTCGCGCGAACTCGTCGCGACGACGACGACGTCCGCACCGCGCACAGCCGATTCGGCATCGGTTGCGCGCGCGCCGTGACGGTGCGCAAACGCGGCTGCATGCTCGGGGTTGCGGCTCCAGACGCGGATCTCGTCGAACGCGGCGATTTGACCCAGAGCCTGCACATGCGCGTGCGCCTGCACGCCGCTGCCAAGAATTCCGAGAACGTGCGCACCATCCGGCATGAGATATCGAGTGATTGCGGCGGAAACCGCCGCCGTGCGCATCTCGGTGATGAGCCGCCCGTCAAGCGCTGCCAGCGGCACCCCGGTTTGCGTATCGAAGAGCAACACGACGCCGTTGTGCGTCGGGTACGGGCTGCCTTCGTTGGCCGGATAGAAACTCACGAGCTTGGCGCCCATGACGTCGGCGGCCGCGGCCGGCATGACGCCGAGAAACCGGCGGTGTTCCTCAACCGTAATAATGGAGCGGACAGGATGGCGAACTTCGCCGCGTGCAAATGCCGCGAGCGCGGTCTCCATCGCATCGATCAGACGCTTCCAATCCAGGAGCGCCCGCACGCGATCTTCATCCAGGTAGAACACGCCGTTCCGCCGCTCCATTGTGCGTGCGCGTCACGGCCGGCGGCCGTGCGTCATGGTCGGGCTGGCGGGATTTGAACCCACGGTCTCCTGACCCCCAGTCAGGCGCGATAACCAAGCTTCGCTACAGCCCGAGACCTCGGCCGCTGACCTTTGCCAAATCCGCCGGGCTTTTCCTGTGCAGTCGGGGACGGCCTAGGCTATGCGACGCCCAGCGGGTATGCCTCCTCGCCGTGCAGTTCGATGTCCAGGCCGCGCTCTTCCGCGGTGCGATCGACTTTCGTCTGCACGACACGGCTGATCAGCCACAGCATGCCGTACGTGAACACGAACGCCCAAGCGCTGCAAAAGAACGCGGCGGCCACTTGTTTTGCGAAAAAGTCCGGACCCCCGAAGAACAAGCCGTTCGCGCCCGCCGGGTTCCAGAGTTTGGTTGCAAACATGCCCAGCAGCACGATGCCGAGCACGCCGCCGACACCGTGAACGCCCCAGACGTCCAGCGCGTCATCCCATCCCAAACGGTTCTTGAGCGCCACGGCGTAATAGCACACCGTGCCGGCGAGCAATCCAAACAGGATTGCCGCGATCGGCGATACATAGCCGGCGGCCGGCGTAATCGTCGCCAGCCCCGCGACGGCGCCGGTCAGCAAACCCACGAATTTGGGTTGGCGGCCGCGCGCCCATTCGATGAGGAACCACGCGACGGCCGCAAACGACGCGGCGATGTCGGTGTTCAAGAACGCCGATGCGGTGACGGCGTCGACGCGCAGCTCCGAACCGGCGTTAAAACCATACCAGCCGAACCACAGCAGTCCCGTGCCGAGCGCGATCAGCGGAACGTTATGCGGTTTATTGTCGACGACGTAGCGGCGTCCGATGAATAACACCGACGCGAGCGCGGCAAAACCGGCCGACGCGTGGACGACGATGCCGCCTGCGAAATCGAGGACGCCCCACTTGGCAAGAGCGCCGTCCGGACTCCACAGCATATGGACGAACGGGAAATACACGAAGATCAGCCATGCCGTCAGAAAGAGGAAGTACGCCTTGAACGTCACGCGGTTGGCGAAGGCTCCGGTGATTAACGCCGGCGTGATGATCGCGAACATCATCTGGTAGGCGATGTGCACGACGAGCGGTATGCCCGCGTCGTTCCCGGTAAACATCGAGTGCAGCGTGACGCCGCGCAGGAAGAAGTATTGCACCGGGTTGCCGACGATGCCGTGCCAATCGGCGCCGAAACACATCGAGTAGCCGAAGGCGATCCAAATGACCGTCGTCCAGCCGAGCGACATGAAGCTTTGAATCATGATGGTCAGCACGTTCTTGCGGCTGACCAGCCCGCCGTAAAAGAACGCGAGCCCAGGCGTCATTAGCATGACGAGGCTCGCGCAGATCAGCATAAATGCGGTGTTGCCGATGTTCAACGGAACCGGAGTACTCACGACAGACCTCCTGGACGCGCCATCAGGGACCTGGCGCTCCTTAGGTAAGCCGCCGTACAATCCCTAGGAAAACGGCGCCGCGAAATCCGCGAGGGCTACCGCTTCTTTTTCGAGTTTCTTCCTCCGGCGATCGCGCTCTTTAGCGACGCGCCCGCGACAAATGCCGCCACCCGCCGCTGCGGAATGCTGATGGTCTGGCCCGTTTTGGGATTGCGCCCCTCGCGCGCCCGGCGCTCGCGTACCACGAAGCTGCCGAAGGGCGTGAGCGCGACGCGGTCGCCGCGTCCCAGTGCGTTGCGGATCTCTTTCAAAATGAGCTCGACGATCTCACTCGCCTGCCGCTTGGTGATGCGCGCGTTCACTGCAACCGACTCCACGATATCCGCTTTCGTCACGGGTCGCTCCCTACGGCGGCCAAGAGGGTAGCGTTGCGCGGCCGGCCGCCCAGGCAGGGGAATATACGAAGCCGCCTATGGGCCTCCTCTCGCGCGAGCCGTCTCAACGGCGGCTCGCAACGCGAGCAGATACGAAGCCGCGCCGAAACCCATAACGCTTCCCGCGCATGCGGGCGCAACGACGCTGATCCGCCGGAACGCTTCGCGCGCCGCAATATTGCTCAAGTGCGCTTCGACGACGGGAATGCGTATCGCCGCAACGGCGTCGGCGATTGCGTACGAGTAGTGGGAGTAGGCTCCGGGATTAATCACGACCGCGTCGCACGTGTTGCCCGCGCCGTGAAGTGCGTCGACGATCGCGCCTTCGCTGCTGTGCTGCACGGACTGCACTTCTACGCCCAGTTCGCGCGCAAGATCGGCGATCGAACTATCGATCTCGGCCAAC
>DASRDE010000188.1:0-2561 GCA_035652755.1 Vulcanimicrobiaceae bacterium | reverse complement strand
TGCTCGCGAACGACCAGTACGGCACGCTGTACGACCTCGGCGTTAAAGAGCCGTGGAAAACCGCACCGATCGGATCGTGTACGTGGGGCTTCAACCCGAACGACTATACCAACATCGCCTTCGACAATACGCAGACGGAAGTCTGGGCCTCCGACATCAACTTCGGCGGCACCACGTATTTACAGAGCAACGGCGCACCGCCGCTGAGCGGCACGTGCGTCACGCCCGGTGAGTCCGGCGGACCGACGGCCCCGATTTCGGGCGAGGGCTCGTACCTGGGCGTCGCAGTCTATCCGAATCTGGGCGACTAAGCGCACCAAGGCTCTTTTAGCCGGAGCATAAACGGCGATCGAGGCCTAGCCGGTATTCGTACGGGCTAGGCCTCTTCTTTTTCATCATAGAAAATGCGCGCATGAAATTCAGTACCATAGCGATTCACGCCGGGCAGGAACCCGATCCGGCGACCGGAGCCACGATCGTTCCTATCTACCAAACGTCGACGTACACGCAGGAAAGCGTCGGCCGGCACAAGGGCTTCGACTACAGCCGAACGATCAATCCCACGCGAATCGCTTTGGAGCGGCAACTGGCGGCGCTCGAAGATGCCGAGTACGGCGCCGCGTTCGCGAGCGGCATGGCGGCGACGGCTGCGGTGCTCAACGCGCTTTCGGCGGGCGATCACGCAGTGGTTACCGACGACCTCTACGGCGGAACGTACCGGCTGTTCTCCCGCGTGCTCGAACGTTACGGCCTGCAGTTCACGTACGTCGACATGTCGGACTTGAACGCGATCCGTGCGGCCATTCGTCCTAATACGAAGTTGTTTTGGATCGAGACTCCCACCAATCCCATGCTCAAACTCGTCGACATCCGCGCCGTCGCGGATCTCAAGCGGGACGCATCGCAGCTCGTCGTGGTCGACAACACGTTCGCGTCGCCCTATTTTCAGCAGCCGCTCGCACTTGGGGCCGACGCGGTGGTGCACTCGACGACCAAGTACATCGGCGGCCATAGCGACGTCGTCGGGGGCGTGGCGGTCACCAACAATCGCGACCTGTTCGAGGTCGTCAAGTTTCATCAGAACGCGGTGGGCGGCGTGCCGGGCCCGCATGACGCGTGGCTGACGATGCGCGGCGCAAAAACTCTGGCCCTGCGCATGCGCGAACATGCCAAGAACGCGCAGGCCGTTGCGGAGTTCTTGGAAGCGCACGAGGAGGTCGATCGCGTCTACTATCCCGGACTGCCCTCGCATTCCCAGCACGAACTTGCCAAACGGCAGATGAGCGGATTCGGCGGCATGGTCTCCTTCACGCTCAAGGGGCCCGTCGAGCGCGCAATCGATTTTGCCGGAAGGATGAAGTATTTCAGCCTGGCCGAGAGCTTGGGGGGCGTCGAATCGTTGATCTGCCATCCCGCTCGAATGACGCACGGCTCGATTCCCAAAGAGGAGCGCGAGCGCCGGGGCGTCACCGACGGATTGCTGCGGCTATCGGTGGGCATCGAAGACGTCGACGATCTTATCGACGATCTTCAGGGGGCGCTGTCCTTCGACTACGCGGGCCGCACGTAGCACGCCAGTCCTTCGACTGCGCTAAGGCACGCGTTCGCGTGCCGTAGGCTCCGCTCAGGATGACACAATCCGTCCTTCGACTACGCGGGCCGCGCGTAGCACGCCAGTCCTTCGACTACGCGGGCGCGCACTAGGTGCGCGCGTGCCTCCGCTCAGGATGACACTTAAATCTGGTTGCGGGGGTAGGCTGTCGCCGTCGCCGTCGAGAGCATCTTCTTTGCGCTTCGTTCGTCGATGACGCCGTAACGCGAGCTGGCGGCTAAAATTACGCCCCGAAGGCGATCGACCCAAACGTATTCGAACGTTTGAATCTCGGTCGCATCCGCGCTAATCGTGATGTTGAGAAAGTACGCCGGCATCCCGTTTGCCAGCGTGACGAGCTGCTTCTTGACGAACACCGAATCTCCGGTGCCGGTATTGCGCGCTTTCGACTCGACGTCGGACTCGTACGAGGCCAGTTCTTCCGTCGTGTTTTCCATCGTCAGCGAGATCTCGGTCACGTCGGGCTGTTTGGGGTGCCGCACGAACATCGCCATGATCGTCGGCTGCTCGAACGCATCGGGAGGGTTGCTCGGCACGGGCACGGGCGTAAAATCCGCCGGCGCCGTGTACGACATCGCCGGATCGGTATACGTGTGCGCGTCGGTCTGCCCGCTCGCCCCGACGGGCAAGGCGAGAACAGCCAGCGCGAGCGCCGCGATGATCGTGCGGTTCATTCCATCTCCAACACGCCGGCAAGCGCCGGCAGCGATAGCTCGTAGCGGTAGCCGATGTTTCGATGGTCGTCGTCAAACTCTTCGTGGCGGACGTCCAGGCCCATCGCGCGCATGCGCTCGACCATCACGCGCGCGCCCGCATCGAGCGCGTACTCGTCCCGCCGCCCGCAGTCTATATAACGAAGGCGCAGCCGTGCCAGCTCCTCGCGCTTGTGCACGCACATCTGCGCGGGATCGAATGCCAGCCAGCGCTCGAAGACCTCGGTGCGCAGGGC
>DASRDE010000187.1:0-4051 GCA_035652755.1 Vulcanimicrobiaceae bacterium | reverse complement strand
CATCCAGACCAGCATCCTCCGTAGCGGTCGTAGTCGTAAGCGATGAGGCGCCAGACCACGGAGCCGTCCGCCCTAAACGAGGGCGAGAGGCGCAATTCGTCGGCGTGTACCATGGCATCGAGGTCAGCCAGCGTGCGCGGCTTCATAGCGCTCCGCCCTCAGATTGCTCCCACAGCATTTCGTCGCGTAGGTCTTCGCAAGGGTAGCACATCCACTTGCCGTCAACGGTGCGCGCCACCCAGTCGGAGGGACGCGGTTTCCCGCAGTAGTCACAGGTACGCTCTTGGGCTGTCGTCTCGCTGGCCATCATGCCGCGTGCTTCCAGCAGGGCGACTCGGTCGCGTTGATGATCTCGTAGCCCAGCGCTTCGATTTGGCAGAGCGTGTGATGCGTCAGAGTCTTCGTTCCGGCGATCTTGGCGAACAGGGCAGCCTTTTCGCAGGCCGGGTACACTTTGAGTTCGCCGTAGACGTTCTTGACTTCGATCTGGATGGTCATGGTGCTCGTCCTTTCGGGTGTTAGCGTTACCGCTTCTGTCTCCATAATACCGCGTGTTAGCGTTACCGTCAAGTGGTTAACGAATAATATTTGCGGCTTTTTTAGGCGTGCGCGCGAGGGACCAAAACCCGAAGGGCGGAGACGCGCAGCGGCTCCGTGCGAAGCATGCGGGCCCGGTCCGCAAAGCGGACGCGCCCAAATCCGTTCTTTCTGTGTTTCCAAGGGGCTCTAAGGCAATGGACCATCACCCCAATGCAGACGATCTCCTCAGGACGATCGCAGAGGGTGAGCAGTATACGGCCAAGGCCCAGAGCCACGAGCAGACGGACCAGTCGGTGCTCACGGCCGACGAGGAAGAGATCCTTCGCAAGATGGTGTCGCTGTTGCGAGCCGGGAAACGCGCGGTACTGATCGTCGAAGAGTCCGACGAGAAGCTCAAGTACATGTTCAGTTCGGCGACCAGGCCGCAGGCGCTATCGATGATCGGCCGGGTAATCGAAGAGACGGCAAAGCGGCTGTGAAGGTCGGGAAGCTGGAGCGGATGCTGATCCGGCGTGAGGAATCGGCCCGCAATCGGCCTGTCGCCTATGCGCAGACGGTCGCGACGTATTTGGGCCACGAGGTGCTCGGGGTGCGCTTTTCGTGGCGTCACGGGACCGTGCAGACGCGCTTCCGACGCGTATTCGAGAATTAAGGGGGCGGACTTGGAGGCAAAAACGAGCCTGCCCAAGTGGAAGGCGTATTGCGCCGAGGCCGTCGAGCGGCTCAAAGCCGTCGGTGCGCCTCCGGTCGATGGTGCGTACGTGCTGACGTCTTCGAAGCCGTGCGCGGACGGCAAAGTGCTGCTTGAGGCGCGAACACGCGCGCAGCGGAAGGTGCGCCGGCTGCTCGCCGCGCGCGGAAAGTTTTGCGGGTTCTACCCGGTCGAATCGACGTAAAGGGGCGGCATGAGTTTTTCCATCGAGAAGATCCGCGACTTCAGCGACACCATCACGGCTTCGGGAAACAACCCGAATCCGCCGGCGAACGCGGTCGTCGGGATTTCGCTGCCGGGTCTGGCGCGCGAAGTAGCGATTCAACTCGAGGGCGTCTTCGTCGCGACGGTTCAGTTCGAGGTGTCGATCGATGGCGGCAAGACCTGGAGCCCGCTAGCGATGACGCCGAGCGGCGGCGGTGCGGCCGTTCAGAATGCGAACGCGCCCGGGTTGTTCGTTGCCGACGTGCGAGCGTACGCGATGGTACAAGCGCGCTGCTCGGCATACACGAGCGGGGCGGTCGCCGTCGTTATACACGTCGGGTAGGTTTTCACGGATGATGCCGCTCGCGGGACGCGGGCGAGCGGGAGGACGAGATGTCCACGGACCGGTACGACTGGGCCGCGATGCGAGCCGACGTCGAGTCGGGGCGCGTCAAAAGCTTCGCCGAACTTAGTGCAAAGTACGGCGCGACCGAGCAGGCCATACGCAATCGACGCAAGGCCGATGAGAAAGCCGGCAACCCATGGCCGCTTCCTAAGATCGCGCGCGCGCAAGACACCAACGTCATCGACCTCTCGCAACGCCGTGGACACGCTTCTAAGCGCAACTTGGGGGAGGGGCAAAGTCGGCCAAAGTCCGACACCGATCCGGGCGACATTCCGGACGAGCGCGTGCCGGATGAGGCGGAGTTCGAGAGCGTCGATCCGCTCTCAGAGCAAAAGATGCTCGGCGTCATGGCGCAGCGGGCCGCGCGCCGCGGATTGCGCCGCTACTTGCGCGGAGCGATCGAGCCGGGGATGCATCAGTCGGAGGCCGACGTTTTGAATGCCCTGCTGGCCGCTGCTGCACGTGCGACGTCGATGAATCGCGAGATTGCCGGCAAAGGCAAGGGCGAGGCGAGCACCGATGGAGACGGGAGCAACGAGCCGGTTGAGGTCGTGATCCGGACCGAGCGGATCGCGCCGGCGAACCGGGCCGAAGTACTGTCGAAAGCAGAAGCGTCGTGACGACGATCCGCGTAGGCCAGTCCAGTATTGCCGCGGAAGTCCACGCCGGCAACCGCGACGCATGCGTATCGGTTACCGCTACGCTGCGTACGTTCGCCCACGCGCTCGATGCGCTGGGATGGCTCGATGTGGTCGAGCAGCGCGAGGAACCGCCTCGGTTTCGGGTCTCGTGGACTGCGGCAACGTCCTCGCGTCTGCTCGGCGAGATTGTCTGGCTGCTCGAACAGCTGCTCGCGTACTATCCGGAGCACCTTCGAATCGAAAGATGCGATGCAGTACGACACGATGGAAACGGCTTACGCCAAGGCGCGTGATGCGCAGCGGCGTGGCCTGAACACAATCGACCTCGCGCTGCCGGCGGGCCGCCATACGATGGCGCTGCGCGTCGACGTCGCGTCCATCTTCACCGAAGGCGTCGACTGCGGCTGCGACGGTTTGGTGACGCGGCGTTTGTACGGCGAGCCGTTCCGCGACGAGCAGACCGGTGCCGTGCTTCCGGGCCGAATCGAGACGCTTGTCGTCCGAGTGAGCGTTGCTGACGTTCTGGACATGGCGCGCGCGGCGGTGGAGCGTGAGATCCGCCCCCTTTCGCCGGTCAGGCGCATGGTACGCAAACGCTCGCTTGCGCATTTGATGTCGAGGTAGTAGAATTCGGGTGCGGTAGCACCGCAGATATCTTGTCCTTGGCGAAGATCGTGCACGGCAGCCACGCCGTGAGATATCTGGATGACCGATGCTGAGGGGTCGCGCCCTGGTGGTCATTCGCTCCAAAGACACCCGATTATATGTCGGGTGTTTTTGATTCTGGAAAGCGTGCCGGCGTTGATGCTGGTTCAGGAGCGCCGCGACGGCAATGCGACAGGAAGTCATCTACCTCAAGCACCTCCCCGTACAGCAGGACTTCTTTTTCGACCCGAGCCGCCTGCTCGCGTACGTCGGTGGAATCGGCAGCGGAAAAACCTACGTCGCTAGCGACAAGCTCCTCGAGAAAATCATCAACTACCCGCTGGCGCGGTTCTTCATCCTGTCGAACACGTTCGCCCAGCTTAAATCCGGCACGATGATGACGTTCTTCGCCCGGTGCCGGCACTGGGGCTTCGAGTACGTCGATCGGATCCGCGAAAAGTACGTCATCGTCAGCAAGTGGGTCGGGCCGCGCCTGGTGCGCGCGAAGATCGAATGCTGGACCGCCGACGATTGGGAACTTTTCCGCTCGCTCGAGGTCGACTTCGCGTGGCTGGACGAGGGCCACGTCTGGCCGAAGATGGCGTTCCTCACGTTTCTCGGCCGCTTGCGCGGATACGATGGAACGCGGCAGATCTACGGCGATATCGGCCAGCAGCTCTGGGTGACGGCTAACCCGCCGCACACGACCGATCACTGGCTGGTCGATTTCACGACCAAGCCGGCGAATGAGAGCGACGACGAGTTGCTCGCGCTGATCGGTGAGATCGAGGAAGAGCGTGCCGGCGCCGATCCGGACGCGCCCAAGGCGCCCCCGATGAAACTCTACATGTCGAGCACGTTCGACAACCCGTTTCTAGGCAAAGCGTATATCCGCTCACTCCT
>DASRDE010000186.1:0-2119 GCA_035652755.1 Vulcanimicrobiaceae bacterium | reverse complement strand
GGCGGGTGACGGATCCGGTTGTCCAGGCGGCAATCCGCGATCTCTGCGCCGGCTATGATTCACCCAAGGAGTACTTCGTGCGCCGGCTCTCGGAAGGAACAGCGACCATCGCCGCGGCGTTCTACCCCAAACCGGTCATCGTTCGCATGTCGGACTTCAAGACCAACGAGTATGCCCGGCTGCTCGGCGGCGAGCAGTTCGAGCCCCTGGAATCCAATCCGATGCTCGGTTTTCGCGGCGCTTCGCGCTATGCGCATCCAGCGTATAAGGACGGTTTTGCGCTCGAGTGCGCTGCGATGAAACGCGTGCGCGACGAAATGGGCTTCACCAACGTCGCGCTCATGATCCCGTTTTGCCGGCGCGTCGAAGAGGCGCGGCGCGTTCTGGAAACCATGGCCGCTTGCGGCCTGGAGCGCGGCAGGAACGGTTTGGAGGTCTACGTGATGTGCGAGATCCCGAACAACGTGATATTGATCGACCAGTTTGCGGAGCTGTTCGACGGCTTCTCGATCGGCTCGAACGATCTCACGCAGCTCGTGCTCGGCGTCGATCGCGACTCGGAGATGGTGGCGTTCGATTTCGACGAGCGGGATCCGGGCGTCGTCGAAATGGTGCGCGCGACTATCGAAGGAGCCAAGCGTAACGGCCGCCACGCCGGCATCTGCGGTCAGGCACCGTCGGACTACCCGGAGTTTGCGCGCCAGCTGGTACGGATGGGCATCGAATCCATCAGCCTCAACCCCGACACCGTGCTGCGCACGCGCTTGCAGCTCGCTCGCGAATAAGCAGCCGTCAAGGAAGGTAAACCGAGTAGCGCATCTCGTTCCATTTTCGGATCGCGTCGGCTCGCGAGATCTGACCGAGCTGCATTTGTAAGTTCAGTTGGTTGAGCAGCCGCAGGCGTGCTGCCTCCGACGGTTTGACGGAGGGTAAAGCCGCTTGGTATGCGGTTCTCTGCGAACCGGCAGCAGTGCTGAATTCACCGCGCGCGGCCGCCGCGTTTGCCGCTTCCACTGCGGACAGCTCGATGGCCGCGACTGAAGAGAAGCCGCAGCTGCGCTTGAGAAAGTGCGCGCTGGGAGGGCCGGCTCCCACCTCGCAGACGACGTGCCAGCCGTCGCGCGTCAGGCGAAGACCCTCATGGACGCCGCCCGCGCCGCGAGCAACGGCAAAATCCCCCGAGATGAGAATGGATGTGAGCTTGACGTCGCTGCCGTGGTGCGATACCACGGCCGTCCGGATGGCTTGGCGATCGCTTTGACCGTTGTTTTGAAGCGCAATGAGCGCAAAGAGCACGACGTGCGATAAAAGTACCATGGTTCAAGCGTAGCGCACGTGCACGGAATACCTTGGGAAAGACCGCTCCCCGGCGTTTCTCAACTACCAGAGGGCTGCCGGTATCGCCAGTGCGGCGAGCAGCATGAACCAGAATCCAACCCATCCGACCGCGCGAGCGAGAGTGGAGGAAACCCACCCGCCCAGCACGCGCGCTGTGGAAGCCATGCGGACGACGAAGTATATCAGGGGCACGACTGCGATGCCGTTAAAGACGGCGGAGTAGTAGAGCATCTTCATCGCGTCCAGCCCCAGCAGCGCCATGATCAAACCCCCGACGAGACCGGTGCCCAGCACTGCGTAAAACAGGGGCGCGCCGGCGATCTTGGCCGAGAGGGTTGAAGGCGCACCCGCCAGTTCCGCGACGGCGTAGGCCGACGACCCTGCGAGCACGGGAATCGCCAGCAAACCCGTTCCCACGATGCCGAACATGAACAGCAGAGCCGCGGCATCGCCCGCCAGCGGTCGCAGCGCCACGGCTGCTTCCTGCGCGGTATCGATCGGCAAGTGATGAACTCCCAGCGTAGCTGCCGTCGTCACGATGATGAAGAATGTCATTGCATTCGAGTAGATCATGCCCGAGTTGACGTCTTCGTGCATGTCTGCGATCTCCGCTGCGGTAGCCCCTCGCCGTTGCGCGACCGTCGGCCGTCCAAGTTCGCGCTCCTCCTCGACGTATTGCGATGCCTGCCAGAAAAACAGGTACGGCGTCACCGTCGTACCAAGCACGCCTAGAAGCGTAACGAGCCACCGCTCGTTCCATTGAACCCTCGGAACGAGGGTT
>DASRDE010000185.1:0-3970 GCA_035652755.1 Vulcanimicrobiaceae bacterium | reverse complement strand
TTCGCCCGGTGCCAGCGGCAACGAGTAGACCAAATCGCCCAGCGTAACGCCTTGGAACGTCCAGCGCTGCGCGAGCCACAACACGTACCCGAGACCGAGCGTTCCGGCCATTGGAACCGTTTCGTCTCCGGTGAACGTGCCGTCCGGCTGCAGGCCCATGATACGATCGCGGAATCCGTCGGCACTAATGGGCTGCTCGACCGGAACGCGATCGACGTATGCGACGTTGCCGTTCGTCGTCGGATCGACCGGCCCGGGCACGCCTCCCGAACCGGAGCCCGAGCTGCCGTTGAGCGCCATCGTCAGATAGCGCGGCAGGAACGTCATCAGCGCCGAACCGGTGGTCGCCGGCGTCGTCTGCGCTTGAGTCACGATGCTCGTGCGCGGTTCAACCAGCCGGAAGAACACGCCGAACGGAAAGCGATCGACGGAGTTGTTCGCGCCGAACTGCAGCATGCAGCCGCCTTCCTCGCCGACTTTTACGACGGGCAGCTGCGCGGGATTCGGGAGCGGGTTGGTGTTGTTCGCGGGCGTTGCGGTCGGCGACGTCAAGTTCAGGAGAGATTGCAAAATGCTGACCGGCAGGGGCGCGAGCGGTAGGGGCAGTTTCACCGCGCCGACGAGGCCGTTTGCTCCGATCTGCGAGGTAGGAATGGTGATCGTCGTGTTTCCGTTTCCGCCGTGCACCAGAATCGGAAGACCCGCAGCCGGCATCGGCAACCCTTGCGGCAGCGGAAGAGTGAACGCGCCGCTTGCATCGGTTTGCACCGTCACCGCCGGCTTCGAACTACCCAGCGTCGACGGACTGAACTGCATTTGCAGCATGGAGGCCGCTGTGCCGTCGGGTTGCAGCAGCACGCCGACGAGCTGCGCCGGCGTCGTCGGCGTTACGAGCAGACCCGCGATCTGCGAAAGGCTGTTCGTCACCTGCGCCATTCCCAAGTACAAGTTGGCAACCGACGCGACCCGGGACGCGGTGAGCGAACCCGCAAGTGCGGACGATGAAAGCAGATCCGACGTCGCGAGCACGCGTTGGCGGAGCTGGTTCGCCGTGGCGGCGCCCGCAACGGCGGTACCGGCGGCGGTTGCGCCCACGACGCCGGGTGCGATCATTTCTTGCAGCGCGGCCGCTGGTACCGGGGGCGTTCCGCCGCTAATCGTTTTGGTAGGCATAGATCACTGCTCGCTCTCTAACAATCGGTGCCGCCGGGGCCGCCGAAGAAGAAATAGATGTTCCACGGATCCGGCGCCGAGGCCAGATTGATGGTGTAACAGGCGGGCGAGCCTTGCACTTCGGTGAGATTGGCCCACGCGGAGCCGCCCGCAGACGGATAATAGTAGATGTTGCGTTGATACGCGGCGTGCTGCCACCCCGCACTCGCGAACTGGCCGCTGCCCATCGCGCCCCATCCGACAGCGTGGCAAACGGTTTCGCCGCCGTATTTGATCCATTGAGCGTTCGTCGCCATTTGGCCGCCGCCGAAGAGCGAAGCGGGATAATATCCGACGGCATTGGAGGCGGCAGAGCCGCCCAGGTACAGCCACCAGTTACCCTCGCTCAAATAGTAGATGATCTCGATCTCGTATTGCTGCCCGCCGTCGGTGCTTACCGGCGAGAGCGATCCTCCGATTGCCCAGGACGAATTCGTCTGCACGAACGCCGGATTGTCGAGATTGTAGTTTTGCGCACCGGTCGCATAGTCGTCCGCCGTCCAGAAGATGAACAGGACCGGCTGCGAGTGGCCGTACTTATCCGGCAGCACCTGCCAACCGGCCTCGACGGTTTGCGTGGCAGCGCCGCTGCCGCCGATGTACCACACCTGCGAAAGGGACATGCGCTGATCGGGCGTGACGACAGTGGGCTGCCACAGGTTGAGCACGCTGTGGCCGCCGACGTTGTCGACGTTTTGATCCGCGTGCGCGTACCGATGGTTGTTCGCTTCGTTCGTCGTATCGGGCGCGGTCGGCCGCGTCCCCATGGCGACGACCGGCGGATCCTTGCGGAAGAAGTCCTGCAGCGTTTCGTAGCGGCCGAGCTGCGCGAGCGTGAGGCGCCGCATCGGAATCGTGCCCGGCGGACACCCCATCATGTTCCCGTTCCGGTCTTTCTTGTGGGGATCGAGCTGGGGCTGGACTTGGCCGCTCTGCGCGGTCTTGGCCTGGTCCGCCGGAAGCATTCGTGAGATGTCGGGCGCCTTCGCGATCGCCGCTCCGGGTTTCATACGAAGCGAGGGCTGCTGCTCGATCGGAATGCAATCGAAGACGCTGCCCGAGGTGTCTAGGAAGCTGTGCTCGACGGTAACGCCTTCGTACATCCGTTTGATGTGCGCCTGCATTTCCTTGAAATGATCCGGGCTGCGGACTTTGATGCGCGGATCCGCCTTATAGGCGTCGTATTGCGCATCATCGATGTCCCGGATGAATTCGGAATGCGGAATGATGCCGATCGGGGAGCGCCGCGGTCTTTGGCTCATGATAAACTCCTGTCGAAAACGTTCCGATCGACCCTGGCGTGGAGTTCATTGCCGCGGGGATGAGCACTGCGAAATGAAGTGCTGAAAAGTGCGCGACCCGGCGCGCAGTAACGTCGTCAGAGCTCGCGAGAGGTATCCTTTAACGTAGCACAACGCGGGATGCGCTACAAGCGCTTGGCGGAGCGCTTTAGACGGCGCTTAGTTGCTGCGTCGTCAGCTTTCGAGCGCCTGCTCGTGGCGTGGCTTGGTATCCGGCGCGCGCGTTCGGGCGGATCCGGCGCGTACACGCGGACGCGCCTGGCGCAAAGTTCCTAAAACCTCATTCGCCCATTGCGACTTAGTCTGTGGACGCTCCAAGAGCGTTGCACAACCTTACATTCGTGGGGGATTCTTTTTGTGAAAACGTTCACCAAGACTATGGCGCTCCTTGTGGTTTCGTCCATGCTTGCAGCTTGCGGCAGCCACAACGGCGTCGTCCCGAGTCAGATTCGGTCGCTCAATCGAAGCGCCTCGCCTGTGGGCGATCGATCGTCCTGGCGGCCGATATTTACGACCATGCCGGCCACAAACGTCGATTATTCAACGCTGGCCGAGCAAAACGGCACGTCGACCATCCCGTTCTTTACCGGCAAGGTGACGTCGCCGCTGGATCACAACAAGTACACGTTTTGGATTGCGGGCGCCGACCCGCATACCAGCAAGACCACGACCAACATTACCTACGTGCCGATCGTCGCGAAAGTCAAGTTCCCGGACGGAACCGTACTCGACCCGACCAAACCCGCGTGCAACGACACGGTCGCGGTTCAAGATCGCTTCTTCAAAGGGCCGAACTTCGTTCCCGTTCCGCTCAAGTCTAACGGCGTGAACGTCGGCACCGATCAGATAACGGACGCGCACCAGCGCGCCGAGTTCTGGAACCTGGTCAAGAACACCGGCTATCACACGATGCTTAAGGCGTCGGCAGCTCCGATCATCGTCACAATTAAGGCTCCGGCCGGATCGTCGACGCAGGGCGGAGTTTGCGCCGGCTCCGGTCACAACATCGGCTTGATCGACTTCAACGCCTACGACACCATCATCCGCGGCCTGGCGACAAGCCATGCGAAAGTGAATCAAGTCCCGCTGGTTCTCACCTACAACGTCGTGCAGACGAGCCAGGGCCAGTGCTGCATCATCGGCTATCACAGCGATTTCGGGCGCGGTTCCGGCACGCAAGTCTATTCTGTCGGCGCCTATACGGATCAGCTCTTTACGGTTTCGGGAATTCAAGACATCCACGCGTGGACGCACGAGATCGGCGAATTGTTCAACGACCCGTTCGTCGGCAGTTCGCTCCAGAATCAGACGCCGCTTTGGGGCCATGTCGGTCAGGTGGCCGGATGCCAAGGTAATCTGGAAGTCGGCGATCCTTTAACGGGCACGGCGTTCCCGTTGACCTTTAACGGATTCCATTATCATCCTCAGGAACTTACGTTCTTCGATTGGTTCTACCG
>DASRDE010000184.1:0-7572 GCA_035652755.1 Vulcanimicrobiaceae bacterium | reverse complement strand
TGATCACGCATTTCTTGTCGTGGCGCTGGGTCTTTGCCCCGAACTTTCCGATCGGCATCGCCGTGCTCGTTCTGACCTTTTCGCACGTTCCGTCGAACGCGCCGCGCGTGCGCGGACCGCTCGACGTACCCGGCCTTGCGCTGCTTACGATCGGTCTGCTCTTCGTGATGTACGGCATCGTCGGCATTCATCCGGTGACGATCGTTTTCGGCCTGTTGCTGCTCGCCGCGTTTTGGCTGTGCGAGCGTTCGGTCGAGTCCCCGATCGTTTCGCCGCAACTCTTCGCCAACGCGCAGCTGGCCAAGACGTTCGCATTGGAGATTGCGATCGGTGCGCTCGAAGGCTCGCTCTTCTTCATCCCGGCGGTGCTCGTCGGCGCACAAAGGCTGTCGTACGCTGCAGCGGGCGGCATCGCCGCGATCGGAGCGTGCATGTTCGTCGCCGTCATTCCGGCATCGGGGCGCGCGCTCGATCGGATCGGCAGCCGCAACGTGCTCGTTCTGGGCGCGCTGTGCACCGAGCTCGGCCTGGTAATCTTCGCGCTGGGTTTCGGTTCGCTTCCCCTCTCGATTCTGGCGATGATCGTCGCGGGAATCGGTTTTGGCGCATTGCTGGGTGCGCCGACGCGATACATCGTCACGAACGAGGCGCCCGAGCAGTCGCGCGCGACCGCCCTGGGACTCCTGAGCCAATTTCTGATCGTGGGACAGATATTGGGCGGTTCCATCGCGGGCGGGGTGTTGAGCAGTGCGCCGTCGGATTTGGCCGCGTACCGGAACACGTATCTTGCGTTTGCCGCGGTTGCCTTGCTGGCACTGCTGCTCACGGCAAGCTTGCGGTCGCGGCAAGAGGAGATCGCAGCCGCCGCAACCGATTCCGTTCGATGGACCGGCGAGAGGACGTCCTAAACCAGCCGCCACCGCTTCTGGATTACAACGTTTTCACGAGCGATGCCGCGCTCGTGGAAGCGTTCGCGCGTGAAGCGCCCGGGCAGGCGCCGCGTCAACTCGTCGAACTGGGATCGCTCGCGGGCGGTCAAGACGCGCAGACCTGGGGGCGCCTTGCGAACGAGTATCCGCCGCGGCTGCGCGCCTACGATCGTTTCGGGCGGCGAATCGACGAAGTCGAGTTTCACCCCGCATATCACGAACTGATGCGCGCCGGAATGGAGTACGGGCTGCACGCGGCGCCGTGGGCCGGCGCCGAGGCGAACGCGCATCTGCTGCGCGCGGTCAAGTTCTACGTTTGGGCGCAAGTCGAGGCCGGCCACGGCTGCCCGCTCTCGATGACGTATGCCGCCGTGCCCGCGCTGCGCGCGCAGCCGCTTCTGGCCGCAGCATGGGAACCGCATCTGACGAGCCCCGCGTACGATCCGGAATTGCGCGCGCGGGAAACCAAGCTCGGCGCGACCTGCGGGATGGCGATGACCGAAAAGCAAGGCGGCTCGGACGTGCGCGCAAACTCCACTCGAGCGCGCTTTTTGGAAAGTGGTCCGTTTGGAGACCAGTACTCGCTGAACGGGCACAAATGGTTTTGCTCTGCGCCCATGAGCGACGCGTTTCTCGTGCTCGCGCAAGCGCCCGCGGGATTGACCTGCTTTTTCGTCCCGCGTGTGCTCGAGGACGGAACGCGCAACCGCTTCTGCATCGCGCGCTTGAAAGAAAAGCTCGGCAACCGGTCCAACGCGTCGGCCGAGATCGAACTCGACGAAACGATCGGCGTGCGCGTCGGCGAGGAAGGGCGCGGCGTGCACACGATCGTCGAAATGGTCAACTTTACGCGCCTGGATTGCATCAACGGATCCGCGGCGCTGATGCGCCAAGCATGCGCGCAAGCCGTTCATCACGCTACGTACCGTCACGCCTTCGGAAAGGCGCTCATCGATCAGCCGTTGATGCAGAACGTGCTTGCCGATCTCGCGCTCGAGTCCGAAGCCGCCGTCGTGCTGCTCCTGCGGATCGCGCGCGCCGTCGACGAGTCGCAGACCGATCCGGCAGCCGGGATCGTCAAACGCCTGGGAACTGCCGTCGGCAAGTACTACATCTGCAAGCGCGCGCCGGCCGCAGTCGCCGAAGCGCTCGAAACGCTCGGCGGCAACGGGTACGTCGAAGAATCGATTCTGCCCCGGCTCTATCGCGAGGCGCCGCTCAACTCGATTTGGGAGGGCAGCGGCAGCGTCAACGCGCTCGACGTGCTGCGCATCTTCGCCAAGGACGATCGGGCCGCCGACGCATTGCGCGCCGAGATCGCGCCCGCATTGGACGATGCGCGCATGCGCGAGGCAGCGGGAAGCCTCTTCGCGCAGGTGCGCGGCGGGACGCCCGACGCCGCCGCGCGCGACGTTGCAGAGCGCATCGCACTCCTTTGGCAGGCGGCGCTGCTGCTCGCTGCCCGAAGCGATGCGGCGGACCTCTTCGTGGAGACGCGCATCGCCGGACGGTGGGGACGGACCCTAGGCACGCTTCCGCATTCGGCCGCCCTGGGACGGATCGCGCGGCGCGCATCCCCGGGTGAATTGGTGGAATACTCATCGACATGAAGCTGCGCAGCATCCGGCGCCGCGCGCACTTGGCGCGCCGGCAATGGACGGACCGGGAACGCGATATCGTCTGGCGCGGATTGACCGGCCGGATGGCGATTGCGATCGAACCGCTGCTGGGATTGATCTTCTTCGCGCTGCTGACGTGGGGCGTCATCTGGCGCGCTCGCGTTGCTAAACCGCACGACCTGTGGATTCTCTCGCCGATCTTCGGCCTGGGCGCACTGGCATTCGCGTGTTATTTCGTCGGCGTGATGGTCGCACCGCTGATCGCGATGCTGCAGACGCGCAAACCGATCTATCAAGTCGACGGCTACGTTCGCTACCGCGGTCCCGACGCGGACTCCGATTTGGGAAGCGCCGGCTACGTCGCGGTGCTGTTCGAAGATCGGGGATTGTGCTGCGAGTGGGAGTGCTACGGAACAAAGGCGCTGCCCGAACTGACGCTCGCGGCGATGACCGAGTTTTCGGAATACGGCGGCATCCACAAGATCGACGGCAAGTCCACTGGCGTGCTCCCGGACGAACCGCTTCCTTTGCTGGCGATCGGGATTGCGCCGCGCCGCTAACCGCTCGCCACTGCGGGCCACAGTTCGACTGCCAACATCACCATCCAAAGTAAGTACGCGCCGATGCTCACGCGCTCGAAGATGCCGATACCGGGAGTCGGAAGGTTCGCAGCCAGGCGCGCACCTTGCCAGCCGGTCAGAGCGCCGAAGACGAGCATGAGCGCGGCCGCGCCGATCGTGTAGAACAGAAAACGTCTTCCGAGCGCCGCTCCGGCAAGACCCATGGCCAGGAGCGTGAGCAGCAGCCACCCCGCCGTCCAAACGATGTGCAGCGTGTCGGTTGGACCGGCGGGAACGCCGCGCATGTGCATCGGCGGCCAGAATGCGCCAAAGATCGTCGCGCTCGCAAGGACCACCGCCGCAGCCCGCAGCGTGCTCGTTCGGGCAGACAGCCAGATCCCGGCGCTGAACAACAGCGTCAACACACCGTAGGCCCAGCCGAACGCGGCGTCGATGCCGCGCGACGGCACGCCGATCGCCGATAGCTCGCTAATCACCTGATTGGCGAAATCGTAGCCCGGATAACTCAACCATGCAGCTAGATCTCGGCCGATGTAGATCAGCGCCGCGAGAATCCCGCAAAAAAGCAGTGTCTTTCGCAGCACGGCAAATCGCCTGAAAGCAAATCGCGCGCTAAGCGCGGACCCTGACCGGGCGCGAAGCGTCAACACCCGATCGCGGCTCAACCGCGTCGGGCTGCGCGGCAGCGCGCACCGTGAGAACGGGGATTTCGGATCGGCGAACCAGGCTCTCGCACGTACTTCCCAAGACCGCGCGAGCGACGCCCTTGCGTCCGTGCGTTCCGACGAGAATCAGCGTCGCGCCGATCCCCTGCGCGTACTTGAGGATTTCGCTTACCACCGGCCCGCGGAGCAGCCGCGTCGTGATTCGGCGTCCGGCCGCGGCCGCAATTTCATCTGCGACGCGCAACTCCGCCTCGGCGTCCGACGCAAGAAGATCGGGAGCGCCCGCCGGCGCTTGCGTCAAGCCTCCGGGCAGCGAGATATAGTCAACGACGGATACCGCGTGCACGTCCGCACCGGCACCTACCGCATCGGCAAACTCCAAAGCCACGTGCAAGGCTCTTCGCGCCTCCGCCGAGCCGTCGAACGCAACAACCAGCGTAAAATCCGCTTTCATATGGCCGCATTTTAAACCAGCGCCGAGAACGGCACCCGTCAGAACTTGAGAAAGGGCCGAGAACGCGGCGGGAGCGCTGCAGGCGGCTAGGGGTTGTAGTTGCCGTTGAGCGGAACGCGAACCGATTTGATCGAGGGCCAGACGTGGCTGTAGCCCGCCCATTGAATCGTGTATTCGCCGACCCAAAAGATCGCAAGGATGCCGATGATCGTGGCGATGATCACCGCGCGCGGTATGCCCCTGCTGCGCGGAACCCCGCGTTCGTCTACCGGATCGTACATTAGAGTTCCACGCCCTTTCCGGCGAGCGCGTTCACGCTGGCCAGAATCGCCAAGATCGCGCCCAGTGCCAGCAAGGCCAGCATTCCTTTAAAAACCTGATTCTCGATGCCCTTGCTGTCCCAATCGTTCTTGAGCGCAATGGCGGCGACGAAGAACACGATGAGGCCCACGACAAAGGCGAGCACGCGTTCTATATGGGCTAGCGTTGCATCCATTTCGCCGCTCCTTACAGCAGGTAAAAGATCGAGAACAGCACGACCCAGATGACGTCGACGAAGTGCCAGTAGAGCGTCCCGAGCGTCAATCCGGTGTATTTGGCGAACGTGTACTTGCCGGCAGTTGCCTGCAGCAGCAGCACCGTCAAATAAATCACGCCGGCGAAGACGTGGAATCCGTGCATGCCGGTCAGCGTGAAGAATCCGGCGCCGAAGATGCCGCTCGTGCCCCAGCCGACGCCGATCTTCACGTATTCGACGATCTGCCCGCTCAAGAAGAGAATGCCCAAAACGATCGTCGTGACCATCCAGCCCGCGAACTTCATGAAGTTGCGGTGCTTCCAATTCTCCAGCGCGAAGTGCATCGTCGCGCCCGACCCGAACAGAATGCCGGAGTTGAGCGCCGCCAAGGCCAAGTCGAGCTTCGGGCCGCCCGGCGGGGGCCATCCCTGTCCGCTGCTTCGCAGATAGAGATAGGCGAAGATGAACGACGAGAAGAGCACGAGGTCGCTGACCATAAAAAGCAGGAAGCCCTGCACGCGCAGCTCGCGAGTCTCCAGATAGAGCTGGTCGGCCTCTTCATGCGCGGGAGCGGCGAACCCGCCGTGCGTTACGCTAGCTACTGCCACATCGACCTCAATGGTGTCCGGCCGGAACCGGCGGCGGGGAATCCGTGAGTTCCTCTTCCAAACCGCGGTACGGCAGCGGTTCGGCGAAGTCGTACGGGGCCGCCAAAACCGCCGGGATGTGCTTGAAGTTGTAGTACGGCATCGGCGAGGGAATCTGCCACTCGAGCGTGCGCGCGTTCCACGGATTGGGTCCGGACGGCTTGCCGAACTTCATGCTGTAGATCACGTTCACGAAGACCAGCAGGATCGATGCGGTCATCACGAACGAGAAGACCGACTCGATCTGATTCCACGTTTGGAACTGCGGGTCGTACACCGCAACGCGGCGCGGCATGCCCCACATGCCCAGCCAGTGCATCGGCAAGAACGTGCCGTTCATGCCGATCATGTACAGCCAGAACGACCATTTGCCCATGCGCTCGTCGAGCAGCCGCCCCGTGATCTTCGGGAACCAGAAGAACAGGCCCGCAAGCGCGCCCATCAAACTGCCGCCGGCGATCACGTAGTGAAAGTGGGCGACGATGAAGTACGTGCCGTGCGCGTGCAGATCGAACGGAACGGCCGCAAGGAAGACGCCGGTGATACCGCCCAGCGTAAACAGCACCAGGAAGCCGACCGCGAAGAGCATCGCGGTGTTGAAGCGGAGCACGCCTCCCCACAGCGTCGTCGTCCACGAGAAGATCTTTACGCCCGTCGGAATGGCGATCGTCATGGTCAGCACCATGAACGGAATCTGCAGCTGCGGCGCCATGCCGGACGTGAACATGTGGTGCGCCCAGACCATAAAGCCCAGGATCGCGATCGCGCACGAGCTGAACGCGATCATTTTGTAGCCGAAGATCGGTTTGCGCGCGAACGTCGGCAGCACTTCCGAGAGGATGCCGAATGCGGGCAGGATCATGATATAGACGGCCGGGTGCGAGTAGAACCAGAACATGTGCTGCCAGAGCAGCGGGCTGCCGCCTTTGGTCGGGTCGAAAAACGCGACGCCGAACTCGCGCTGGATAAAGAGCGCAGCCAGGGCGGCACCGAGCGCCGTCGTTGCAATCATCAGCAGCGGCGCGGTGACGAATTGTCCCCAGACGAACAGCGGCATGCGCGTGAACGTCATGCCCGGCGCGCGCATCTTCAGGATCGTCACCAGGAAGTTGATGCCGGTCATGGTCGACCCGATGCCGATCAGAAAGACGGCCGCGCACCACATCGACGTTCCGGCTTGGCCTTGCAGCGACATCGGCGGATACTCGGTCCAGCCTGCCGCCGGCGCGCCCATCAAGAACGAAGCGTAGAGCATCAAGCCTGCGACCGGAAAGATCCAGAACGCGATCATGTTCAGCCAAGGAAAGGCGACGTCGCGCGCCCCGATCTGGACCGGCATGACGATGTTGCCGAACGCGCCCGTCAGCAGCGGGATGATCACGAACCAGACCATCGTCGAGCCGTGCATCGTAAAGACGGCGTTGAACGTGTCGGGCGTCATGATGCCGCCGTTGGCCTTCATCAACTGGACGCGGATCATCTCCGCGAGCAGGCCCGCGAGCATCATGAAGATCGCGCACGTGATCAGATACTGGATGCCGATGATCTTGTGGTCGAGCGAAAAGAGGTATTTGCGGACGAAACCGCGCGGTTCGGGATGGATATGATCGGCCAGGCCGCCCGAATGTACCGCTGCTACTGCCATTGCTTGGAATCCTTAATCACGATCATTTTTCACTATTGAGGAAGGCGACCAGGTTGGCGACGTCTTTGTCGCTCAAGCCGTTCGCCGTTTGGTTCGGCATCGCGCCCATGGGGCCGGTATAGCCGTGCTGCAGAATCTTTGCGACGTTGTCGGGCGTTGCCGCATCGCCGTCGACCAAATCCGGATGCTTGGGATCGTGCAGCACGTTCTTGAGGCCCGGTCCGACGACTTTCTGGTCGAACGGCCCGAGCGCGTGGCACGCCGTGCATTTTTGGGCGAACAGCGTCTTGCCGGCGGCCGGGTCCCCGCTGCTCAGGTTGATAGCCGCCGTCGAGGCTACCGCGACTGCGTTGCTTTCATGCGCGTTCTTGCGCTGGGTCGCGTCGTACCACGCCTTGTACTGTTCGGGCGTATCGATGTACATCCACGCCTTGTCGTTGGACGTGCCGCTGCGCATGTCGCCGTGCAGCGTTCCGCAAAATTCGGTGCAGACAATTTCGTACTTGCCAAGCCGC
>DASRDE010000183.1:0-10739 GCA_035652755.1 Vulcanimicrobiaceae bacterium | reverse complement strand
AAATCGCTGCGGCACCTCACCACGCCGATGGCGCCCGAAGTGCACATGGAAGAAGCGGGCGACGTCATCATCCTTTCCAGCAACAACTACCTGGGGCTTTCGGACGAGCCCTCGGTGATCGAAGCCGGTAAACGCGGCCTGGAAAAATACGGCGCCGGCACCGCGTCGGTGCGGTTCATCTGCGGAACGTTCGACATTCACCGCGAACTCGAGGAGCGGATCGCGCAGTTCTTGAGCACCGAAGCGTCGCTTACGTACGTATCGTGCTGGAATGCGAACACCGGTCTCTTTCCGACGATCTGCGAAGACGGCTCCGCGCTGCTCTCGGACGAACTGAACCACGCTTCAATCATCGACGGCAGCCGGCTGGCGAGCAAAGCGCGTCGCGAGCGCTACAAGCACGGCGACATGCGCGACTTGGAAGAGAAGCTCAAAGCCGTGCAGGGTTGCTCCCCCATCGTCATCGTCACCGACGGCGTCTTTTCGATGGAAGGCAGCCTGGCGAAACTTCCGGAGATCGTCGAGCTGGCCGAGAAGTATGGCGCCGTTTCGGTCGTCGACGACTCGCACGGTACCGGCGTAATGGGCAAGACCGGGCGCGGCACGATCGAGCACTTCGGCCTGGAAGGGCGGATCGACATCATCACCGGCACGTTGGGTAAAGCGCTGGGCGGTGCGGCGGGCGGCTTCGTTGCCGGAAGCGCCGCGCTGGTCGATACGCTGATACAGCGATCGCGGCCGCAGCTCTTTTCGAACGCGTTGCCCGCAACCGTCGCGTGCAGCTCGCTGGCCGCAATCGATTACCTCGAGAAACATCCCGAACTGGTCGAACGTCTGCGCGAGAACATGGCATACTTTCGCAAGCAGCTGCGAGCCTTGGGCTTCAACCCGCTCGAAGGCGAAAGCGCGATCGTTCCGATCATCGTCGGCGACACGGCCTTTGCCATCGCAATGAGCAACAAACTGCTCGCGCACGGCGTCTTCGTAACGGGTTTCGGCTTTCCGGTCGTGCCGGAAGGGACCGCGCGCATTCGAGTGCAGATGAGCGCCAAACTCACGCGCGAGGAAATGGACCGGGCGCTCGCCGCTTTTGAAACGGTGGGTAAAGAAGTGGGACTGCTGAAAGGAGCCGTGCATTGATCGTATCGCCTGTGCTGCTCGCCGCGGCCGCCACGCTGCCGTTCCAGCCGCCCTCCACATGGACGCCATTGCCGTCGAGTGTCACCAGCGCGCAGGTAAAGAACGTCTGGCAATCGCGCCTCTCGAACGGAAACCGCGCAACGTTTACCGAGGTCGTCGTGCCGCTGCCGATCGGCGCCTCGACGATGACGCACGGCATTCGATCGGCCCTCGAACACTCTGGAGCGACCGTTTCGTCGCAGCCCGTCCGCCTATGCGGCGCGCAGGGGGAATTGTTGACGGCGCAGCAGCGGATGGAAGGCCAGAGCACGATTCTGCTCCAGCAGATCGTCAATAAGGGCGGATACACATACATGCTCATGTATTCGCGCCCGCAAGGAACGCCGGCCGATCCGGCAATTACGGCGGTGATTCGCGGATTTTGCCCGAGTGGAACGGCCGCCGTTCCGACGCTCGGCGTGCCTGCAAATTGGAAGGCCGTCGCCGGATCGGGGCTGCACACGGTGGGCATGTGGCTGGGTACGCAGCCGATGCAAACGATGGTCCTGATGAAAGGGCCGCACATGTCGTCGCTGTCGCAGCTGATGGGCGCAACGCAGGCGCCCAAAGCGGACGTTCCGCAGAGCAAGTACGTGCGCGTCGTTTCCACGGAGCAGACGTCGCTGTGCGGTCTGCCCGCGATCTTCGTCCGGCTGCAAATGAACGTTCCGGCGATGCCCATGTCGATGCAGCAGGTCGTTACGCAAAGCACCACTGCGTCGTACGGCTTGATGTACGCGTATCCGTCAAGCGAGAAACCCGACCCCGCAGCGATCGGCGCGCTGCATACGTTGTGCGCAACGGGTACGCCCAACATTCTTCCGTCCGCGCAGCCTGCATCCACTGCTGCACCCATGCCGAGCGCCGCACCCGCCCAGACGCCCGCGGCTTCGCCGGCGCCTTCCGCGTCGCCGCGATGAAGTATCCGGAGCTGCGCGCGACCGACGTACTTGCGAACGAACGGACGTATCTGGCGTACGTGCGGACGGCACTCGCGTTCGTCGCGTTCGGCTTCGTTATCGCGCGCTTCTCGCTGTTTGCGCGCGAGATCTCCACGGTCGCACACATCCACGTAGCGCGGGCGGGCAGCTCCGGCATCTTCGGCACCGTCATGGCACTGCTGGGAATCGGCGTCGGCATCGTCGGCGCTATCCGGTATGCGCGCGCGGAACGCGCGTTGCGAGAAGGCCGCGTCTCTTCGCTGGCGCCGAAGATGGCTTATGTGGGCGCGGCCTTAATCGCAGCGGTCGGCGCCTTCGTTGCCGCCGACTTGCTCAGCGTGCGCTGATCGCGACGACGAGCTTCTCCGCGCGAAAAACGCCAACAATGCGGCGGCGGCCCCGCCGGGGTCCAGCGAATTGGCTGCTTAAGGGGGGCGATGACCCATGATATCCCGGCGGCTTTTGTGTTTCTTGATCGCGTTTGCGTTGGCCGGCTGCGGCGGCTCGGTGACGCCGGGATCGAACCTGGCGAACCTGTCCGATGCCGGCCGGCACGCACCGGCGAGCGCGAACTTCACCTATTATGCGATAACTTTTTGCTGCAGCTTGGTGACGGGAATTGCGAACGGCCCCGACACGAACGTGTGGATGACGGGTCTGGTCGACGCGAACAATTATCCCCACGACGCGATCACCGTCATGGTCACAAGCGGTTCGGGCATCGGCTCTTATCATCAGTACGATACGCCGCAGTTTGTTTCGGGCGGAACATACACGTCGGTCGGCATCACCTCGGACGGTACGAATCTGTGGTTTGCAGCGAACGGTACGTCATTGAGCGCAGGCGCCTATATCGCGCAGGTAAGCACGAACGGTACGTTCGGAACGTCGTACGCCCTTCCGGCGAACAGTTATAGCAACGCGATCGCAACCGGCCCCGGGAACTCCGTGTGGTTTGCCGGAGGCAATACCAGCAACGGCGCTATCGTCGGGACGATCCGCCGCGGAAAAATCGTGACGTATTCGACCAAGACAGGATTTGCATATAATAAAGATATTACGCTGGGTCCCGACGGCAACATGTGGTACTTGAGCGGGACGGCCCCCTACGTCGTGGGCCGCGTTACGCCGAAAGGCCGCATCACGAAGTTCAAATTGCCGACCAGTTATACGAAAAACTTCAGCGGCGAATCGCACCTGGTAAGCGCGAACGGCGCGTTGTGGGTCACGCTCCCCGGAATCAGCGCGATAGCGCAGGTCACGACGACGGGTTCGATGACGCTTTACGCGCAGGCCGCAGGTGCGCAAAGCGGACCGGCATGGGCGGCGGTGAGCGGGAACACGATCTACTTTGCGGATCTGGGTTTTACCATTAAAGGCAAGACCGTCAACCAAAACACGCTCGAAACATTCGATACGACGTCGAACACGTATGGGCCGATTCTGCAGCTCGTCGATCCCACATTCGGCGCTCCGGGCCCGCGCCAGCCGCTGACGATCAACGGCGGCCACGTCTGGTTCGGGAGTGCGGACAGCGCCAACAATACGTCGGGCCTGGGTGACTATTAGCTGAGGGCGCTGTCCGCGCTACGGGTGTCTTAGTGGCTTACCGCGGTGCCCTGCGCGGAGCAAATGCACTGCACCGTATTGGCCGGAGTGTTGCCGCCGGGCGGGATTTCCGCGACACTACTCTGTCCGCTCGCTGCATAGACGGCACCTTCGGGGGTGACCGTCAGGAAGCCGTAGGCGCTGGCCTGTGAGATAAAACGCGACGGCCGCAGCTGCCCGGGCGGATAAACCGCGATCTGGGCGTTCTCGCTGCTGCCGATGTAGAGATTTCCGGCTTTGTCCATTCCCAAGCCCGGTCCGTTGACGTTCGTCAGGTCGAGATTGAGCGCCGTGGCTTTCGTTGAGCCTGGTGCAACCTTCACGACGTGGAGCTGCAACAGGGCCTGTTCGCCGGCAATGAGGTTGCCTTTCGGGTCGAACGCCAAGCCGCCGGGGTTGAAGGCATAACCGGATATCCCGGTATTAATTTCGCGGACGGGCGTATTACTATTCGGCGGAAAGACTTCAACGATCCCCGCGTCGGCCACATTTTCGTTGACGTAGACGTTGTGTGCGGCGTCAACGGCGACCGCCTCCGGCTGGCCCTTGAGTTTTGAGATCGTATAGAACGGCGTGGACGCGCCCGGTTTGAAGATCGTTACCGCTGCGGGATACTTGTTGGTGATATTTGCGACGTACAGGTAGTTTCTGTCGTCGACCCACATTCCGAACGGTCTACCGGTTCCGGACGTGATGTCGCGAATCCACTGCGGTTTTTGCATCGTGGCTTGGTAGACGTGAATCTGGCCGACACCCGGCTGGCCGTCGATGTCGGCAATATAAAGAACGCGCCCTGTCGCGGGTGCGCTCGTGCGTGAAATTGATTGAAGTCCGGTGCTGCCCGGTGATAGATACGATGGCGCCGTCGCGGCGCATCCAGGCAGAAGGGCCAGAGCAACGGCGGCAGCCGCCGCGCGATGCGAATTGACCATGAATTCCTCCGTCATTATTAGCTGATTCGCTCCTGGACGGACGGTACGCGCCGCGTCTGAAAAGACTCTGAAGCAGGCGCCTTTTGCGCAATCCTTATACAAGACGCGCCCGGGCGATTTACGGTAGGTTAGCCCCATGATCGTGGCACGGGCGCTCGCGCTCTTTTTGGCATGGGCTCTAGTTTCGGCGGCGGCAAGCGCTGAGGTTCCGGATGCCAATTCGGGTGCACGGCTGGTGCAATCGCACGGCTGCACGGGCTGCCACGGCGCCCAACTCCAAGGAGGGAGCGACGGCCCCAAGCTCGCGGGCATCGAGAAAACCCTGAAAGCCGTCGAAATAGCCGCATTTATCAAGCATCCGTCCGAACCAATGCCCGACTTTAAGTTCACCGACGCTCAGATCGCCGACATTGTGGCATACCTTTCCGGTTTGGACGGCGGTGAAAAGGGCGATCGTCCGACGGTTTCGTTCGATCCCCCGACGCCCACGGGCGATACGCGCATCATCGTCCACTTCCCGAGCCCCGCTCCCAGGCGCGTGCAAGCAGTCGGAGTGTTACAGGCGGATCCCGAAGCCGCGCGGACCGATGCTGTAACGTTGACGCGCGACGGCGTGCACGTCTGGAGCGGCCGGATGTCGTTTCCGCGGCCGGGTGCGTGGATCGTCGAGATCATGTACGACGGAAACCGCATCGACGCACCAATCAGTGTGGCGAGCCCATGAGCGCGCAAATGGCGTACAAGACGTTCCGGAGCATCGCGTTTACGATTGGGGAATGATTTGGCCCGGAAGACGCATTTTCTATGCAGCCGTCTTGGCACTCGGCGTTATTGCAACGCCGGCTGCCGCTGTTGCAGCGCAAGCAGTCGCCGAAACCCAGCGCGTAAACGTGCCCGTTCTCTCCGCAGCCCCGCCGATGGACGGAACCCTCACCGGTTCGTGGGCCGAAGCGGCGACCGTAGCGCTGAAGTATGACGGTCAGTACCGCCGCGCCGCACAGGATGACACGGTCGTCCGCGTCGGTCTGTACGGAAAGTCGCTTTATGCCGCGTTCGTTGCAACGCAGCGCGGCGGAGTAGTCGCGTCCCAGCATGCGGACGGTCCCGGCGTACTGAGCGATGATGCCTGCATGGTCCATCTCTGGCCGAACGGCTTGCAAGGATTTGCGTATTGGTTTGCCGCGAATCCCAACGGCGCGCGCGATCAGTACTCGAGCGAAAACTCGGCCTTCGCTCCTACGTGGGCGGCGGCCGGCAAGCGAACGCCTTCGGGGTACGTCACGGAATTTCAGATACCGCTCGCATCGATGCACGCCAAGTACGCGCAGAATTGGCTCGCGCAGTTTCACCGAATCGTGGTCTCTTCGAACGAAAATTTGGTTTGGGAGCTGGAACCCGAACAGAGCAGTTACATCGACCCGCGGTACGGCGGCACATTAATCGGGTTGGAAACCAAGGGCGCGGCACCCCAGCCGCGTTTGGAGCTGTACGGGCTCGATGCGATCGCGTCCAAGGCCGCCGGCGGTTCGACGTCGCGGCTCGGCGCGGACTTCTCGGTTCCAATTACCGGCACGACCTCGATCTTCGGCACGGCGCACCCGGACTTTTCGAATGTCGAAATCGACCAGCAGTCGATCGCCCCGACGACGTTTGCGCGCCGTTTCAACGAGGTGCGGCCATTCTTTACGCAAGCCGCGAACGCGTTCAATCCATTTAGCGGCGTCAACACGCCGATGTCGACGCTGTATACGCCGACGATTCCGACGTTTCGCGGCGGATACGGCCTGGAAGGTACTCAGCAAACACCGCTGGGGACGCTGAGCGTGGCGGGCTTCGACGCCCTGGGCTACTCGCGCACCGATAATGCTCAAGTCTTGTCGCTTTCGAATCCGGCGCAAACACTTGCGCTGAACTTGCAGCGGGTGGCGGTGCACGATTCCGCGGCGGGAGTGACCGACTTGGTCAATATGGGGGGCCTGAGCTACTTCAACCCCCACGGTCACCTGCTGTTCTTCACGAACCGTGGAGCCGACAGCGGCTCGAACGTAAGCGACGCATCCGGCGCGGTGTATCAAGATGCCGGAGCGAGCTACCTGACCAACACGTCGCAGTTTTCGTTCGCGCTGCAAAAAATGGGCGCGCAGTTCAATCCGGCCGATGGATTCGCGAACCAGCCGCCGGGCGATCCCGGGCTTGCTGGCTACACCGCGGTTGCGCAGCGCAGGCTCAACTATTCCCCGACCTCTCGCGTTCGCGACGTCGTGGCGGCAGTCCAAACCGACCGCTATCACGGCAGCGATGGATCGGTGAACCAAAGCGACTTCAGCGATCAGGTGCAAGTCGATTTCAAGGACTTGATGACCGTGCGGTTGTTCCAAGGCAACTCTTGGCTCTCGGTCTGCCAGCCGGTCTCGGGCACCCAATGCGGCCGCGCATTCCTTCCGTTTAGCGCGAGCGGTCTCTACGTTGCGTACGCGCAAAACACCGCGCATCCGTCGTCGGTGACCTATAGCGATGGTGCGTACTACCACGGGCGCCTCCGTTCGTGGCAGCGCATTGCGGGGCTCCCGTTGACCGCGCGCATGTCGCTCATGCTGGAGGCGGACGATACCGCGTACGCTTCGCACGTCGCGGGTGAACCGGACACGAAACAATGGCTGGAGCGCGCAAGCGTCAACTATCAGTTCAACGCGTCCCTTTCAGCGGATCTGGGTGCTCGCCGGATTATCGGAACGAACCAGCCGTTTGCGTTCAATCTCTTTGGCCCGCCTGCGTATGAGAACGCAAGCAACGTGTCGGCCGCCGTGCATTTCTTCCGCGGCGACAACGAACTCTACGTCGTCTACGGCGATCCGAATAGCCTGGCGACGAACCCCACGCTTTTCGTGAAGCTCATTCGCTACATCGGTGCCGGAAAAGGATCATGAAACGGCTATTCGCGTACTGCATCATCGCGCTGTTGCTCGGCGCCGCTCCCAGCACGGCGGGCCGGCAAACGTATCGCATTCGATTCGAGGCGATGGCAGGTTCCGAGCGTTTCCGCTGCGACAAAGTCTACGAGAATATAGGGCGGGGCGGCGCGAAGGTTTCGGCCGACTATTTCCGCTTCTACGTTTCGCAGGTGAAGCTAATCGGCGCGGACGGCAGGCGTGTGCCGTTGGCGCTCGAGCAAGACGGCGTTTGGCAACAGCGCGACGTTGCGTTCCTGAGCTTTGAAGATCCCGGAACGGCGTGCGCGAACGGCTCGCCGCAAAGGCACGTAGAAGTGGTGGGCAGCGCGCCCGCAGGCCAATATACGGGCATCGAGTTTACGCTTGGGGTCCCCGACGAGCTCGATCACGCCGATGCGACGATTGCCCAGTCCCCGCTGAACCTTTCCGATATGTTCTGGAGCTGGCAGGACGGGTACAAGTTTCTGCGCTTCGACGCTCGCGTAGAATCGGGCGGCCAAAGTTCGGCGTACGTCTTTCACGTGGGCAGCACGGGCTGCACGCTGCAAGGCCGTACCGCCCGCTGCACGAGCCCGAATCACGTAACGGTCGTCCTCCCGCGGTTCGATCCGCAGCGAAATATCGTAATCGCAGACTTGGCGTCGTTGTTTCGAAACGCCGATCTCGCGCAACTGGCGCGCGGGGGCGGCTGCATGTCGAACGCCGACGGCGCGTGCCAGCCGGTGATGCGCGACCTGGGGGTTTCATTTCGCGGACAGCCGGCGGCCCACCAGCAGCTGTTTTTCGTCCGGTAAAGCGGTGCGGACGCTCGTTTTAGCCCTGGGCGCGTGGTTGGCGGCCGGTACAATCCTTGCGGGCGCCGAGCGCGTCCCCACGTATCATTGGAATCTTCCCGCCTGGGCTGCGCCGCCGATCGTGCCGCCCGACAATCCGATGACCGAGCAGAAGGTAACGCTCGGGCGCTATTTGTTTTACGACAAGCGTCTGTCGCTGAATCGTACGTTTTCTTGCGCCACCTGCCATCAGCAGCGGTATGGATTTACCGATCTCAAGCCGACGGCAATCGGCAGCACCGGCCAGCATCATCCCCGCCGTGCCTCAACGTTGACGAACGTAGCCTACAACACAGCACTGACCTGGGCCAATCCTTTGCAGCGAAAATTGGAAAAGCAGATGCTGGTGCCGATGTTCGGCGAGCATCCCGTGGAACTCGGATTAGCAGGGCATGAAAAAGATCTTATCGCGCGGCTGGCCATGGACGAGCGCTATCGCGGCCTTTTCAAAGCGGCGTTCCCCCAAGAATCCAACCCGATATCGCTCGGCACGATTACCAAAGCCATTGCCTCTTTCGAGCGAACGCTGATCTCGCTTTCGTCGCCGTACGACCGCTATCGCTACGGCGGCGAGGAGAGCGCGATAAGCGCACCGGCTAAACGCGGAGAAGCGCTATTCTTCAGCGAGCGTCTGCAGTGCTTTCACTGCCACGGGGGCGTCAATTTTACCGACAGCTCGGCCGATACGCGGACGCGGATCTTTCGCGTGGCGTACCACAACAACGGGCTCTATAATATCGGTCCCGACGGCGACTATCCGCGCGACAATCCGGGCATCTACGAGTTTACGCATCAGGACAAGGACAAGGGTGCATTCAAGGTGCCGACGCTCCGAAACGTGGCTGTCCGCGCGCCGTACATGCATGACGGCAGCGTGAAGGACCTAGAGGCCGTGCTCGATCACTACAGCGCCGGCGGGCGTACCATTGCGAGCGGGCCGTACAGAGGCATCGGGCGGCTGAATCCGCACAAGGACCTGGTCCTTAAAGGCTTTTCGCTGACCCCGCGCGATCGCAGCGATCTCATCGCGTTTTTTAATTCGCTCACCGACGAGCAGTTCTTAACCAACCCTGCGTTTTCCGATCCATTTGCGGTCCAACGGTTTGGGCACCATTGATATCAAATGTCATCAAATCATCGCAAATTGACAAGGCGGGACTTACGCGACACCGTCGAAGTTGGGCGGCAGCCAGAAGCTGGAGGCTCGACATGCATCGGCGGCTACATTCTCTTTTTGGAGTACTTGGTGCTGCAGTCATCGCACCGCTTTGGGCCGGGTGCGCAAGCGGGATTCCCGCGCCGCCCCCATCGCTGACGGAGTCGCCGAACGCGAGACTGCGCGGCGCTGCACTAAGCTCTGGTAATGCCGTAATCTACATCGCAGACTCTGCTCAAAATCTCCAGGGGCCGCGGCGCGTCGCCGAGTTTGATGCAACTGCCAACGGAGACGTCTCGCCGTTGCGCGTCATTGAGGGCCGCAAGACGGACCTCGAAGGCCCTTCGTTTGTGGCCCTTGACGGTGCCGGTGACTTATACGTCGTCAATTACAACGTCTTAAATAACAAAGTCGTCCCGGTAATTGCGGTATTTGCCCCCGGCGCGAGCGGCGACATAGCACCCATCCGCAAAATCTGGCTTTCGGCGAAGCAGTCGAGTCCGCCGAGGCCATTCATTGCCGTAAGCCCAACCGGTTACTTACACGTAGCAAACGAAGCGCGCGAAGCAATCGACATATACGCGCCTAACGTGAACGGCACTCCGGCACCGGTGCGCTCCATCAGCGGACCCCACACGCAAATCAACAACCTGTTCGCCGTGAATATCGGTCCAAAAGGGGAAATTATTGCAACCGGTTATATAAACAATCGTTTGAACACGCCGCGCGTCCTCGTATTTCCGCCGGACGCGAACGGGGACGTCGCGCCGAGCCGGGAGCTTAGAGGACTGAATACGCAACTGTACGGCCCTGGTCAGTGCGCCGTCGATGCTGCGGGCAACCTATACGTGAGCGACAACAGGAACACGTTCGGACACATACTGGTCTTTCCGCCGGGCGCGAACGGAGACGTAGCGCCGATCCGCGACATCTACCCCGAGCATCCGGCCTTCATCGACGGCATCGCATTGCACGGAAGTGGGATCTTCGCGTCGGAAGTCTACTTCCCAAACCGGCGTATCGACGTATATCCATCAAGTGCCGACGGCAGGACAAAGGCGTTGCGCACGATTTCAGGCGACGAAACGGAGTTGCTGCAGTTCCTCGGATCGATCGCGGTGCAGTAGCCTAGGAAACGT
>DASRDE010000182.1:0-2379 GCA_035652755.1 Vulcanimicrobiaceae bacterium | reverse complement strand
CACGTATCGAAAGCGCGCCGCCGCTGATCCCAAGCGGTGAATGCCTGCAGCGCCTCGTGCGCGTTCGTCGCCTTTTCCAGCGTTTCGGCGAACCGGTCGTACTCCGCGCGCAATTGCTCGAAACGCGGCGCCTCCGCGGTGATCTGCGAGAAGTGGTCGGCGGGCAGGGTCGGAGCGGGTGCAAGCATCCCGCTACGCTACGAGCGCGCTGGGAGCGCACCCTTGTGCGAAGGTACTTACTTATGATAGCCTATGGTCGTGGCGCAAACAAAGAATCAGACCGAGCTGTGCCCCCGCTATCACCGCGCCGTCGAGCTTATCGGCCGGCGGTGGACCGGCGCGATCGTCTTTACCTTGATGAACGGGCCGCTGCGCTTCAATGAGTTGCTTGCCGCGGTCCCGGGCGTTTCCGACCGCCTCTTGACCGAACGCCTGCGCGAACTGGAGCGCGAAGGTCTCGTGCGGCGCCACGTCTATCCCGAATCGCCCGTTCGGGTAGAGTACGAGCTGACGCAATCGGGCGTGGAGCTCGGCCCCGCCCTCAATGAGGTCGGCCGCTGGGCCGAACGCTGGATCGACCTGACGAAGGACGAAGTGCACGCCCGGTGACGGGCCTGCTTGCAACGCTGCTTTTTCTGGGCGACCTCCACTACCGCTGGATCGGGCCCGCCGTCATGGGCGGAAGGCTCGACGCCGTCGCCGGCGTCCCCGGAAATCCCAAGATCGTCTACCTCGGACATGCCTCGGGCGGATTATGGAAGTCCACCGACGGCGGGTTGACCTTTTCATCCGCGTTTGAAGCCGGGCAGAGCAGCGCGATCGGCGCAATCGCGATCGATCCGCGCGATCCCAACCGCGTCTACATCGGAACCGGCGAGCCGTTTCCGCGCAACACCGCCGATGCGGGCGACGGCCTGTGGGCCACCGCCGATGGCGGCAAACGCTGGCATCTGCTCGGGTTGCGCAAGAGCGGGAGCATCGCGCGCATCGCGATCGATCCGTCGAATTCGCGCGTGATCTTCGCGGCCGCCATGGGCAGCGAATACACACCCGGCGGCGATCGCGGCGTGTATCGCAGCAACGACGGCGGGGCGCATTGGAAGCTCGTGCTGGCGGTCAATGCGACCACCGGCGCGAGCGACGTCGCCATCGATCCGAAACGGCCGAACATCGTGTACGCCGGGATGTACGATTTTCAACGCAAGCCGTGGACGTTTCGCAGCGGCGGTGCCGGAAGCGGTCTGTACCGCTCGGTCAACGGCGGGCGGACCTGGACCCGCCTGACGTCGCCGGGTGCTTCGAACGGCTTGCCGGCCGGGCCTATCGATCGCGTGGGCGTGAGCATCTGCGCGAGCGATCCGCGCGTGGTGTACGCGTTCGTTCCGAATCGCGCCGGCCTGTTGTATCGAAGCGTCGACGGGGGCGCGCATTGGAGCATGCGCAGCGCGAGCGAGAGCATCGACTTTCGCCCGTTTTATTTTTCGCAGGTACGCTGCGACCCGGTCAACCCAAAGAAAGTGTACGCGCTTGCCGGCGGATTCAACGTGTCGACCGACGGCGGCCGCACGTTTAAAGACATGCCCGAATCCGGCGGCGACAACCACGATTTGTGGATCGACCCGAGCGATCCGGACCGCCTGCTCAACGCCAGCGACATGGGGTTCCGGTATTCTCTCTCCGGCGGACGCACGTGGAACAACGACAACGTGGTCCCGTTCGCGCAGATCTATCATGCGGGGTACGATTTCGACCAGCCGTATCACGTCATGGGCGGCCTGCAGGATCACGAAGTCTGGCGCGGTCCGAGTACGCTTTATAATACGAACGACGGCGCGGGCGGCGGCGATTGGACGAACATTGCCGACTGGGGCGACGGTCAATATGCGGTTCAGGCGCGCAACGGCGCATATCTTTTTGAAGACACACACTTCGGCGATCTCGCGCGTATGGATCCGGTAAGCGGACAACGGCAATACATCTCGCCGTGGCCGGCGATTCCGTTCGGCGGACCGGCTGCGGCGTCGCGCTACCGCTTCAATTGGAGCGCACCGATGCTGGTCTCGCAGCACGACGAGCGCGTCGTGTACTTCGGTGCGAACGTGCTCTTCCGCTCGGCCGACGCGGGAAACACGTGGGCCCAATTCAGCCCCGATCTGACGCAATGCCGCCCGGAATGGATCGGCACCAGCGGCGGCCCCGTCACGCAAGATTACACGAACGCCGAGACCTACTGCACGATCACTGCAATCGGGGAAGACCGCGCGGATCCGAAGACCGTATGGTACGGGACCGATACGGGGCATGTGCTGGTGACGCCGGATGCAGGCGGCACGTGGTCCGACGTCACGCCGCATATTCCCGCAGTTCCGTTCGGCGGAA
>DASRDE010000181.1:0-2829 GCA_035652755.1 Vulcanimicrobiaceae bacterium | reverse complement strand
GCCGGAAAGCTGGCAGCCGGCGGCGTAGTACTCGGCTCCCCGTTTCGGAGCGGGGTGGTTCCGCTTTTCCACGGAGGCCACGCGCATGGAAATCGCTTGGCAGCAAATTAAGGAACGCGCTCGGCAGTTCGCCGCTAACGGCTGCGCATTGTCGAGCGGGCGCGCGACGATGGAGGTAGTGGAAATCCTCCGTAAACGGGCCATTAAAGCGCCCACGGAGGCCGTCGAATATTTGACTGGGGAAATGCTGGAAGAGTACCGTCGCCAATCGCGAGGCACAGGAGAGCGGGCTCGCCCGCGAGACGCTGACTCGGACGGCTAGACGGCGGAGCCGCATCCCGCCGCCCGCGCGCATTCCTCAGCTCGCGCTACTTATCTGATGGCGAATACGCCGCGCCGTTCAGCCCGCTGTAAAAGTTCGGGCTGGCGATCGCGGTCCACGAATTGCCGGTGCGTTTGCCGAGGTCGAGCCAGCCGCCGGAATCGCCAATCGCGATCTTCGAATCGGTCGCGTTGAATGCGCCCGAGACGGGGTCGCCGATGCCGAACGCGTTGAGCAGCGTCGGTCCGAGTACGTTGAACGGCGCGCCGTTTTGCGCCAGCGGCAGGTGATACTGCGAGATCGTGCGCGCTTTTTGGTCGACGACATTGAGTGTATGCCCGTGATTGCTCACGTACACGCCGCCGAAAAAGCCGTACGTGCCGATCGGCTCGACGATCGTGAGCGCAGGCGAAGTCGTCGGGCTGGTGATCTCACCCAACCCAAACCCGTAATTGTTGTTCGAATCGTACCCGCTGAACGTAAACCACAGGTTCCCCGCCGCGTCGACGTCCATATACCCCACGCCGCAAATCGGGCTGCAACTCGTTCCGGTCGAAATGAGCACCGGCACCGCTGACGGCTTGGACTTGGGCCACCATTCAAATCCGGCACTCAAACTGGTCGTGCAATTCGGGTTGCAGATCTCGATGCTGTACAAGTTCAGCGAGGCAAAGACGTGGCCGTGCGCATCCAGCCCGCTGTCAAAACCGTACCCGCTAAACGACGCACACTGCGACACCGGGCGCGGACACGCGGGCAGGTACTGATTCAGCAGAGCGCCGGCCGCGCTGTACTCTTGCACGGCGCCGTTGGTCCCGCTCTGCGACGTCAGCTCGCACCCGACCCACAAGTTCTGCCGCGCATCCACCTTGAGCGCAACCGGCGAATAGCAGTTGTTCTTCGATACGTCGATCGCGGTCAGCGTATTGAGCCCGCTCGCGTCTTGCCCCAGCACGTAGTTGAAATTGGTATCGGCTGCCCAAATTGCCACCGGCGCACCGGCGTGGAATGCCAGCTGCGGTCGCATACCGACCTGCATCGCCCGCCGCAGCGCACCCAGCGGCACCGGCGCCTCGCGCTGCCCAGCCAGCTGCATCTGCAGCAGACTCCCCGCCGCCGCATGCGCCTGCAGCGCGTGACTTGCGCCCAACGGCAGGCTTTGCGAATTTTGTGATGCCGAACAAGCAGCGAACAGCACCGCGAGCGCAAGGCTCGCTGCGGCACGCACCGGCGTCCAGATGTTCCCCACGGTCATTCCCCTTAATTGGCAGTAGCGGCCGAACACAGCGACAGCGCGGCCGGCACAGCTACGTTCAGCCACGCCAAACCCGCGCGCCTTGTTCCGTTCGCGATTAGCCCGAAATTGGCAGTTTAGGTGTCATCCTGAGCGGAGCTACGCCGCGCACCTAGTGCGCGGCCTACGCAGTCGAAGGACCGGCGTGAGGAAAACCCGTGTCATCCTGAGCGGAGCCTACGCGCGCGAACTCGCGCGCCTCAGCGCAGTCGAAGGACCGGCCCGCGGAGAACATGTAGCCTGGTAGGCCGCGACGTTGTGCGGCTAATGAATCGTGTTGATCAAGGTGCCCGCGGAATTGTACTCGGTGATCGTGTTGTTGCCGACATTTGCCACGTAGAAGTCGCCGGATTTATTGAACGCGATGCCGTACGGAAGGTTTAAGCCGTTGGTTATCGTCTGCACGGACTTTCCGGACTTGAAGACCTCGACGACCGAGTGCAGTCCGTCGGTTGCGTAGATTTCACGTGATTTGTTAAAGGCCAAATACGTTGGCGTGAAACTCGGCGTAGAGACTTTCTTCAAGAAATTGCCGCTGGGGTCGTAGACGGTCATGGCGTCGTTGGGCGTCTCGGAGTTTGCGACCCATGCATCCTCGGTGCCCGGCGCAAAGGCGATGCCCAGCGGATACACGAGGTTTGACGTGATCGTATGAATCACGGCGCCCGATTTGTTGAAGACTTGAATCTCGCCGATGCCGATGTTGCCGTTGTTGCGATTGGCAACCCAGACGTCCTGCTCGTCGTCGATCTGCACGCCGGAAGGATTGTAGCTCGGATCCGTGTGCATCGTTCGCGCGGTGATCTGCTTACCGGCCGGCGTGTACACGGTGACTGTCTGGTTAATATAATTCGCGACGTAGAGATTGCCGGCGGAATCCTCCGCCAGCCCGGCGGGGTTGTCGATGCCGGCGGTTATCGTCTTTTTCGTCTGCTGAACCCCGGCCGAATTGTAAACGAGGACCTGGCACGGCGGGCACGCTCCTCCGTGATTGCCCACGTAAAGCAGTCCGGTCTTGCTTTCTGCCAGCCCGATCGGGGCGATCAGCGGTACGGGCGTAATCACAGGTGCCGGCGCCATAACGGCTGCTGCGCGTGTGGCGGCGTCGGCCGCTCTGGAGATCCCGGCGGTTTGCCGCGAGTATGCGCCGCCACCGGGGACCATAGTCGGCTGGGCCGGGGCGGAACTCTGCGAGCACGAGGCGAGCAACGGT
>DASRDE010000180.1:0-8883 GCA_035652755.1 Vulcanimicrobiaceae bacterium | reverse complement strand
GAGGACCTCGGAGTCGGACGTTGCCTGCAGCGTCGTTCCGGGCGAAAGCGTTTCACGCAGCTCGTCGGTGTTCGTGAGATTTCCGTTGTGCGCGAAGGCGAAGTCGCCAAGTTCCGTCTGCTCGAGCAGCGGCTGCGCGTTGACCACGATCGACGAACCCGTCGTCGAGTAGCGCGTGTGGCCGACGGCGATATGACCCGTGAGTTCGCTGAGGATCTCCTCGTCGAAGATCGCGCCGATAAGGCCCATCTCTTTGTGGGATCGAATCGTTCCGCCGTCGCCGCAGGCGATGCCGGCGGACTCTTGCCCGCGGTGCTGCAGCGCGTACAGTGCGAAGAACGCGAGCCTGGCGGCGTCGTGGCCGGGTGCGTAGATGCCGGTTATGCCGCACATGACGCACCTATTCTACAGAAGCGGGGGGCTTCCGTCAGCCGCTTAATCGTCACTCCTGCGCCCGAACAGTTGCAGAAGGGCCAAGAAGATGTTGATCGCGTCCAAATAGATCTGCACGGCGAGCTGGACGGGCGTGAATCCGTCTCCGCCGGCGCGAATTCGCGCAAAATCGATCAACACCAGGACCGTGAAGATCGCGAGCACCGCCCACGAGTAGACGGTCGGATGCACCCAGTGGGTAAACGCCGAGACGACGCCCAGGAGCACGAGGCCGATGAGCGCCAGGAACATGTAGCCGGAAAATCGGCGCAAATCCAGGCCCGTCGCGTACACCACGCAAGCCATCGCCAGCATTCCTAGGCCCGTCGTCGCCGCGGCGTCGACGACGATCCCGGGGCCGAACGCAGCGACGTAGTTGTGGATGGTCGGCGCAAGGCCGATGCCTTCGAGCAGCGTGAATGCGTAAAACAGCCCGAGCGAGACGACTTCGTTGCCGCGCGTCGCATTGATCGCGATCAAGAGTAGAAAGCCGGCGATAAGCGCGGCCAGTCCGACCCCGTAGCCGATGCCTTGGAAGAAATAGGCGCCGACCGCGGTGATCAGCAGACCGACCGCCGTAATACCGAGCACTTGGCCGAGCAGCGATTGAACCGGAATCGCCGGCGCGTAGCCGAAGGCGCGCGGCGACTGAAAACGCGTTGCCATCACTCCTTAATACACGGCGGGCGAGCGGAAAGTTCCGTCGATCCGAACGGACGTTCGTGGACGTCCGCCTACTAGATTTCGAGTATGGAGGCACCTCGCGGCCCAGACTATCGTGGAGCTGTGAAGGAACAACCTGCGGAACGACTGTGGACAGCCCTCAAGCGCAACGCGGCGTGCGAAAAGGGAGAGGTGACGTTCAAGCAGGCCGTCGACCGGGTCCGCCTCCTGGCCATCGCCGAAACGGGCAACGAGTTGCCGGCCGACGCACTGAAGTTTTTTGCCTCCGAATACGCCGAGATGGTGCGCGACCGCTTGCCCTAGGGCTAACGCAGCTGCGCGCCTGGACGCGTTCTCGACGCTCTCTCGCTATGATGAGACCCATGGCGAAGCGAGCCGAGGACGCGTTCTTTTTGCGCATTTGGACCGAAGCCGAAGATGACGGCGAGGCGCCGCCCGGCACCCAGTGGCGGGCGCTCATCCAGCATGTCGGCACCCAAGAACGGCGCTATTTCACGAACTACGGCGAACTGTGCGAGTTTCTCGATCGGTACTGCCGTCCGGCAAGACAGCGACCGTAGCATCCTCGATTTCGGCCCACAGCGGGTGCCGCCTGAACGCCTCGCGCAGGGACGGGTCGTGCAGCGCGGCGCAGCGCTCTTCCAGCGACGCCTTTGCGCGGCCCGCATAAGCGAGGTATCCGGCTTCATCTCCCTGTGCCCGCGCGAGCCGAGCCAGCATCCAGCACATGCGCGCCGGATACATATGGCCCGACGCATCGCTTTCGTATAAGCGGCGCAACTCGTCGCCCGCCTCCATCGCACCCGGCAGGTCGCCCGCCTGGAGCAAACCGTCGATGAGCACGCACAAGTCGTCGCTGAGCGACCACGGCGCCTGCACGCTGCGGCGAAATTCGACGCCTTCGCGCAGATGCGCGAGCCCCTGCTCGACCTTTCCGATTGCAAGCTCCACCGTACCGAGCACCGTGAGCGAACTGCTCCAAACGCGCCGCTCGTCGGTCGAACGCGCGCGCTCGAGCGCATGCGCGGCCAGATCGGCAGCTTCCGCATAGCGTTGCTGCTGATACCGGATCTGCGCGCGGTTCAGCGCGCTGTACGCAAGGCCGGTGCGCCAACCGCAGAGCTCGGACATCGCTTCGGCCTGCGAGAGCAGCGTCTCCGCCTCTTCGAAACGGCCGAATTCGATTTCGACCGCCGCCAAATCGTGCAGCGTAATCGCATACGATTGCCGGTTGCCGATCCGTTCGAACGTCGCGGCGGCTTTCGTCCAATGATCGAACGCGCGCTCCAAATCCAAGCGCTGGTACATGGCTGCGTATCCCAGCAGCATCTCGGCGTAGGCCTCGGACGACACGTCTCCGACCTGCCGTGCGAGCTCGCGCTGGCGAAGCGCGATCCGCTCCAAACGAACGCCGTCCTCGCGTCCCATCGCCGCCGATCCGAACGTCCGCTCCAATTGCAGACGATCGTGCGCGGGCGCATCTTCGGCCATTTCGTCTTCGGCGAGCTCGAGCTGCGCATCGGCGTCGTCCAAGTCGCCCGCGTGCAGCAGCGCGTAGGCCAGAGCGATCCGGGCCTGCAGCAAAGCGGCCGGGTCGCCCGAACGCTCCGTCAACTCCAGCGCCTGCCGCAGCGTCGCGATCGCGGCGCGCGCCTCGCCGCACCGCATCTGCATCCGGCCTTCGGCGGTAAGAACGCGAACCATGAGCGCGTCGTCATGCGCGGATGCGCGCATCTGCTCGAGGAACGCCCGCTGGCCTTCGCGGTCGGCAGCCATATCGCACCGGCGCACGGCACACTCGAGCGCCTCGAAGCGTTCCTTCGGCCCCAACTCGCGACTAGCTTCCAGCAGCGCCGCGGCGTCGACGGCCCACGCCTCTTTGCTCCCGAGCCGTTCGTCCGCACTGACCAGAATGCGCAGGGCGTGGAAGCTCCGATCCGTTCCGAGTTCCAAACTCCGGCGCGCAAAACGCGCGGCGTCGTCGTTGGCGTACAGGTCGAGTGCCCGTTGGGCTGCGCGCTCGTAGGCCGCCGCCGCGCGAGCGGCATCGCCGGCGCGTTCCCAATGCAGCGCGATCTCCGCGGGGCCGGCCTCTTCACCGGCGCGGCGTTCCAGTAGTTCGGCGATGCGGGCGTGCAGCCGGGTTTTCACACGCTCGGGCACCGACGCGTAAAACGCCGTCTGCAGCAGATTATGCGAGAATTCGTACTCGTACGACGATTGCTCGAAGGAAGCGCGCGCGATGTGCCGGTCGATCAATTCGTACAGCGCGGTGAGCAGCGCGTCTTCGCTCCATCCGGTCAAGTCGCGCAGCATGTCCAGCGAGAACCTGCGACCTGCCACGCAGGCATGCTCGGCCAGCGCGCGTGCCGGATTCGGAAGATTTCGAATGCGCGCTTCGATGAAGTTGCCCAACTGCGCGCGTTCGTGCGGCACACTACCGGTTTCCGCGACGTCGCGCAGAATCTGCATCGCGAAGAGCGGATTGCCCTCGCTGATGCGATAGACGGTCGGAGCCAGATCGGGCTGCTCGGCCAGCGGAGGCAGCGCCGCGAGCAGTTGCTCCACTTCTTCTCCGTTAAAACGGCCCAGCCGCAAGTGTGCCGCGCGCCGCTCCCGCTGGAGCGTTCGCCGCAGCTCGTCGACGCGCGCGCCCGCAGCATCGTCGCGGTAGGTGACGATGAGCAGCACCGGCGCGGCGCCGATTCGGCGCGCTAGAAATTCGAGGGCCTGCAGCGTCGCGTCGCTCGACCAATGCAGATCTTCGAGCACGATCGCACTGGGCCGCCGGCGCGCCAGTGCGACGACCGCGTACGAAATCGCCTCGAACAGACGGGTGCGCTCCTGTTCGTCACCCAGGCGCTCGGCGCGCACGGTCTCGCCCAAATAGGGCTGCAGTTCGGGAACCAGCGACGCCAGCACGCGCAGCCACAGCGCGTCGACGCCCGCATCGATCAGATGCCGCACCGCGCCGCGCAGCGCTTCGGCCAGCGATTCGTACGACGCCGCTTCGGGTTCGCTCGTGCCGCCGGAAAAAACGCGCCCGCCTTCACGCTCGATGCGCAGCGCGAATTCGCGCGCCAAGCGCGTTTTGCCGATGCCGGCTTCGCCCGAAACAAACGCAACGCCGCCCTCGCCGCGATCGAGCGCGCGCCACCGCTCGTGCAGATGCGAAAGCTCGCGAGCGCGGCCGACGAAAGGCGTCGAGGCATTGCTGCGCGGCCGCGAACGCCGCTCGGTCGATGCCGGCGCTTCGTTGCGCACGATCGTGTCGCGCAGGGCGAGCGTTTCGGCCATCGGGTCGAGCCGCATCTCTTCGCGCAAGCGCCGCGCGAAGCGATCGAACGTGCCGAGCGCGCCTGCACGGTCGCCGCACGCGTAGCGCACGCTCATCAGCGCGCGCACGACGTCTTCGCGCCATTCGTCTTGTTCCAAAATGCGCTGCGCGTACGCCGTCGCCGCTTCGAAGTCGCGCGCGGATCGCGCCTGCGCGAGCAATTCCACCAAGTCCGCGACGTACGCGCCGCACAGACGCTCGCGGTGCGCGACGATCCACTCGTCGTAGTAGCCCTGCAGAAACTCACCGCCGTAACAGGCAACGGCGCCTGCGCGATCGCCCGCTTCATGCGCGGCCTCAAAAGCAATTGCGTCGACGTATGCATCGCCCTGGTTCCACGAAATGCCGTCCGGGCCGCTGAGCGTCCAGGGCTCGCTGCGCGGCGGAAGCGCGCGCTGCAGGTGGTGCAGATGGCGGCGCAAGTTCGCGCGCCCTTCTTCTTCGGAAGCATCGGGCCAGAGCGCCGATGCGGCGACTTCACGCGGTACGGCGCCTCGCGCCATGATGAGATAGCCCAGGAGCGGTATCGTCCGCGGCGGTGCCACGAAGCGCCACGGCTTTCCGTCGAGCTCGAAGAGCCGCGTGCCGAGCAGGTGAATCCGCACGGCCGGTAATTCGCTACAAACTCCCGATGTCCGTGCGATAGGTGAGCGGCGCGCCGTGCGGCATACGTTTGGCGAGATCGCGTACGGCGTCGTAGGCGCGTTCGCGTGCGGCAGCCACGGTGCTGCCAAGACCCGCGACCGTCAGAACCCGGCCGCCGCCCGAGCTCACGGTTCCGTCCTTGAGCGACGAGGTGCCCCAAAAGACGTGCGCGTCTTCGCCGACTGCGACGTCGCTGGGCAGACCGTCGACGGGCGTGCTCGTGCGCGGATACTGGTCGGTCGCCAGAACGACACCGACGCAGGCGCGCGAAGCGAACGACGCGGCGCCGAGATCGACCGCACCTTCCGCGGCTGTTTGCAGCAGACGTGCGAAGTCGCCGGTGACGCGCGGCATCAGCACCTGCGTTTCCGGATCGCCGAAGCGAACGTTGAATTCGATGACGTACGGACCGTCCTCCGTCCACATCAGCCCGCAGTACAGCACGCCGATGTACTGCTCGCCTTCGGCAAGCAATCCGCGAAGCATGGGTGCAATGATCCGTTCGCGCACGCGATCTTCCAAATCGGCGGGGAACCCGTTGGGCGGCGAATACGCACCCATGCCGCCGGTGTTCGGTCCGGTATCGCCGTCGCCCGCGCGTTTATAATCGCAGGCCGACGCTATCGGATACATCGCGCGCCCGTCGCTCAGCGCAAAGACGCTGACCTCGCGCCCTTCCAGCTTCTCTTCGAGCAGCACGTCGGTGCCGCCGCCGGGAATCTTGTTTTGCCCATACCACTCGCGCAGCACCGCGCGCGCGGCATCGAGCTCCTCGCAGACGACGACGCCTTTTCCGGCCGCGAGACCATCCGCTTTAATGACGCAGGCGCCGCTCCATTGCTCGAGCGCTTTGAGCGCGGCGTCCAACGAATGCACGACGGAGGCGCGCGCCGTCGGCACGCCGTGGCGTTCCATAAACCGTTTGGAGAAGATCTTGCTCGATTCCAAACGTCCGCCGGAGCGGTTGGGACCGAAGGCCGCAATGCCGGCTTCGCGCAGCCGGTCGCCGACGCCCGCGGCGATCGCATTTTCCGGGCCGAGGATTACGAGATCGATGCGCTCGCGCGCGCAGCGTTCGGCGATCGCTTTTCCGTCGGTCGCCGCGATATCCCAATTCTCGCCGCGCGACGCCGTGCCGGCGTTTCCGGGCGCGGCGAAAACCGCCTCGCATGAAGGCGACTGCGCGATGCGCCACGAGAGCGCGTCTTCCCGGGCTCCGCTGCCGACGATTAGGACGCGCATCTCACCGACTCACTCCCATTCGACGGTCGACGGCGGTTTGGAAGTGACGTCGTATGCGACGCGATTGACGCCCGGAACTTCGTTGACGATGCGCGTGCTGATGCGCTCGAGCAAATCGTACGGCAGACGCGCCCAATCGGCGGTCATTCCGTCTTCGCTGGTGATGGCACGCACGGCGACCAGGTTCGAATAGGTGCGGCCGTCGCCCATGACGCCGACGGATTTTACCGGCGTGAGCACGCCGAAATACTGCCAGGGTTTGGGATCCAGGTGCGCGGCTTCGATCTCTTCGCAGACGATCGCGTCGGCTTCGCGCACGAGCGCCAGGCGTTCTTCCGTAATATCGCCGATGATGCGAACCGCAAGTCCGGGACCGGGAAACGGTTGACGCTCGACAATGTGCGCCGGTAAGCCCAAGACGCGCCCGACCGCGCGCACTTCATCTTTAAAGAGCGAGCGCAGCGGCTCGATGAGCTCCAAGTTCATTTTTTCCGGCAGGCCACCCACGTTGTGGTGCGATTTGATCTTGGCCCCGGCCTTACTCTGCGGAGTCTTGGATTCGATGACGTCCGGATAGAGCGTACCCTGGACCAAATACTTGACGCCCGGAATCTTGGCCGCCTCTTCTTCGAAGACGCGGATGAACTCGTGGCCGATGATGATGCGTTTGCGCTCGGGATCTTCCACGCCCGCGAGCTGGTCCAGGAAGCGCCGGCTCGCGTCGACGGCGACGACGTTTAAATGTAGGACGTCGCGGAACGCGTCGACGACCCGCTGCGCCTCGTTCTTGCGCAGCAGCCCGTGGTCGACGAAGATGCAGGTCAATTGCTGCCCGATCGCGCGCGAAACAAGCGTTGCCGCGACCGCGGAGTCGACGCCGCCCGAAAGCGCGCAGATAACTTTGTCGGAGCCGGCCTTTTCGCGAATCTCGGCGATCGCGCGGTCGACGAACGATTCCATCTGCCAGTCGGCGGCAATTTTGGCGATGTCGTGCAGGAAATTGCCGAGCATCGTCTTGCCCTGCTGCGTGTGCACGACCTCGGGGTGAAACTGCACCCCGTAGATGCGGCGCGCATCGTCGGCAATGGCTGCCACGTTGCAGCGCGCGGTCGTGGCGACCGGCTGGAATCCCTCGGGCAGGCGGATCACCGAATCGCCGTGCGACATCCACACGCGAAATTCGGGCGGCGTTCCTTTAAAGAGCGGCGTGGTGTTCTCGACTTGGAGCGTCGCCGGACCATACTCGGCGTGATCGAGCTTGACCAGTTCGGCGCCGCATTCGCGCGCGACCAGCTGCATGCCGTAACAGATCCCCAGCATCGGCACGCCGCTGCGAAAAATTTCCGGATCCATTTGGGGCGCGTCCGGCACGAGCGTGCTCTCGGGGCCGCCGCTCAGGATCAGGGCGGCAGGATTGCGCTTCGCGAGCGTCTGCCACGGCGTATCGTAGGGCACGATCTCGCAGTACACGTTCTGCTCGCGCACGCGGCGTGCGATCAGCTGGGCGTACTGAGCGCCGAAATCGAGAACGAAGACCGTGGACGGCATCGCTTTACGCGTTCACTTGCGCCGACGTGCGGTTCGCCGCGGCGATCACGTCTTCGTAATCGGGCTCTTGGCTGACCTCGGGCACGACCTGCGCGTACAACACCGTCTTGTCCTTGCCGATAATAAAGACGGCACGCGCGAGCAGTCCGAGTTCTTCGATCAGGACGCCGTACGACGGCCCGAACGTTCCGAAACGATAGTCCGAGAGCAACTGCAGGCCGACTCCGCCCTGCGCTTCCGCCCAGCGGCTCTGCGCGAACGGCAGATCGCGGCTGACGACGTACGCGGCGACGTCCATCGGCAGCTCGCCGATGCGCGCGTTGAACTTCGAGGATTCCAAGGAGCAGACGCCGGTGTCGAGCGACGGTACCACGATCAGCAGCGCATTGCGCTTGCCGCCGGCCAGTGCGTCGTCGAGCGTCACGAGCTTCATCTCGGTCGAGACCAGGGCGAAATCCGGCGCGGGACTGCCCACGGCAAGTGCTGTGCCCTTGAGCGTGACGGGGTTGCCTTTAAAAGTGACGGCCATGCTTCTCCTTTTCGATACGGCTCAGGTGAGGATTTCGTTCATTCGGCCGGCTTCTCGGGCAAAGACCACTTCCATCGCGATGCGCTCTCCCACCGAAACGTCGCGTCCCCACCGGTATGCCGAATACGGCGTATAACGCGTTCCGGGTGAGCCCGGGATGCGCAGCGAGACGTCGTAGCAGAGAAATTCCTTGGGCGGCCCCGCGACGATGATGCATTGGAGCGCGAACGGCCCGATGACGCCGGGTTCGCCCGCCGCGCGAGCCGCCGCCACGAAGCGCTCGCCCATCTCGAACGCCTTCTCGAGCATCGATTCGGTCAGGGTCGCGGCGATGTGGCCGGCTTCCTCCATTCGCATGGGGACGTGCTCGAGCGCGCGGAGCGCGGACGGCGGGACGTTGCGAAAGCCTTCCAGGTTCGTCTGACGCCGCGTATCGGTGCCGCATAGCTCGAGCTCGCCCAAGATC
>DASRDE010000179.1:0-2842 GCA_035652755.1 Vulcanimicrobiaceae bacterium | reverse complement strand
ATCACGCAAGAAGAAGAAACGACGCATTCGTCGACGGCATTTATTGAACGCGTTTCGCAACGCGGCAAGATTACGCGCTCGAAAATCGATCCTTTGCCGAGCGACTCGGTCCGGCTCCTTGTCGACAGGCACGGCGTCGTATGGGCGCAGTCCACTGGCGGTGACGCCGCCGGATTCATGCCGAACGGAACCCGCCTTCAAAAATCGCTGGGATCCCCGAACGCCTTCGGTCAAAGCATTCAGCTCGCAATCGGCAGCGACGGCGAAGCTTGGTACGCGCGAGCCCGCCCGATCGCCCAAATCGGCCGAGTCGACGGCTCTCGCGTCGTCGGCCTGCCATCCGGGTTGGGCGAACCCGAAGCGTTTGCCGCAGCGAGCGACGGCTCCATGTGGGAAGTAACCTCGCACGGCGCGATGCGAATCGGCGCGCATAGCGGTGTGCGGCGCATCGCGGTCCCAGCCGTTCCGCATAATATCGGTTTGCCGTACCCGCTACTCGTAGCGGGTACCGACGGCACCATGCTTTATTCCAACGGGCGCGGCGTTTACTGGCTACGAAATTCAGGTATCGTCAACCGGTATTTGCTTCCCGATGCAACGACCTGGATTACCGCAATGGCATTCGGATGCGATGGCGCGCTCTACATTGCCGAAAACGACCGGCAACTTACAAACGTACCGTTGCCCGGTGCCCCGCAACGATACCCGATCGACGCCCAGTACTTCGGGCTCGCACCGGCTCGCAATTGCGGCATGTGGTTTCTGTCCGACGAGCGCATAGGCGTGTTTTCGTTAGTTTCGCGCTAAGCGAAACCCGGCTATTTGAGGTACTCCAAAGCGTCAACGTCGACGAGGTTGGGGCTCAGGCGCACGAACTCGCGCAACAAATATTTGTGCCCTTGTCCCATGATCACCACGACGCGGTCGCCCGGGCGGATAACGCTCAGGATGTTGGAAAAGATGAAGCAATTGCGCGTGTACCACTGCGCCACGTACATAGCGCCCGCGTTGTCCGCATTGCGGCCCAAACCGGCGAACACGCTGTACCAAGACGCGTTCGCTCTGATGGCATAATCGGTATTTAAGTAGCGCAGCTCGTCCAGATAAGTACCGTGCAGCTGTAAGTCATGATCCCGTTTTAGGTAAGCGTCGTTCACCGGGTCCTGGACGCTGTTGAAATGCGCTTGGAGGTACGCATCGATGCGCTTCCCGCTCGGCGAATTGTCGTCGTAGATCTGCTGCCCCCAGGTGTCTATCGGATAGATCGCGCTATTGCGCGACTGCGCCGCGAGTTTGAAACCATACTGGTAAATCTCGTTTGCACCCAGCGTGAATCGGCCCGCGAGGTAGCGCCGGTACTGCTCGGGGTACTTCGCATCCCCGAAGGTCGCCTCAATCAAGACTTTCGTGGGGTGAAAGCGCGCCAAGCGAGAGACAACCTCGGCGATCTGCACTTGCCGTTTCGGCGAAAGCGGGCTATCGGCGTAAACGCTGTTGTGCACGTCGTGCCGAGCTACCAAATGCCCGACGCCGACGATCATAATTTGCGTCTTCGGCGGCGCAGCGGCGCCCGCAGGCGCGGCTGCCAAGGCCACGAGCAGCGCGCATACAAAAGCCAAACGCTTTCCCATCCAGTCTCCCCTCGTTCCATCAACTCTAGCGCACGGGCGAACTCGCAGCACCGCGTGGCCACGGTGCCAAACGGTATGGCCGCGGACGCTCGCAACATCTGCGTACCGTGCTTAAGCCGAGCCCTAATAGCCACCTTCGCTCGAAGTGCGGCCGCGTCGCCAACAATTCCCCCGCCGGCTGCGTCTATAGAGTGTGCCGCTAAATTTGGACCCCGCACTCGTACACGCCGCAACAACTGAAAACGCGGCGATGGAGCGCTTAATTGCCGCGGTCTGGCCCGAAGCATACCGGCTCGCGGCGGCGATACTGCACGATCGCGGCCTTGCAGAAGATGCGGCGCAAGAAGCGTGCGCAGCCATGGCCGTGGCACTGGCGTCACTCAAAGACGCGCGCGCGTTTCGCAGCTGGTTTTATCGCCTGGTCGTTCACGAGGCGATCGGCGTCGCCCGGCGCCGGCGCAAAATCGCCTCGCTTGACGAAGCCGCGTTCCAACCCATGGAAGAAGATCGCGCGCAAACGCTCGATCTCGGCAACGCCTTGCATCGCCTGCCGCCCGAACAGCGCGTTGTCGTGCTCCTGCATTACTACGCAGGCCTGAACAGCCGCGAGATTGCCGAAGCCGCGAAGCTTCCGGCCTCGACGGTTCGATTTCACCTAATGCTTGCCCGTCGCGCGCTTCGCCGCGCGATCTCCCTTGCCGAACATCCGGCATCTACGGAAGTTTTCTCAAATGCAAACTGAAGAACGGATCCGCGCCGCCGCGCACATGATGATGGACTCCATCCCCGTCCCGCCGGTACCGCTCGATGCAATCGAACGGCGCGTACAGCAGCGCCGCACCGCAGCCAAAACACACGCACGCAATCGGCGCCCGATGGCCGCCGCGGCCGCCGTCCTCGCGCTGATCGCATTGCCCGCCGTAGCCTATTCGATCGCGAGTTATGAAGCGCGCTCGCGCGCGGCGCTGCAGCAACACGGCGGCTGGGCCCCTCCGCCGCCGCCCGCCGGGTTTCTCGCAAGGCTGCATGCTCAAACGGTTACGCTCGCACAGGCTCGATCGCTCGTGAATTTCACGCTGACGGCACCCTCGGGGCTGCCCGCAGGCGCCGTACTGTCGCGGGTCGATATCTCGCACGTCGGCCTTTTCGACGGCGCGTCGCACAGCTGGCGCGTTGGTCCGTACGAAGCCACCCTCCGGTACCGCCGTAGC
>DASRDE010000178.1:0-7393 GCA_035652755.1 Vulcanimicrobiaceae bacterium | reverse complement strand
CAGCCGCGTGTATTTTGCCGGTTCCGGCGGCAAATTGTTCTATCGTGACGGCGCGGACTCGGCGCAGGGCACGGTGCAAACCGCGGTCTTTTACGGCGCCGGCGCGTACAATGCGAACAAGGCGGCCTTCGATGCGAACGTTCAAGTGAATACGCCGCTGACGATCGATTCCAAGGGCGACGTCTTCTTCGGCTTTTACGTAAGCGGACCAAACCCGCTCAATCTCCAGAGCGGTCTTGCCCGAATAGATGCGGCGGGTCACGGCACGTGGGTGAGCGCGTCGTCGGCTGCGGGCGATCCTACGATCACCAACGTCCCGACCAACTCGGCTCCGGCCCTCTCCAACGACGAAAGCACGGTATACGTCGCGGTAGAGAACATTAATGCCGGTACCGGCGACTTGCTTGCGCTCGACGCGGCGACGCTCAAGACCAAAGGCAAAACTGCGCTCATCGATCCCTATGCGAATCAGCCGGCGCTAGTGGTCGACGACTCATCCGCCTCGCCGATGGTCGGCCCCGACGGCGACGTGTACTTCGGCGTGCTCGAATCGCTCGCGATCTTCCCACTGCACAACGATCGCGGCTGGCTGCTGCACTTCGACTCGTCGCTCGCGCACGGCAAGACCGCAGGTTCGTTCGGGTGGGACGACACGGCATCGGCCGTTCCCGCGTCGATGGTTCCTTCTTATACGGGTTCGTCGCGCTATTTGATCGTGACCAAGTACAACAATTACTACGGCGTCGGAAGCGGCGACGGAAAGAACCGCATCGCCATCCTCGATCCGAACGCGGCCCAGCCCGATCCGGTGCTTCCGTCGGTGTCGGTGATGAAGGAAGTGGAAACGGTCCTTGCGGTGACGCCGGATCCGCGATGGCCGGGCTCGTTCAAAGAGTGGTGCATCAACTCGGCGGCGGTTGCGCCGGCCGCAAATGCCGTCTTCGTGAACAGTGAAGACGGCAAATTGTACCGGTGGGATTTGCCCTCGAACTCATTCACGCAAAGCATTGTGCTCGCGCCTCCGACGGCCGAGGCCTACACGCCGACGGCGGTAGGCCCCGACGGCCAAGTCTATGCGATCAACGACGCGGTTCTCAACGCGGTCGGCAGATAGGGACCCAGCGGAGCGGGCGCGGTTACGGCGTTGCGATGCGGTACAAGACGTCGCGCGCCAGGGCTTCGGAGGCGCCGAGCGAGGGTGATTGCGAGCCGTGCACGAGTACCTGAAACGCCATATCCGCCCGCAGCACGGTCAGGCGCCCGTCTTTCCACGACGCCCTGTCGCCCAGTCCGGCGATCAGCTGCGCGTCGTCGAACGCGTTGCCGAATTGCGACGGCAGGCCGGGCACGCCGTGCGAACCCAGGAAGGATTTGACCGCTCCCAGACATCCGAAACCGTGACAGCCCCCGCTTTGCGACACGGGCTGCATCACGAGCACGACATTTTGTGCGGGCGCACCGGAATGCGACGCGACCGCCCACGAACATTCGTTAGCAGACGGATGCTGCGCCGCGCCGACTGATGCGGCGCCCACACCCAGGGCGGTCGCGACGTCCGGCGCCGTCAGCATCGCGCAGGGATCGCTCTTCGAACTTTGCGCAGCTGCCGTCTGCGGTGCCGGCTGCGAAGCCTGTTGCTGTTGCTGCTGCGCATTTTGCTGTTGCTGCTGCGCATTTTGCTGCTGCGCTTGTTCGGCGGCTCCGGCGGCCATCTGCACGCTGCCGCCGCACGTCAAGCTGATGCGGAAGTTCGCAAGCCCGCGGTATTGCGGTACGGCAAACGGCATCTGCAGCTTTCGCTGTGCGGCCGTATCGAAGGTCACGAGCAAACGCACGGGCGGATCGGTGCCGTCGAAGGGCCCCCACGAAATCAGCTGATCGAACGTGTACGGCACTCCGGGCAGGAACGGAACGTTGCGGCCTCCCAGCGAAAAGCCGCCCGCCATATTGTATGTCGATGCGTTGTTGCCGCTCTTGGTCGCAATGAACTCGTCGCTGGTGTTGGTCGGTGCGACGCGATTACCGGCGTCGCCTAACGCCCCCGGATACACTTTCATGTGCGAGACGTTGACCCACTCTTGGCGAATGGTCCAGCCGTTCTGATCCTTGACCGAAGTGCCTGCAGGGTGGGGAACGACGGCGAGCACGCGCATCTTCCAAACGCCGTTGGACATCCACTGATTCATGCAGCCGTTTTGCGCGGCCAGCTGCGCGGAACCGCCCTGCGCCTGCGCGGCTGCACCGGTCGCGACGCAGCTCAGATCGTAATTGAAGTTGTACTGGGACGACGTAAAATGCGGTTTGTTCGATTGCGACACCGTTTTGTTGTCGAAGGAGATCTCGAGCGTCTTGGGTTTGTCGCCGGGGTCGACGTGCATGTTCGGTCCGAAGAAGACCTGCGTGTACGAAAACTGTCCGGACGGAGCCAGCGTGTTGAACGCCAGGCCTTCTTGCCGGTGTGCTTCGGCTTCCATTCTCGTTCCGTCCGCAAGCACGAGCTGTTCGGCCAGCAGCGTAGAATCCGCCGGCGCGAGCTCGCGCGCGGTTCCGTTGCGCCAGGTTTGCGTGACTTGCCATCCGGTTTGGTTGGCGCCGTCCATGATCGGTTCGACCTTGGTCACTTGAGCGCGCCAGATGCCGTTGAACAGCCATTGATTCATGCACGCGGTGCGGGCATTGGCCGGTGCGGCCCAGGCTTGCCCCGGCTGGAGTATCGCGGGCAGGCCGATCAGGACCGCCAGCATCGTCGCCTTCCATCTCATCGTACGCCCTCCGAGCATCTGCGAGAGTCTGTGGCGCAAGGCTAGCAGACCGGCGTCCCGCCAGCGTCCGGGTGCGAACTTAGGGCCAGACCCCCTCTTGGGCGTCGGCGATGGCGCGAACCGCCGAGAGGCGCCCGAAGGATTCGCGGAGGTGCTCGTCCTTGAGCGCTTCGAGCTGCAGCCGAACGTGCTCCCGGGCCTTTTGCAGCGCCGCCTCGGATTGAGGCGCGGCGCCGTGGCTGTGATAGACTCGCGCGGCTGCCCAGAAACAGTAGTGCGGCCAGACGGTGTTTTCGCCCGAGACGTCGGCCCGGCGCATGATGTCGTCCGCGGTCTGCAGCGCGGCGTCGTCGCCCGCCTTGAGCTGCGCAAGCGCCAAATCTCCGAGCTCTTCGAATGTCGCGGGCCGGCCCAGCCGCTCGCGAATCGCGATGGCTTCCTTCATATGTTCCAGGGCGGCGTCGAGCTCCCCGAGTTCCCGTTCGGCGTTCCCAAGGTTGGCCAGCGCGGCGGCCTCGATAATCGAGTTCGAGATCTCGCGCGCCGCCTGCAGCGCCTGCGCACCTACGGCTTTGGCTTCGGCGGGGTCTTGCTGCAGCAGACGAACCATGCTCAAGTTCGTCAAGCATACCGCTCGCCCGCGCGGATCGATCACGCTTTCGAAGATCTCCAGCGCGGCCGAGAGCGACGCCCTGGCCTCGTCGAGCAGGCCGAGCTGCATTTGATTGCCCGTTTGATTGAACAGCACGTACGCGAGCTGGCGGCGATTTCCGAGCGCGCGATAAATTCCGGCTGCGGTTGCGAAGACTGCCGACGCTTCCTCGAGATGCATCTGCATGGACAGCGCAGCTGCAAGGCGTGCGCTGGCTTCGGCCTCGCCTTCGCGATCGCCGATCTCCCGGTACCGTTGCTGCGCTTGCTGCGAGTCGGCAAGCGCGCGGGGAAAGTCGCGCCGGTTGATGGCCACTGCCGAGGATGCCATCGCAACGCGAGCGATTAAGACCGGATCGCCGCTGCCTTCGGCGCCTGCGCGCGCATCGTCGAGTGCGCTCTGCGTACGCGCCGCGTCGCCTTGGTTCACCGCAATCTCCGAAAGCAGGCAGAGGGCGTCGACTTGCCGCGCCGCAGCTCCCAATTGCCGGTCGATCTCGAGCGCAGCGTTCGCGTGGAGCACCGCATCGGCATACTGACTGCGCGCCATCAGATTTCGGGCCAGTGCCAGGTGCGCAGCCGCTTGTTCGGCGAGCTCCTGCGCCGAGCTCGCGAAGGCGTTCAAGTAGCGAGCCTCCTCCGTCAAGTCGCCAAGTGCCCGCGCCCATTGCGCGCGCCGCCAGAGGACGTCCGTTCGAGCGCGATCGTCGGCGGCCAGGACCTCGAGCGCGTCGATGTCGGCGCGCTGCGCTTCGCGCTCGCCCAAGCGCCCGAGGATGCGCTCGCGCAAGCCCAGCAGCTCGCGCCGGCGTTCGCTCTGCCCGGCGAGCTCTAGGCCCCGCGTCACACTCCAAAGCGCGTCGCGGTTTGCGAAGAGATCGAAGCTGCGTTTGGCGGAAACAAAGTAGAATTCAGCGGCCCTTTCGGTCTCGCCGCCGCGATCCAAATGGTACGCAAGCGTTCCGGCGGCTTCGTCGCGCTCGGGCGAAAGGCGTTCGAGCGCGGCCGCGACGCGGCGGTGCCATTGCGAGCGGCGCTGCGGCTCGATCTCTTGATAGATCGTCGAAGCGATGAGTTGGTGGCTGAACGCGAACGCGAAGTGCACGCGCCCCACTTCGCGCACCAGATTTCGTCCCAGCAATTCGCTCACCGCGTCGAGGACTGCATCCTCCGGCAAACCGGATATCTCGCGCAGAAGGTCGGTTTCGAACGTGGCTCCCACCACGCTGGCGATCTCGACGATCCTGCGCGCGTGCTCCGAAACACGGTTGGTGCGAATGCCGATCATCGACTGCAGAAAGCGCGACGAGGCCTCGCGCACGCCCGATTCGGCGCTTTCCCGCAGCAGCTCCACGGCAAACAGCGGATTGCCCGCGCTGACGGCGTGGACGTGCGCGCCGATGGCATCGGCGTCCGCTGCCAATTCGGGCAAACTGCGCGCGAGCTCGCAAATCGCGCCCGTGTTCAACCCGCCGAGCGAGAGTTGCGTGGCGACGTTTTCGAGTTGCAGCTTGCGCCGTATTGGTTCGACCGCTTGCGAAACGCCTTCGCTCCGGCTGCGATACGTTGCGACGACCAATGCGGGAAACGCCGCAACCCGCCGCGCCAAGTACTCGAGCGACGAGAGCGTCGCTTCGCCGGCCCACTGCAGGTCTTCCAAGATCACCAGCAGCGGGCGCTGACGGGACAGGCCCTGCACGACCGCAGCCAAACCTTCCAAAAGCCGCGAACGCTCGCGGGCTGCATCCAGCGTGGGCAGCGCGGGCAAATCACCGCGCGCCGCGGCGAGCTCGGGCACGAGCGCGGAAACCGCGGCCAGCCAGATCGGACGGATCTCGGCGGTCGAGAGCAGGGGCAGCGCGTCGCGAAGCGCCTCGACGATCGGCTGGTACGGGACTTGCTCGGGCGAGGACGTCGTGCCGCGCAGCACCCGTCCGCCTTGCATGTTGACGACCAGCGCGATCTCGTTCGCCAAGCGAGTCTTTCCGATGCCCGCTTCACCCGCGATCAGCACGGCCTTTCCGTGGCCTTGCGCGGCGGATTTCCAGGCCTCGGTCAACTGTTCCATCTCGTTCTGACGTCCGACGAACGGAAGCGCGTTGCCGGGAGCCGCGAATGCGGCGTTTTCCTGCGCCGCGGCATCCGGAAGCGCAGCTCCGCGCAGCATCAGCGCACGCAGCGCGAGCGTCTCGGGCATCAGCTCGACGCCCATCTCGCGGCCCAGGCGCCGCGCGAAGACGTCGATCTCCCGCAGCGCGCCGGCCCTGTCGCCGGCCTCGTACCGAATCGAGGCTAATTGCCGCAGCATATCTTCGCGCCAATGATCCGCTGCCAGGATGCGCTCGCCGTACGCAACGGCGTCGGCGAGTTCGCGGCGCGACCGCGAACGAAAGAGCAGACGTTCGAGTATCGCGATGTACCTACGCCGCAAGCGCTCGCGAATGGGCGAGATCCAGTCGTCGTAGACGGGTAAAGCGAGGTCGCCGTCATACAGCTCGACCGCCTGGTGCCAATGGGATTCGTCGACGGCGAAACGCTCGAACTCGTCGACGTCCACCCAGACCCGCGCGTCCGGATTCCACCAAATCGCGTCGTCCTTCGAAGCGACGTACGGTACGTCCGACGGCGGCAGCGCGCTCGTGAGCTGATGCAGGTAGCGCCGCAGTTTTCCGCGCGCGTCCGTTTCGCTATCGTCCGGCCAGAGCGAAAACGCGACGAGGTCCCGCGTGAGGTGCGCGCCGCGGTGCAGCAGCAGAAACGCAAGGAGCGGAATCGCGCGCGGACGGCTGTGAAAAGCATAGGGCTCGCCGTCGCACGTAAAACGCGGCTGCCCGAACAGGTGAATGCGCAGGCGCGCTTGCGTCACGCCCGCTTGCGTCACGCCCGCTTGCGTCACGCCCGCACCGCTGGCAACATAGCGGCCCTCCAACGACGTCGTCCGCCGTTCTTCTGGGGGCCGCCATGCGATACCGCTGCCTAAGGCGCTTTAGGTCTTGTTGCGCCGAACCTTGGGGCCGTTGCCGGTTCTGCCTGCGGAGCGCTGCGCGACGGCGTCGACGAAATCGGCCGCGCGGCGAATGATCTGGCCGGTCTCCGTGACTGCGTCGCCGACGCGGCGCGCGGTCTCTGCCGACTCATGCACGTTCTTCGCTGCCGCTTTTACGGTGCGCTCCGGATTCTTGGCCGCGGCCACGACCTTTTTCGCGGTGCGCTTGACCGCGGTTGTCGCGCCGGCCTTCTTCCTCGCGCCGCCTTTTTTGGCTGCGCCCTTGCGGGCCGGACTGCTCTTCTTGGCCGAGCTTTTTTTCGCAGCGCTCTTGCGCGCCGTGCTCTTGCGCGCCGTGCTCTTCTTGGCGGTGCTCTTTCTGGAAGCTGTTTTTTTAGCGGGCATACCGTCTCTCCCTCGAATCACTGCTGAGCATTCCCGAACTGCGCGCGGGTAAAACGTATTCCGAAGGGGAGGATTACCGTTGCGGTCGCTGCTCGTGCTCAACCAGAACTCGCGGCGCGGCGAGCGCGAAGGCGACCGCGTCTGCCGCACGCTCGAAGAACTGGGGATCGAATGCGTCCGCGATCCCGGCGCCGCGTCCATCGACGCGATTATCGCCGCGGGCGGCGACGGTACGATCGTACGCACGATGCCGCTGGTGGTGCAGCGTCAAGTGCCCCTGGCCATCGTGCCGCTAGGCACGTTCAACGATCTCGCCCGAACCCTGGGTGTTCCGATGGGCGTGGAGGACGCGTGCCGTTCGATCGCCGCGGGAAATACTCGCACCATCGACGTCGGACGCGTCAACGGCAGATACTTCGTCAACGAAGCCAGCGTCGGAGTCTCGACGCGAATCGCGCGCCGGCAAACCTCGCAGGTCAAACAGCGCTTCGGCGTGCTGGCAGTTATTGCGACGACGTTCCAAAGTCTGCGCGCGATGCGGCCGTTTTGGGTCGAGCTGGGCATACCGGAGCGGCCGGCCGAACGCTTT
>DASRDE010000177.1:0-2471 GCA_035652755.1 Vulcanimicrobiaceae bacterium | reverse complement strand
GCAGGATCGCCGCATTCAACGCGGCCGTGGGCGTGCGCGCGCGCAAACCGTACAGCGAACTGACCTCATGACCGGACGTGGCGAAAAGTCCGCGGCTGCGCGCCGCCTCGCACGCGCGATCCTCGCCCGAAGGTTGGTCGACAGAGAACGCCTGCGACGCGGCAACTGCCGAGCTTCCCTTTGACGCAAGAGCATCGACGGCCGCCTCGATTGCGGCCGGCTCGTCCGCACGCGCAAACGCAAACTCCACGTCCAGCGGAACACCGGGCGCGAGCTCGACGCGCGGAAAGCGCATTTGGGCGCGCGCGAGCGGCGCGAGGCCGTTCAACAAACCTAGAACGCCGACGCGCGCGACGTCGCCTTCGAGCAGCGCATTTGTGGCCTGCGTCGTCGAATGAGCGATGAACGCCACCTGCGACGGATCGACGACGCCCCTGCGAAGGAGCCTGGCGATGGCCTCCACGATGCCCGCTGCGACGCCTTCAGACGCCGCGTGCGTCGTCGGCACCTTTTCGAAAGCGATCAGTTCGCGCGTGACGGCATCAATTGCCACGACGTCGGTAAACGTTCCGCCGACGTCGATTCCCAGGCGCAGGGCGCGCGGCATTACGTATCGAGCGCGAGCACGTACAGCCGCAGCGGCAGGTTCAAGACGCCGTTCTTTGCGTAGCGGCCAAAGAGGAACTCGGCTTGGCGGCTCAATTCGCGTGCGCGAACGCCCTTGTGCGGCACGAACGAGATCGACGCGACGTAACCGAGCAGTTCGTGCAGCGAAATCCGCCAGTCGACGTCCAAGATCGCCGTGCGCATTCCGGAGCCGGCGTGCGAGGCGAACGTTTCCAGCGCGTGGCGCCGAAGCGCTTCGCTGTCGTCGACCGAAAACGCGCGGAGCAGCGAACCGAACTCCGCCGACGCCGGATCGCTTTCTTCGTGCTCGTACTGCACGCTGACGATGCGGTGGCGGGCGATGCGCCGGAACTCGCCCAGGGCCGCCGCGGGATCGAACCAGTGAAAGGCTTGAAAGGCGGCGGCGACGTCGACCGATCGATCCGGCAACCCGGTCGCTTCGGCGGTGCCGTCACGCCATTGCACCAGCGGATGCTCGGGTGCCGATGCGCGCATCAGCGCATTCGGTTCTATCGCGATCACGCGGCAGCCGCGCGTGGCGATAAACGTCGACGAGATACCGCTCCCCGCACCCGCGTCGGCAACGACGAGCTTGCGCGGATCGCCCAGCCCGTGAAACATCACGTCGAGCACTTTCGACGGATACTCGCGAAAGCGGTATTTTGCATAGACGTCGACCAGGTCGGAAAAGCGGGACGCGGCGTCTTCGCGAAGCGTCATCCCGAACGATCCGCCGTGAGCACGAAGATCGACATGCCCATCGTTACCGTCCCGCCGCTCTGGTGCCGGGCGAAGATCGCGTGCGCCCGATCGCGCAGCTCGCGTGCCGCATCGCCCTGCGAGGGCAAGTACGAGCTCGACGCGATGCGGCCGAGCACCCCTTCGAGCGTAAGCGTTTGCGCCGACGGCACGACGGTGCGCACGAGCGCGGATCCGGCTAGCCGTTCGAATTCTTCCATCGCGCGAAGGCGCAGCGCTTCCGTGTCGTCGAGCACGAACGGGCGAATGGTCCGGGCATACGCCTGGGCAAACGGCTGCGTCTCGTCGCGCTCGTATTGCACGAGCGCGATGCGGCGGCGAGCGATTCGCTCGAACTCTTGCCATGCCCGCTGCGGATCGAACCAATGGAAGGCTTGAAACGCGGCGGCGATATCGACGCTGCTCGCGGGCAATCCGGTTCGTTCGGCCGTACCGCCGACCCAGCGAACGTTTTGCGCGGCTTCGGCCTGCTCGCGCATTGCCGCGTTGGGCTCGATGGCCACGACCTCGCGGACGCGCTGCGCGAGCGCCTTGGTCGAAATTCCGGTGCCCGCGCCGGCGTCGGCCACCACGAGATCCCGCGGATCGCCCAAGCCCGCGAATAATGCCGCGAATACCGGCTCGGGGTAGCCGGGACGATGCGCCGCGTACGCTTGCGCGCGATCTGCAAAGCGGGTCGTCGCGTCGCGATCCGTCACAGCGTGCCGAGCTCCCGATACAGCAAGCACATCGTTTTAATTCCGCCGAAGAATTGTGAGAGCGTGAACTTCTCGTTCGGCGCGTGAATGCGGTCGTCGGGGAGGCCAACGCCGATCAGGACTTGCGGCAGGCCGAGCGTCCGATCGAAACTCGCCACCGGTCCGATCGTGCCGCCTGTGCCGATAAATACCGGTGCCTTACCGAAGCCGGCTGCCATCGCGCGTGCGGCCGCGGCCACGGCCGGATGATTGCGCGACGTCGAAACCGCGCGGATATCGCCGCTCGCCTGCACTTCGACGCGTACTTGCGGCGGCGCGGCACGCAAGATGAAATCGCGAACGGCACGCTTTACTTGCGCCGGATCCTGCTCGCCGACGAGCCTAGCG
>DASRDE010000176.1:0-10450 GCA_035652755.1 Vulcanimicrobiaceae bacterium | reverse complement strand
TCAAGGACCACATCAACCTGAGCGGCCTCAATCCGCTCGTGGGCAGCGGCCTGTCGAACCCGTTCATCAACATGGCCGACGCCTACAGCAAGCGATTGCGCGAGGCGGCGCGCCTCGTCGACGACGACTTGGACGAAGGCGTCTACGCCTGCATGCTCGGCCCGACGTACGAGACGGCGGCCGAGGCGAACTTTCTGCGGAAGATCGGAGCGGACGCGGTCGGAATGTCAACCGTGCTGGAAACGATCGCGGCGCGTGCGCGCAAGCTCGAAGTCTTCGGCGTGAGTTTGATTACGAATGCGGTCGCCGCGCCCGAAACCGCACACGCAGACGTGACGCAGATCGCGCAATCCGCGGGTCCGCGCTTGGCCGACTTACTCGAAGGCCTCGTAGCGCGGATATAGCGCTACTAACCGATGATCTTCGAAACCAACTCCGTGCGGTTGCGCGAGTGCGTTTTTGCGAGCAGCTGTTTGACGTGGAAGATCGCCGTCGATTCGGCGATGCTCAATTGCGATGCGATCTCGCTGTTCTTTGCGCCGCGGCTGAGCAGACGCAGCACCTGACGCTCGCGGGATGAGAGTTTGTACCGCTGTGCGAGCGCGTCCATGTGGGCGCGGATCTTGACGCGATCCGCGATCACGGCGAATGCGGCGGTCCCGTTTCCTTGCAGGCGCACTAAGCGGACGATCAGCGAGCGGTTCGGAGCCGCGCTTAAGACTTCAGGTTGTCCGTTGCCCGACAGCGTGCGGCGCAATAGTGCGACGACCGTACGTTCGATCAACGGCGGGAGCGTTTTTGCGCCGGGCGGAACGCGGCAATCGCGGCGCCGCTCTTGCGGATCTTCGCGATAATGCAACACGTTGAGGAACTCGTCCACGATGTACAGCGCAGGCGTTGCACGCCGGCGCAGCAGGTCGAGTTCGTTCTCAGCGACCAGATCTTGGCGCTGTTCCGCCTCTCCCCCTAAAACTGATAGGGAGTCGAAGGGGACCGAGTCGTTATTCAACTGCATAACAGACATTTCTGAGAGTTAGAATCCGTAGCGACGTTAGTTAGCATAGTCGTAAGTCGCCACCTGCTTTTCAAAGACGGAGCATTCGTATTATGGTCTCGTACAGAACTCTTATTTTCGGAACCATCGCCGTAATCGCCGCAACTGCGCCCGCTGTTGCTGCCGGCCCGAAGGCTCAGCCGGCGCAGATCACTTATGCGGGACCGAAGGCTCAGCCGTCGCAGACTGAGGCCGGTCCGAAAGCCCAGCCGTCGCAGACCGAGGCAGGCCCCAAGGCACAGCCCAGCGCCGGCGTCATCACGCTCCTTCTTAAAGGTTTGGGAGACTGGGAAAGCCGGATTCTGCAGATTCATCTGTAGTCTCCCTACTGACCCACGACTTCGATCATCGCAGCGACGATCGAGGAGTTGAAATGCGTGCCGCTGTGCCGCTTCAGCTCCTCGATCGCGTTTAACGGCGACAAGGGCTCGCGATAGGGGCGGCGGGCGACCATTGCGTTAAAAGCGTCGGCGACCGCGACGATTTTCGCCGCGAGCGGAATTCGCGAAGCTTCGAGCGAGTCCGGATAACCGCACCCGTCCATTCGCTCGTGATGCCAGCGAACTGCCGGAAGCAGGTCGGCAAGTTCCGGAATCGATTCCAGCATGGCGACGCCGTCTAACGTATGCCGGCGCATGACGGCCCACTCGCGCTCGTCGAGCGAGCGCGCCGCAGTCAAAATATCCAACGGCGTCTTCAACTTACCGACGTCGTGCACCAATCCGCCGCGCACAACCAGCAGTGATTCCGCGCGGTTCAGGCCCATCTGCTTGGCTATTCGCGAACACCACAGGCCCACCGATCGCGAGTGTTCCGCGGTCAGCGTGTCGCGTTCCGACAGTTTGAACAGGACCTCGTCGATCTTCGCGTCGACGGAGTCTAGCGAGAAGCGCTCTTCGTTGAACTCCAGGCGAGCGGCGCCGACCGCCAAATCGATTCGGCGCTGCACTTTTTCGAGCCACGCATAGGCGCTTGAATCGCGCGTGCGGCTCTCGCGCATGAGCACGTCGAGTGAAGCGCTGACGCATGCGGCAAACAGGTTGAACAACGACTGCTCGCGCGCCAGGCCCGCTTTGAGCGAGTCCGCTACCCAATCGAAGAGGGCCCGATCGTCGCAATCCGCCAGCGATGCCATCAGATAATCCAAGGTGCGGTTCGCCAGCGCGTTGGCAAGGATCGTATGGCGCTCTCGCGCCACCGAACGGTTCAGCGCGAGCGACACGATGGCGTCGCGGTTGCGCTCGATGCAGCGGACCGCCGGCGACTCGTCGCGTTCCGCGATACCGTTCATCATACGGCCACCTTCGATTCCGACGGCAGCGCCGCCAGCACGGACGCCATTCCGCCGAAGCCTTGTGCGCGCAGCTCTTCCAAAGCCGAGAGCAGGGCGATGTGATCGCGCGAGCCGGCCCAATGTTGGAAGAGCACTTCGACTGCCGAGACCAGCGCGGCCATGCGTCGCGAACCGGCCTGCGCCAGGAACGCACCGCGCAGACAAATCTTCGCTTCCGCGTGGCGGCCGAGCATATATAACGCGATTGCCGTCAGAGCGCGCGTGCGCAGCGAGCGCGACATCGCCGGCGGAATCGATTCTAATCCCGATAATGCCTCGGACACGGCCGCGGAAGCGCGGTCGTGGAATCCGGCGGCCGCGCCGTACATGGCAATTTCTGCATACCGCAGGATCCTGCGGTCGCCGTCGGTCTGGCGTTCGGGCGTCGGCGAGAGCAGCAGATACGCTTCGCGGAAATCGCCGGACGCGGCAAGCCGGAGCGCTTGGCCCGGCAGCAGCGCATCGTCGATCATCGGGTCGGCGTAGTCGACTTCGTATGCTTCCAGCGTGCGCTCTACGCGCAGCAGCGTCTTGATGTCCCCGAGATCGGCGGCGATGTCGAACGTCCCCAGCAGCGCGAACAGGCGCATCTTCTGCGAACCGCACTTCACGCTGCAATCCCAAATCTTGTTCAGGACGTCGAGCGCGGTTTCCGAGTCCTCTTCGATATCGTAGGCCACGTTGTGGAGCACGCTATAAGCACGAGCCGCGACGTCATACATGCGCGATACCAGCGCGAGCGAGACTGCCTGCGTGCCGTATCGTTTTGCCGACGCAATGTCGCCGGTGAAGAGCGAGACCCATGCGGAATGCTGATAGATCTTGGCCTGAAGCGCGCAATCGTCGACGACGGGCAGCAGGCGCAGCGCTCTGCCGATCGTCTTATTTGCATCGTCGAAGCGGCCGTTGATCACGTACCCGGTCGCCAAAGCGGACTGAATCGATGCCAGCAGATGCACCGGCAGATCCGCATCGTCGGCGTAGGGCTCGAGCAGCGCAATGCTCTGCGTGCGATTTTGCCGTATGAGATCCAGAGCGTACCGATGCGCAATGGTCGCGCGCAACGTTGCATCTTTCGCGAGCTTGAGCGCATGCAGGTACCACGACTCGGCCGTGTCGTGGCGGCCGCTCTGCGATTCCTCGATGGCGGACAAGGCCATGAGCGTCGCGCTCTCTTGAACCCGCACGCTTCCCGCTCGTTTGAGCGCCCGCCGAACCGCGTCTACTTCGCCCTTGTCGAGCAGATCGAATCCCACGAGCTCGCACAGGCGCACGACGTTGGGCACGTCCTGCGCGTATTCGAACATATTGAGTGCGTCGGCAAACCGCGAGCAGCGCTCGAGCAGCGAGGCCGCGTACACCATCGCGCTTCGCCGGCCGCCGCTGCCCACCGGGCCGATGCAGTCCAGTAAGAACGACCGGAACAGCTCGTGGAAGACGTAGCGGCCGCCCGCGCGCGGCGTAAAGACCAAGCCGTTCTTTGCCAATTCGCGCACGTGTGAAAGGCATGAGGCCCACGGGCTCTGCGCGAGCAGCGCTTCGTCGATGTCCGGCAGAACCGCGGCGCCCATGAGCAGACTTTGCACGTCCTGCGGGCATCGGACGAAGTAGGCGTGGGCAAAAAACGCATATGCGGTATCGGGCGGTATCCGCCCGCCGTCGAAGACGTGCGCGCCTAGGTGGAATGCGGCGGGCCAACCCTGCGTGAGCGAGTACAGTACGTCAACCTGTTCGCGCGAAAGACCCGCGTCGCGAGCGACGATCTCGGCCTCGGCGCGGGTAAAGCGCAGCTGATCCGCGTCGATCGTGGAGACGCAAACGCCCGCGGCGCGCAGCTCGTCGACGGGCACGCTGCCAGCATCGCGGCTCGTGAAAACCCACCGCACCTTCGGAACCGACGACTGAATCAGGCGCGAAAGCAGCAGACGCACTTGTTCGTCGCGGCCAGGATGGTGCGCGTCCTCGATCGCGATCACTTCCACCGTCGCGCCGCTGAGGTGATCGAGCAGCCAGACGGCGATCTCTTCGTACGGTTTGGGCGACTGCATCGCAAATTCGATCGCGCCCGGGAAGGTCGTCTGCAGGCCGGGGATGGCGCCGGCTGCCGCGTCCACGAAGCCGCGCACGAACGGCACGAACGTCTTGGACGACGCGCGCACTTCGTAATGCACTGCTTGGCGCGTTGTAGCGGCAAGAAATTGGCGAACCGCAACCGACTTTCCGAAACCGGAACCTGCGGTAATAAGCGTCGCGCCGCTGCTCGCATCGGAGAGCGCTTCCAGAATCCGGGGCCGTGCGAGCAGAGCCATTGCGGCTACGACCTATGGAACTGGAGCCAATTATCGAAATCGGACTCCGTCAGCGGACTGCAAATATGGTATCCCTGGAGCGCGCTCACGCCGTGCGAGACCAGCCACTCTTGCTGCCAGGCTTCCTCGACGTTCTCGGCGATGACGCTCCATCCCAAGCGGTTGGCCGTTTCGATCACGGCGATGGACGAAAAGATGTTCTGCCCCTGCAGCGCATCGGGAATGATGCCGCGCCCGACTTTCACGAAGTCGAGCGGAAGGCGCGCGAGCGTTTGCAGCGACAGCCCGCCGCAACCGAAATGGCTCAAGCCCACGCGAAACCCGCGAGCGCGGCAGGCCTCGATGAAGTGCGTGTACGTCTTTTCGTCGGCGGCGACTGATTGTTCGGCGATCTCGATGTGGATGTCGCCGCGCGCATCGTGAGAGATTGCCAAAAGGTCTTCGTTCGGCTCGCTGATATTGACGTGGATCGCGATGGGCTGGCGCAAGCGGCGCAGTTTCGTGTGCTTTTCCAGCGCCGTCGTGACGACAAATTCTTCGATGCGGCTGAGCACCCGCTGGTCGCGCGAAGCATCGAGAAAGGCATGCGGCGAAAGCAAACCCATGCCGGGATGCAGCCACCGGATGAGCGCCTCTGCGCCGATCGGCCGTTCGGTACGCGCGTCGACGATCGGCTGATAGCAAAGGAAAAACTCGCGCGCGATCGGCGTGTTCGCCAGCTGCGCGGCAAAGAGATGTTGAACGTGACCGTTCTTTTCGGGAACCGTGCCGTAGAACGCGTACCCTTCGGCTCCCTGGCGCTTGGCCTGGTACATCGCCGAGTCCGCGTGTGCGAGCAGCTCTTCGGCATTCTTTCCGTCGCGCGGGTAGATCGCGATGCCGACGCTCGCGCGAACGCTTGCCTTCGAACCTTCGTGGAGGATCGGCTCGCGTAGTGCCGAGAGTACGCGGCGCACGATTTGCACCAGTTGCTGCTCGCCCGCGAACGACGTGATGAGCAGTGCGAATTCGTCGCCGCCGATGCGGCCGGCCATCTCGTGCTTGCGCAGCACGCCGCGCATCCGCTGCGCCGTCTGTGCAAGCGCGATGTCGCCGAAAGCGTGGCCGTACGTGTCGTTGACTTCTTTAAACCCGTCGAGATCGACGTAAAACAGCGCGATCTCGCCGTTGTTGCGCTCGGCGGAAGAGACCGCGACCGCTATCTGCTCGAGCGTGGCGGCCCGATTGTGCAGGCCGGTCAGCGGATCGGTGATGATGCGGCTGGAGATCTCGCGCTCTTGCTGTACTTTTTCGAGGAGACGCGCGACGACCCGGGCCAGGAACTTGACGTAGCGCGACTCTTCGTCCGAGACGCCGACTTCGCGGCGCGCTTTCCACGCGCAGATCAGCGTGTGGACTTTGTCGTAGACCGCCAGCGGCGTGATGAGAATCGAGCGCAGCGGGATGGCCGCTACGAGCGGGTGCGCGGCCCATACCGAATTTTCGACCGTGTCGTCGATGACCACGGGCTTGTCGAAGTGCTCTGCAAGGGGGCCGAGCGCGTATTCCACGTCTCCGGCGGCCATTGCGACCACGTGATCGACGTCGGGCGAACCGACGCTCACGTGCGAGCGTTCGTCGGCACTATAGAGCTCCACGTACTCGCATTGCAGCGCCGACGCGGCTTCGCTCAGCAGCGCGCGCAATTGAGCGTCGGACGAAGCGTCCGCGCCCAATGACAACTCCCACAGAGCTTGTAGCCGGTGGTGGTGGTCTCGCAGCTCCTGCAACAATTACCCGGTCCTTCTTGCGGCCCGACCCGCCAGCCGCCCCGTACATTTGGCTGGCACCTGTTGTAGCTCCCTCGGGTTTGGGCCTGATGGACTATAAGATATCGTATGGCCTAAAGGTCCCAATCTATCCTGTAGGAACCGCTACTGTCGACATTCAGGCGGCGGCTTCCTACGGCAATAGAACGGGTGTGATGATCCCAAAAAGTCATCACACGAACAATTATCGGCCGAAGCTTAACAAGAATTGAACGCGCCCTGGCCGACAGCGCCACGGCGTCGCGAACCCAGCGGGGGTGGTCCCTGGGCAGGGGCGGCGTCTCCAGTTCGTCCTCGGAAATGAGGGGCAATACGGGGAGCGCACCTGCCAATGCTGGCTGCTGGGCTTGGTACAGCAGCGCCGGCACATCGGGCTCAACGCGGGGCATGGATGGCCTTGCGCAGATTCTGCAGTGCGGCGGCGTGCAGCTGAGACGCCCGCTGCGGCGAGATCGCCATCATACGCCCGATTTGGTGCAGCGACTGGCCCCGGTAGTAGTGCAGCGTCAGGACGAAGCGCTGGCGCAGCGGAATCCGCCGAAGGGCTTGCACGACGTGGTCGCGTTCGGCGCGTTCTGCGGCGACGGCGGCCGGGTCCGCGCCCCAGTCGCCCGCCAGGGTCTCCCCTCGGGGCAGGGCGGCGTCCAGGGACAACGGCGCGTGGCGGTACGCGTGCACGGTTGCCCGGCGCAGGGCGGGGCGGCGAGCCTCCATCTCGAGCCGGGAGGGCAGCTCGCCGGTTTGGCTGGCAATCGCGTACCGCTCGCGCTCGGCTTCCCGCATCTCGCGGCGCACGCGTTCGGAAACCGGGTCCAGCTTGCGCAGACCGTTCAGCATCGCGCCCGCGACGATCCGGGAGGCATAGCGTTCGAACGCCGGCCCGCGCGAGTCGTCGAAGGTATCCGCCGCACGGATCAATCCGATGCACCCGTCGCCGACGAGATCGTCGAGATCGCTGCCCGGGATCATCGATTGAATCCGGCGCGCAATCTTCTTCACGACCGGAAAGAACGAGCGAATGCGATCCTCGCGCGCGTTGACGCTCACGGCTTGCCTCCGAGCGCGCCGGCGAGCGCGGATTCAAAAGCTTGCTGCGCGACGGCACCGGCATCTCCGAACGCGTTTTGCAGCGGCGCCGTTAAAGCCGGTGCAAGCAACGCCGCCGCCAACGTGCGCTCGCAGCGATCGACATCAGTGTTCGTTACGTCCATGCGCCGAGCGTAGCGATGGAAGATTGCCGGTTCGTGATGCGTCAGTTACCGCCGGAAACTGGATTGACAACGCGCGCGTCGTCCGCCTATTATAACTAACGAATTAGTTGACAGCACCAAGCGGAGAAGCGCGGGTTAGTACATGCACTTGCGAGCAGCAGTTCTATTTTTCGCGGCGATTGCACAAGGACTCGCGTTAACGGGCGTTGCGGCACCGGCAAGTGCGGCTGCTTCGAACTCGGTCGTCATCGACGACGGCGAGGCGCGGGCTGCGCTGGCGATACTTGCGGACGAAAAGGCCGGGCGCGCGGCGACGAGCGATGAATGGAATCAGCTCTTTGCGACGGCGGGATATCGACGACTCAAGCAGCGCGAGGCCGAATTCAAGCGCGCCTTCAGCGATGACGATTTTCGCAAGTTCCTTTCCGATCCCAAGCAAATCGCCATGGCGGGACAGCTTCAAGCAACGTTGTCGGCCTGGAGAGCAAAGGATCTTTCCGAAATGGAGGCGCGAGCCCAGGCGTACCTTCCGGACGGATCCGGGCTGCGTGCAACGATCTACCCGCTCGTTAAACCGCGGACCAACAGTTTCGTCTACCAGCTGGACACCGATCCGGCGATAATGCTGTATTTGGATCCCGCCATGACGGCGGATCAGTTCTCCAACACCGTATCGCACGAGTTGCTGCACGTGGGGGATGCCGAAAACTGCCCGCCACCCGACGTTGCCGCGGACGAGAAGTCGTTCACGCCCCGGCAAAAGGCGTTCAACGAATGGCTCAGCGCGTTCGGCGAAGGGTGGGCGGTGCTTGCCGCTGCGGGCGGTCCGAACGTCGATCCGCATTGGGAGGATTCGCAGCGTGACCGCGATCGCTGGAACGCGCAAATGGCCACGTTCGATTCAGACTTTCAAGGTCTCCAAACGTTCTTTCGTTCCATCATGACCGGAAAGCTGGAAGGCGACGCCATTGCGTCCAAAGGCTTCACGTACTTCGGCGACTATCAAGGCCCATGGTACACGGTCGGGTATAGAATGGACGTTACGATCGAGCATCAGTTCGGGCGTCCGGCGCTGGTTGCCGCACTCTGCGACAAGCGCAAATACCTTCGAACCTACAACGACGCCGCACGAAGACAGAACGAATCAGCGGCGGTGACGTTACCACTCTGGGATGCAGACGTGGCGGATTTTCTCAGCCCGCACCCGCCGTAGCGTTAGCTGTCTAGCGATGCGCGAACAGATCGATGCGCCAATCGTTGCAGCGCATCCAATGGCCCTTAGGATACTCGAACGTGCACTCGCCCAAATTCATAAAACCCGCATTGCGGCATACGGCGTTGGACGCAATATTCTCTACGCTTGGAAACGCGTGCAGGAAGCGGTGCCTTCGCTGCTCGCGCGCGAGCGATATTACTGCAACCGCTGCTTGCGTTGCAAGTCCGCGGCCGGCGAACTCCGGAAGAATCATCCAGCCCGCTTCGTAGACGTCTTCGCCGCGCCACTCTCTTTCCCAAAAGCCCACCGACCCGACGGTTGAACCACCCTCCCAAACCGTAAACATATCGCCACCGTTCAAATACCGTACGTGACGCCGCTCGATCTGCTCTGGGGACTCGACACCGCCCAAATGCTCCATCATGGCCGGATTGCCGAGCGTTTCGTGCAGCAGCCGGAGATCGTCCATCGCCCAGCGACGCAACGCAACCATCGCGGACCGTCAGCCTTGCTTGGCGCACGAACGCAGCGCCTCGACGTCGCCCGACACGATCGTCGCTAGATTTTTCGTAATAGTCTCGATTGTCCAATCCCACCATGCGATCTCTTCGAGATTTTTGATGACGTCGGGAGAGAAGCGCTCCTTGATCACTTTAGCAGGGTTGCCTCCGACGATCGTATACGCAGGGACGTCGGAGGTAACGACGGAGCGGGACGATACGATCGCACCGTTGCCAATTTTAACGCCCGGCATGATCAAAGCTTCATAGCCAATCCATACATCGTTGCCGACGACGGTATCGCCTTTGTACGGCAGGTCGCCGGATGACGGCGTCACCTTCTCCCAGCCCTTGGCGAATATTTGAAACGGATAGGTCGAGATGCCGGAAAGTTTATGGTTCGCCCCATTCATAATAAACTTCACGCCTCTTGCGATAGCGCAGAACTTTCCGATGACGAGTTTGTCGCCCACAAACGGGAAGTGATACAAGACGTTCCGCTCAAAATGTTCGGAGTCTTCCGGGTCGTCGTAATAAGTGTAATCGCCAACGATGATATTGGGATTATCGACGGTATTCTTGATGAAGCAGACTTGCGGAAAGCCCGTCATCGGGTGCTTGTCGGCGGGACTGGGGCCATTCATGAGAAAAGGCTTTGCGGCTTGGCGAGCGAGTGCCTTGTAGATCGTGCGCTATCCGCGCTGCAGGTTATCGGCGATGCGCATCATTTCGTCGGCGGCCTGAACGCCTTTAGCGTTGGCTGCGTTTCTGCAACGGCGAAAAGCCAACAAAAGCCCATGCTAGGCTGACTCAACGTCAGCGCGTGCGGCGGCAGACTGCTCCAAGGTTCGGTCGAATCGGACATAAAGATAATCGTATGGTTGCGGGCCAATAACACTACGTAGGCCTTCCACGACCTTTCGCATGTGCCGACCACCCCCGTCCTGCGCTGGAAGTATCTGCCGCCCTAAAACGCTCAGACGTATTCCATCTCGCTTGCACCGCTCAATCGCACTTTC
>DASRDE010000175.1:0-3655 GCA_035652755.1 Vulcanimicrobiaceae bacterium | reverse complement strand
GGAACGGGCAGCTCGCAGCTGCCTGAAAAACCTTCGAACGCCTTTTCGAACATCGCGACGACCGCGTCGTGATCGACGTTCCCGGCCGCGGCGACGACGACCGAGTTCGGCGCGTAACGCCGGCTCATGTGCGCGCGCAGGTCGGCCGGCGTAAGGCTCGTCACGGTTTCGGCAAAGCCAATCGTGGGCGCGCCGAGGTTGCTGCCCTTCCACATCGTTTGAATGAAGAGATCGTGAATCAACTCGTCGGGCGAGTCGTCGTACATCTTGATCTCTTCGAGGACGACCTTCTGCTCTTTGCTCAACTCTTCCAACTCGAAGCGCGAGTTCAAGAACATATCGGTCAGCACGTCTGCCGCCAGCGGCAGATGCTGATCCATCACCTTGGCGTAGTAGCAGGTCGTTTCTTTATCGGTGAACGCGTTCAGGTTGCCGCCGATGCCGTCCATCTCTTCGGCAATTTGGCGAGCCGTTCTGCGCTGCGTTCCTTTGAAGAGCATGTGCTCGACCAAGTGCGATATACCGCGCTTCTCGGCGGCTTCCGCGGCGGATCCGACGTCCGCCCAGATGCCGAGCGAGGCGGACCGGAACGCGGGCATCGCTTCCGTAATCACGCGCACGCCGTTGCGCAGAGTGCTCTTTCGATACATGTCCGGCCTCATTTTAGAGCGCTGCGCGTCCAGTCCTGGTCCCAGAAGACACCGGTCCCTTGCCGTAACCGGCTGCGGAGCGCGTCCGCGCTCTCGTTCCGGCGCACGCTCACCGTAAAAACGGTGCGTGACGTGGGCCGCGCCAGGTCGCCGCTTACCACCAGATCTTTACCGACGCGTAACGGAACCGAGGCCCAGACGTCCACTTCGTCGACCGGCGCAGCCGCAAACGCGCGGGCGACCAGCTCGGAGATCTCCGCCTCGAATTGCAGCCGGTTCAGCGCGTGGTGGAAATGGACGCCGGAGAGACGCAGCCCTGCAACGCGGAAGCGCCCGAACGCGTCGGCATAAACGTTCAGGACTTGCGCCGGCCATTGCGTGCGGAACAGCGCGCGCCCGATGCGCACCGCAATCGGTTTGGCGTTGCCCGAAGCGCGCGCGTACGCATCGCTCGAGGCCACGGCCGGCGGAGCTGCCGGGAAAAGCGATTGCGCTGCCGCGGCGATCGCGGCCGCTAACTCAATAACTCTGTGCAAAATAGGCGTTGACGATTGCAGGCTCGCCGCACGCGACGCATGCCGATCCGGATTGAACCTGCGCACGCGTGTTGCGCGTCGTGGCGCCGGTAGCGGCTTTTACCGCAGCTTCGCACTCGGCCCGCCCGCACCACGGAATATCGATCATTCCGGCGCGCGTGCGGCACATTTCGAAGAACTGCTCGCGATCGCTCACGGCGAACGTGTGGGATTCCAAAAAACGCAGGGCGTCGCCGTACATCGACTCGTGCACGCTGTCGAGAAGATCGCGCAACGCCGGGCCGAGACCTTCGAACGGCACGCTCGTTTTCGCCCCCTCTTCCCCTTTTTGCTTATCGCGCCGTACGACCATCGCGCTGCCGCTCTGCAAGTCGCGCGGACCCAGTTCGATCCGCAGGGGTACGCCGCGCATCTCCCACTCACTGTATTTCCACCCCGGCGTCTGATCGCGATCGTCGACTCTTATCCGGAATCCTTGAGCGCGCAACGTTCGGGCCAGTTCGTGGGCCTTTTCGACCGCCGCCGTTTCGCCCGAGCGGACGATCGGGACGAAGACCGCCTCGATCGGCGCGAGCTTGGGCGGGATGCGCAGGCCGCGATCGTCGCCGTGCGTCATAATCACCGCGCCGAGCATCCGCCACGACATGCCCCACGACGTCGTGTAGACGTGTTTGATCTGCTGATCGACGTCGGTGAACGTAATGTCGTATGCCTTGCTGAAGTTTTGGCCGAGATCGTGGGACGTCGCGGATTGCAGGGCTTTACCGTCCGGCATCAACGCCTCGATCGAGTACGTTTCGACCGCGCCGGGAAAACGTTCGCTCGCGCTCTTGGCGCCGGCATAGACCGGTACCGCTGCAACTTTGCGCGCGAAATCCTCGTAGACCGCGAGCATGCGTTCGGTCTCCTCGCGCGCTTCGGCGGCCGACGCGTGCGCCGTGTGGCCCTCCTGCCAAAGAAATTCCATGGTGCGCAAAAACGGGCGGGTCGCCTTTTCCCAGCGCAGCACGTTCGCCCACTGGTTGATCAGCACGGGAAGGTCGCGGTGCGACTGAATCCACTTGGCATACATCACGCCGATGATCACTTCCGACGTCGGGCGAATCGCCAGGCGCTCCTCGAGCACCTCGCTGCCGCCCTGCGTAACCCACGCGACCTCCGGCGCGAAGCCTTCGACGTGCTCGGCTTCCTTCATCAGTAACCGCTCGGGGATCAGCAGCGGAAAGTACGCGTTTTCATGCCCGGTCGCTTTGAACCGCTCATCCAGATGTTTTTGAAGGTTCTCCCACATACCGAAGCCGTGCGGACGCAGCACGACGCAGCCCCGCACGGGCGAATAATCGACGAGCTCCGCCTTCAGGCAGACGGCCGTGTACCAAGCGGAGAGGTCCGCCGCTTTCGGCGGGATCTCTTTGACCAGCGATTCTTGGACCAGGTCGGACATGACCGGCCCCTATTCCCAACCGCGGGCTGCCGTTCCCCTCAAAGCCGCGCGCAGCTCGACGCGCCGGTTCGATACGCCTCAAGGCGCGCCGTCTTGCGTTCTCAGGATGAATCGACCGCGGTTGCGAAGAGGGGCGCATGCCGAAATTGACGCGCATCTACACTCGTACCGGTGACGACGGCACCACCGGGCTGGTCGGAGGTTCGCGGGTCAGCAAGTATAGCCCGCGCATCGAAACGTACGGGACGCTGGACGAGCTGAGTAGTCATGTCGGCGTGGTGCGATCGCTGCTGCGCGATCGGGGCGGCCAGGGTGGTATCGCCCGTTTAGACGCGTGGCTGGCCTGGACGCAAGACGTGCTCTTCAATCTGGGATCCCAACTCGCGACGCCGGCGAATAAACGCATCGAAGGTATGCCCGCCGTTTCGCCCGAGGACGCAGCGGCGCTCGAACGCGCAATCGACGCCGCGCAACAAGATCTGCAACCGCTCTCGAATTTCATTCATCCCGGCGGCTCGCCGCCGGGCGCGCACCTTCACGTTGCACGCACCGTTTGCCGCCGCGCGGAGCGGCTGCTCGTGCGTCTGGAGGAGACCGAGCCGGGCAACGCCGACGGCATTCGTTACTTGAACCGATTGTCCGATGCGCTTTTCGTTTGGGCTCGCTGGATCAACCATCAGCTCGGCATTCCGGAGCATCTGTGGAACGCAAAAAGCGAACCGCCCGAGCAATAGCCGCGAACATGCCAGTCCTTCGACTGCGCTATGGCACGCTGCGCGTGCCGTAGGCTCCGCTCAGGATGACACAATTGTCCTTCGACTGCGCTATGGCACGCTGCGCGTGCCGTAGGCTCCGCTCAGGATGACACAGATCTCCTCACGCCCCTTATCTTTCGCACCGCACCGCCTTCCACACGCCAGTCCTTCGACTGCGCTATGGCACGCTGCGCGTGCCGTAGGCTCCGCTCAGATACTGTGTTCCATGTCAAGCGGCCAAAGCGGCGTCGAACCGCCTCCCCTTGACCA
>DASRDE010000174.1:0-25007 GCA_035652755.1 Vulcanimicrobiaceae bacterium | reverse complement strand
GCTCGCGCGCGACGTCGCCCGACCGCACCAGCGTCTGCGTGCGGCGCAGATTGGCCGCAGCTTGCGCGAGCGCTTGCGCCGCGCCCGGAACGGCTGCGCGCGCGGCCTGCACTTGCGCCTGCGCGGCAGCGACGCCCGCCTGCGCGACCGGCACTTGGGCTGCCGCGTTTTGGACGTCGGCTTGCGCCTGCGACACGCCGCCGCTGCCTTGCGCTACGCCGGCTTGCTGATTCTGCAGCGCGAGCTGCAGATTGGCCTGGGCTTGATCCAGCCGCGCGCGCTCGTCGGCCGAGTCGAGCACCACCAGCAGCTGGCCCTTCTTGACCGGCTGATCGGCTTGCACGGCGATTTGGTCGACGCGCTCGGAGATCTTGCTCGTGATCGCTACCGTATTGGCGTCGACCCGCGCATCGTCCGTCGATTGGTGCGCGCCGGCGTAGATGAAGTAGCGCACGCCCCAAATTACGATGAGAATCGCCACGACGAAACCCACCGCGATCAGCAGCGGGCGCATGTTGCGCTTCGCGCCGGAATCGGCTTCGATCTCGTTCACGTGGCCGTTGCGGCCTTCGCCGGAGGAACCGGTCGTGACGGTTTGTTTTTCACGCTCGCGCGTCTCCATCATCTCTTACTTTCTTACACCGTTGAGAAATACGTTGACCTGGAAATCCAAAATTTGATCCATCGTGTACTGCAGCTCGGGCAGCTTCTTGCGCCCGACGACCTGCGCGAAGATCATGCCCATGAAGAACCTCGCGAGCAGCTGCGGATCGCCCGTCAGCTCGCCGCTCTCGACCCGGCGCGCCATGTAATCGACCAGAAGGCTGCGGACGGCTTGCGGGCCTCGCCATGCGGCCAGGCCGACGGTGCTGTCGTTCTCTTCTTCCGAGAGCGACATCACGATCATGTCGCGCACCTCTTCCAACCGCTGGAAGAGCGTGCCCGCGATCACGCGCAGATCTTCCTGGAGTTTGCCGCTCAGCTTGGGCAGCAGTTCTTGAAAGGCGGTGGCCGCGCAGTAGTGTTCCGCGCACGCTTCGATCAGCGCGTCCTTGTTGCCGAAGTGCCGGAAGAGCGTGGCTTCATTGACGCCCGCCAATTCGGCGATCTCGCGCGTGGTCGTCCCGCGGCGTCCCTTCTTAGCGAAGAGCTGGCGCGTGGCGGCCAGGATGCGCGATCGCGTTTCTTCGGGCGAACGGGCCGGTATTTCGTGCAGCATCGTTACTTCTTCGTGAAAACCTCGTCACTGACGGCCACGTTGGGCTGATAGGCGCCGAACGTCGCGTCGGCAACCGCGCTCACGTGCGGGATGTGGATCTCAGCGTGCTGGGCGACGATGACGTTATATTGCCCTTGATCCCGGTAATTTTGCGTCATGCTGATCTCGCCGCCGTTCGTGTAGTGAAAATCCATGCGGACGACCTGATACGTGACCGGATCGACGTAGGCGATGGTATCGGCCAGCTGGTCGCTGTGAATCTTCTTGGTCAGGCGCAACGCGAGCGCAGTGCGCCCGTCGACCCGCTGCACGCCGGCGAAATCGACGTTGTACTCGCGCCGCCAGGCGGCCGGGTCGCCGATATCGCCGAAGAGTTTATTGATCCCGTGCGCATACGAAGGCACGCGGTTAAAGACGACCTCGTAGTTGTCGGGACGCTTGTAGTACGCCGTGCCGTCGAGTTTGGGCGCCAGCCACGGGAAGCTGCGCATGCGGACGTCGACGTGGACCGGCGCCTGGAAGGACTGCAGGGACGGGTTGCGGCCCTGGATGCGGTCCATAATCGTTCCGGCGTCGAGCGGCTGGCTGTTCTGCGGCTCGGCGGCCGCGAAGGCCCCCGCCAGCACCGTGAGGCCGGCGAGCAGGGCGGCAAATTTCGAAAGCATCTTCGTCTTCATCGTCGGTGAATGAGTGCAAGTACACACTTGCAACGGCATCTTAGCATACCGCGAGCGGTGAATGCAAGTACTTACTTGCGCCCCGCGCCCATAGGACGCCGCGGGCGCGCGCGAGCACTAGGGCAAGCGTGGACCTTGCGCGTTGGGCGGCCGAACTGGGGATCGATCCCGTCAGTGCGGTCGTCAAGGCAGCCGGGGCGGAGAGCCCGCTGGCGGAGATCGATCCCGGCAAGGCGCTGTACCCCGCAAGCATGATTAAGACGCCGCTGGCGGCCGCGGCGTACCACCTCATCCACCAGCGTGCGCTGGGACTAGACGACGCCGCGACTGTCGACGAGAGCAATATGACCGCCAACGACGCGCGCTCGCCGCTCGTGCCCGGCTATCGAGCCCGGATCGGCGAATTGATCGAGCTGATGATCGCGCGTTCCGACAACGTCGCGACCAACGTTCTTTTCGACGTGCTCGGCCGCGAACGCGCAACGCGAATCGTGCAGCGCGAGCTCGGCTTACGGCACACGGCCTTCTATCGCAAGTTGTCGGGCGACGTTCCGTTAATCGACGATCCGGGATGGGACGGCGTGCATCGCAACACGCACCCCGCTGCAGACGCGGCCGTGCTGTTCGAACGGATTGCCCTGGCGACGATTCCGGGAGCGCAGGAACTGCGCGCGATATTGCTGCGCCAAGAATGGAACGAAAAGTTGCCGCGCGGATTGCGCGCGGGCGATCGCTTCGCACACAAGACGGGCGATACGGATGAAGTCACGCACGACGGCGGCATCCTGTACACCGGGCAAGGCGGCGCTTATGTAGCGGTAGTGTACGCCGGCATGCCGTCGACTGCGGAGAATAATGCGAAGTTCGGACCGTTCATGCAGCGCATCCGATCGGCGCTGCTTTAGAGGTTTGGGGCGCTGGGTATGAGGGCAGCGTGGGCAGAGAAAAGGGGGATGCGCAGGATGCGCGTCCCCCTTTCGCATCGTTCGCGGGCGCTTGGGGAGGAGGCAGGCGAGCGTGCGGCGATTTTTCCCGTATGATTCGGCGTCGCGTCCTTTGTGTAGCGGCTGCCCTGGCGATCGCAGCATGCTCCGGCTCGAAACCGCCCGTTCTTCTTCCGCCGGCGTCGCGCGCCATCGCGCAATCGACGGCGCACTCCGGCGTTTCACCGCTCGGTAATTACGTCGCCGAGCCGCCCGACGAAGACACCCAGGCGTGGGCTTCGGCGCGCGGCAGGGCGATGCTTCCGCTTTGGACGCGCACCTTTTCCGACGGGCGCGCGACGTATTCGTACACGATGGTCGGGACGGATCCGGCGGCAGGCTCGATCAGCACCACCATACCCGTGCTGATCGTCCCGTTCAAATTCACGATGCCCGATGGGACCGTCTTCGATCCGACGATGCGTACGCAGACGCTCAAGGTCTCGGCCGTTCAAGCGTTCGTTTCGTCACCGCTGTTCGAACCCGTGCCGTTCCGATCCGGAAAAGTCTGGGCCGGCAACACGCAATACGTCGACGCGTTCCAACGCGCGAATTATTGGAGAGACGTATCGCGGCGCTCGCCCGGGTATCACGTGCTGCTCGGCACGCCGCGAACGATCAAGCCGATCGTGCTGACGATACCCACGGGTTTGGGCCGCACGCACGTCCTGCGCAACGGGATCAAGTGGGCCAGCATCAGTCAAGTCATCGCGGTTAAAGCCGTTCGCGATTACCTCAAACACTCGCAACAGGTCGGGCCGGACCGCTTCGTGATTTTCCTGTCGTACAACACGGTGATCGGCAGCGGCGTCGCATACCACAGCAGTCTTGGGCCGCAGACCTTTGCGGTCACCATGTTCAACGACCGCGGCGTGCTTTCGTTCATCGGACCGCAATTCGAAAGTGTCGCCAACATCGAGGTTTCGACGCACGAGATCGGCGAGTGGATGGACGATCCGTTCGGAACGAATCAGACGCCGGCGGGGCTGCTCGAAGTCGCCGATCCGCTCGACGGCTCGCACGAGATGGTCCGCTCGGACGGACGGGACTACAATCTGCAGGAACTGGCGTTCCACGACTACTTCACGTGCAAACGGCCGCCGTCGACCTCCGCCAACGGCTGGTATTCGTTCTTAGGGACGTTCCTGACGCCCTCGAACGATTGCTAAAGCGAAAGCGACGCCAGTAACGGCCCCAGCGCGTCACGCGAAGGCGCGGCTTGACCGCGCGAACGCACGAGCCGGCCGCCGACGTACGTTTCCACAACGTCGGCATCTTGCGCGCGGTAGATCAGGTGATTGGCCAGGACGCCCCACGCGTCCATCGATTCGACGCTGACGACGGAGTAATCGGCGTACGCACCCGGGGCGAAGGAGCCGGCCTCGAGGCGGAGCGCGCGAGCGCCGCCCGACGTTCCCAAACGCAAAGCGGCCTGCGCGCCGAGCGCGCTTCCGTCGCAGAGGCGCACTTTCTGCAGCAGCGAGGCCGCGCGCATCTCTTCGATAATCGAAGGGCGAACGTCCGCATCGGTGCCAAGGCCGACGGGAACGCCGAGCTCGAGCAGGCGCGGGACGTCGCAGATCCCGTCTCCGAGGTACTGATTGGTCATCGGGTTATGGACGACGCGCGCACCGCATTGCGCCATGAGCTGCTTTTCCCGTTCGCTGACGTAGATGGCGTGAATTGCGACGGTGCGCTCGTTCAGCGCATCCAAGCGGTGCAACAATTCGATAGGCGTGCAGCCGAAGCGCTCGAGCGTTTCACGGCCTTCGTACTGGGCTTCGGCCACGTGCACGTGCAGCATGCAATCCTGCTGCTGCGCGAACCGGGCCGCGGCGCGGATCATTTCGTGCGAGGCGGCGTGGAGCGAATGCGGCGCGACGCAGACGTTTGCACGCGGAAACTCGCTCATCAGCGCGGCGGTACGCTCCTGCGCCTGCTCGATCGTTTCGCGGAACGCGGCGGGCGCGTAGTCGGCATCCATCCACGTGCGCGCGAAAATCAACCGGATGCCGGCATCGGCCGCCGCCCGGATCGCTTCGGCAGCGTGCGCGTTGCCCGCGCCGTTGAGATAGAAGAATTCGGTAACGGTCGTGATGCCGGCGGCGAGCATCTCGTCGAAGGCCAGCCGGAACGCCGCATAGATCTGATCGGGCGTGAGTTGCGGCACGACCTTGTAGAGCGCGTCGCTGCGCCAGCGCGCAAACGGCAGATCGTCGGCCCACCCGCGCATGAGGATCTGGTACGCGTGGCTATGCCCGTTGATAAACCCGGGCACGGCGGCCACGTCCGGCCCGTGGTGCCGCAGGTGCGCGTGCGGAAAGCGCAGGCGCAAATTTTCGGCGGTATCGACCGCAACGATGCGATCGTTTTCGACGGCGAAGGCAAAGTCGTGATGCTCGGCACCGTCGACGAGCGCGCGCGCGCAACGCACGATTACGGCATTCATGCGGCGCGTTGCCCCGAGCGAAACACGGCGCGGGCCAGGTTTCCGCCGAACTGCCAGCCGAATTCGTCGGGCGAGTCCAACGCCAGCTCGACGAAATCGGCATCGGCTCCCTGACGAAGCGTCCCGGCATCCAGATGCAGCGACTGCGCGGCTGCGCGCGTTACGGCGTACAGCGCCTCGGCTGCTGACAGCCCAAAGATCGCGCGGCCGAAATACGCGACCGTCTGCAAGTTGAAGCACGGCGAGGTTCCCGGATTGAAATCGCTCGCGAGGGCCACCGTTGCGCCGCGTTCGAGCAGCGCCCGCACGGGAGCTCGCTGTTTGAGATCGAGGTAGGCAATGGTTGCCGGACAAGCGACCGTGACGATCCCACGATCCGCGATCGCGTCCACGTCTTGCTCCCTGATGCAGTTGCAGTGATCGACCGCGTCGACGCCGAGCGACGCAGCCATTTCGGCGGCGTGGCCGAATGCCATCTCGTCGCAATGGACGCGTAAGCGCAGCCCATGCGCGCGCGCGGCTTCCAAATAGCGCCGCGTTTGCTCGGGAGAGAAGAATCCGGGTTCGCAAAATGCGTCGGCGTAGACCGCGCCGTCCGCTTTGGCCACCGGCAAGCACTGATCGATCAAATAATCGACGTAGTCGATCTCCGTGAAGAACTCGGGCGGAAGCGCGTGCGCGCCAAGGAACGTCGCAATTAAACGCGGCAGGCCGGGCTCGTCGCGATGCGCGTCGATCATGCGCAGCAGATCGGTTTCCCCGGGCCGATGCAGCGCATACCCCGTCTTGGTTTCCAGCGTCGTCGTACCGTGCGCGAGGATCGCGGCCAAACGCTCGCGCACCCGCGGCCAGAACCGGTCGGGATGTTCGAGCGCCTTGCGCGTCTGCTCCACGGTGTACAGCATGCCGAGCGGCGACGCATCGCCGCGCTGGCGCGCCGCAAAATCCGGCTCGCGATTGCCCGCGAAGAGTGGATGCGCGTGCGCATCGATAAAGCCGGGAACGACGACGCCCTGGGCATCATATTCGGCAACGTCACCGCGCACGAGCGCTTCGGCGCCAGCGCGCGGGCCGGCGAACGCGATCTTTCCATCCGTCACCAGCAGCGCGGCGTCGCGAACGACTCCGAGATCCTCGAATGACACGCGGTTTTGGGCGACCGCGCCCGCGTTGGTGACCAGGGTTTTCGCGCGAACGAGCAGCTGCGCTACAGCCGCCAATCGATGCCTTTTTCGTCCGCGGTTTGAATCGCGATCTCGTACCCCGCATCGGCGTGGCGAACGACGCCCATGCCGCAATCGGTCGCGAGCACGCATTCCAAACGTTCGCGCGCATCCTCGCTGCCGTCCGCGACGACAACCATGCCGGCGTGCAAACTATACCCGATGCCGACGCCGCCGCCATGATGGAACGAGACCCAATGCGCCCCGGCCGCCGTATTGAGCAGCGCGTTCAAGATCGGCCAATCGGCGATCGCGTCGCTCCCGTCGCGCATCGATTCGGTTTCGCGGTACGGCGACGCGACGCTGCCGGTGTCCAGATGATCGCGCCCGATCACGATCGGCGCGGAGATTTCACCGCTGGCGACCAGTTCGTTGAACCGCAGGCCGGCTTTGGCGCGATCGCCGTAGCCCAGCCAGCAAATCCTGGCCGGCAAGCCTTGAAACGAGACGCGTTCCTTGGCCAGCGTGAGCCAGCGGCGCAGGTGCGCGTCGCCGGGAAACAGCGCGAGCAGCTCTTCGTCGCAGCGCGCGATGTCGGCGGGATCGCCCGAGAGTGCGGCAAATCGAAACGGCCCGCTGCCCTTGCAAAAGAGCGGACGAATGAAGGCCGGTACGAATCCGGGAAAATCGAACGCGCGGGTAACGCCGGCACGCTGCGCCATCGCGCGAATATTGTTGCCGTAGTCGAAAACGATCGCGCCCGCATCTAGAAAATCGACCATCGCCTGCACGTGCTTGGCCACGGTCGCAAATGCGCGCGCCTCGTAATCTTCGGGATCGGTCCGCCGCAGCAGCTCGGCCTGTTCGAGCGTCAGATCCATCGGGACGTATCCGTTGATCATATCGTGAGCCGACGTTTGGTCCGTGACGGCGTCCGGACGGAAGCCGATGTTGTAGAGCGCGGGGAACTCGTGCCCGGCATTGCCTTCGTATCCGACCGAAAGCGCCTTGCCGGTGCGCCGCGCCTCTTCCACCATGGCCAGGGCTTCGTCGCGCGACGATGCGACCACGTCGAGATACCGCAGCTCCCGCCGCCGCTCGAGCCGCGCGCGATCGACGTCGATCACCAGCGCGACGCCTTCGTTCATCGTAATCGCCAGCGGCTGCGCTCCGCCCATGCCGCCGATTCCCGCCGTTAGACAGACCCGTCCGCGCAGCGTTCCGCCGAAGTGCTGACGCGCGAGCTCGGCAAACGTCTCGTACGTTCCCTGCACGATGCCCTGCGTCCCGATGTAAATCCACGAACCCGCGGTCATTTGGCCGTACATGATCAGCCCCTGCGCCTCGAGTTCGCGGAAAACGCTCCACTGCGCCCATTGCGGTACCAGATTGGAGTTTGCGATCAGCACGCGCGGCGCGCGCGTATGCGTCTTCCAAACCGCGACCGGTTTGCCGCTCTGCACGATCAGCGTCTCGTCGTTCTTGAGACGGCGCAGCGTGCGAACGATCGCGTCGAACGCCTCCCAGGACCGCGCGGCGCGCCCGTTTCCGCCGTACACCACGAGATCTTGCGGGCGTTCGGCCACCTCGGGATCGAGGTTGTTCATCAGCATGCGCAGCGCGGCTTCCTGGGGCCAGCCGTGACACGACAACTCCCGGCCGCGCGGCGCGCGAACCGTGCGCGGTCCGCTCATGACGCTACTCATGACGTTCTCCTATTAATGAAATGCCGGCGGCTTCTTCGGCAGCGCGCACCATCTCGCCGCTCCGGATGAGATCCCGCGCCGCGGCGATGTCGGGCGCGGGGACGCGGTCCTCGCTCCAAGGCGCGATCCGCGCGCGCGCAAACTCGTGCGCTGCCTGCGTGCCCGCGCCGGATCGCAACGGACGCCGGATGTCTGTGGCTACGAGCGCACCGAGCAACTCGCAGGCCAGCGCGCCTTCGACGTTCTCCAGAACGCGATCGAGGTTGACGGCGGCGGTCATGCCCATGCTCACGTGGTCTTCCTGGCCGGCCGAGGTCGGAATCGAGTCGACGCTGTTGGGCCACGACAGGCCCTTGTTTTCCGACACCAGCGCCGCCGCGGTGTACTGCACGATCATCAAGCCCGATTGCAGTCCCGAGCGTCCGGTAAGGAAAAGCGGGAGCCCGCGCTCTTCGGCGTTGAGCAGCAGGTACAAACGCCGCTCGCTGATGCCGGCGAGCTCCGACAGCGCGATCTTGAGCAGATCGCAGGCGAGCGAGATCGGCTGACCGTGGAAATTTCCGCCGGTCAGAAATTCGCCGTCGTCGGGGAAGACCAGCGGGTTGTCGGTTACCGAGATCGCTTCGGTTTCTACCACGCGCCGTGCGTGCGCCGCGGCATCGCGGACCGCGCCGTGCACGACGGGAATGCAGCGGTAGGAATACGGATCTTGGACGCGGCCGCAGTCGCGGTGCGACTCCATGATCTCCGAGCCCGCGAGCAGCGCGCGCAGATTATCCGCGACGCGGGATTGTCCGGGATGCGGGCGCAGCGCGTTGATGCGGCGATCGAACACGCGATCGGTTCCGAGAAACGCTTCGAGCGCCATCGCTCCGATCACGTCGGCTGCGGCCATGAGCCCTTCGGCGCGCAGCAAGCAGAGCGCGGCGATGCCCGTCATCACTTCGGTGCCGTTGACCAGCGCGAGGCCCTCTTTGGCGCCGAGCACGATCGGCTGCAGGCCCGCCAGTTCCAGCGCGCGCGCACTCGGCATGCGCTCGCCCCGGTAGAAGGCTTCGCCCTCGCCGATCAGCGTGAGCGTCATGTGGGCGAGCGGCGCGAGGTCGCCGCTGGCGCCGACGGATCCCTGACGCGGCACGACCGGCGTCACGCCGCGGTTGAGCAGCTCGACCAGCAGATCCAGCGTCGACTCTTTGATGCCGGAGTGACCCGCGGCCAGCGAACTGGCGCGAAGAACGCCCGCCGCGCGGACGAAGTCGACGGCGATCGGTTCGCCCGTGCCGGCGGCGTGGCTGCGAACCAGGTTGAGCTGCAGCTGGGCGGCGTCTTGCGGATCGATCTTGACGTTCGCCAGCCGGCCGAACCCGGTCGTGACGCCGTAGATCGCATCGCCGAGCCGAAAGCGTTCGTCGACGAGCCTCCGGGCAGCGGCGACGCGTTCGCGCGCTTGCGGCGATACGCGGACGGGTGCGCCGTCTTGCGCGATGCTGCGGATCGCTTCGAGCGAGAGCGATTTACCGTCGAGTTCTACGACGGGAGGGGCGGCCGTGGTCATACGCGGCTGTAGTTCCGGCCTTCCCCGGCCGGGCCTTTCAGCGCTGCCCGGCTAGACGCGCGACCAATTGGCGGGCGTGCCGTGCGCGTACGGCGGGCCGCTCTGGATGACGATCTCTTCCTGGTCGCGCAGCGGAACCGAACGCGGATCGCCCTTCCAAGCTTTTCCGTCGACCGTGACGCGCAGCACCGAGCCGTGCGGCGCGCGCACGCCCGCCGCGCGGGTGCGCCCGAGCGCTTCGCCCCAGACGTCGAAGAACTGCCCCAGCGTAAAGGTCCGCTGCACCGGCGACTCGATGTGGATGACGCCGTTGGCGGCGTGCGTGTGCAGCCAGTACAAACAACGCCAGCCGACCGAGATGCCGATATTCGCCGGCACCGTTACCGGCTTTCCGCGGTCGAAGAGTTGCAGGTGCGCGTGAATGTGCTCGACCGCTCCCTCCATCTGCTCGCACGAGATTCCGTCAATGGGAAGCCCCCCGAACATGCTTTGCGCGAGCAAGAGCGTTGCGAATAAAACGTTCACGGCTCGTTCCTTCTGTGCATAACTGCGATTTCTTGTGGAAACGCTGTGGAGTACCGGTTCCGCGCACTTGCTACGACCCAAGCGCGGTGATACCATGCAAGAACTTCGATTTTAAACGATCGAAGGGCGATGAACGTATAGTCGCGGTCGGGCCATGTTGACGATGCAGTCGCACGTCGGCGATCCGAGTGGAACGATCGAACCGTCAGTCGACGTCAGTAGGGCTTCTTCACCGAAGTCAAACAGGCGAGACGCGATGAGTGAGTACGTCGAAGGCTTCGGAGTAACATCCGAAGCCTTTGTTATTATCGTCATTCGTCCTTCGACTGCGCTAGGGCACGCACTGCGTGCCGTAGGCTCCGCTCAGGATGACAAATAGTGAATAACGCGTGGAAAAGTGCGGTTTCTTGCGAATAGGCTGTGAGCACGCGGTTTTGCATATTGCAAAGCGCGAAATGCATCTGCTACCATACGAACACTTCGAATAAGAAAACGAAGCGCGGTTGACGTTAAGCCGCGAACGCGCATGATGACAGGTGCAGGTGAGAATCGGCACAACGAGTGCAAAGTTCGAAACGACGGTGTGTCAGTAGGGCTCCCTCACCGGATCCAAACAGGCACGACTCCCGCCGGATGACGTCGAAACCCCGAGGATGAATAATCCCCGGGGTTTTCGCTTTCTGCAGGCCGCGGGCGGCGATTACTTGGGAACGGGAAGTTCGTATTTGGCCGCGATTTGCGCGATGAGCATGTGCACGCGGTCGCGCGCATTCTGCGGCGAAACGATCTCGGCTTGCGGGCCCCAGCCCAGAACCCATCGGCAGAGTTCGTCGACGTCCGCGACGCGGTAGACGATCTCGACGGAGCCGTCATGCATGCGTTCCACATCGCGTTCGGCAACCACGCGCGCCGCAATCGCCGCCTTGGCCACGCGCGATGCAAAGCGGACGCGGACTTCTTGCGTCTTCTCGCTGTGCAGCACGCCGCTGATCGACGTCGACGCGAACTCTTCGAGATTGAAGTTGCCGGGCTTGGTGAACGTTTGCGCGAGCACCGAGAGATCGGAGATGCTGTCCACCGCGAAAGTGCGTTTGTCGCGCCGGTCGTGGTCGTACGCCAAACAGTAGACGCGCCCGCCGCTGACGATAAAACCGTACGGGTCGGCGGTCCGCTTGGTGCGGTGGCCTTCCTTGTCCTCGTAGATGAAGGTGACGCAGCGCGACGCGCGTTCGGCCGACGAGAGCTGGTTGAACGTGCGCTCGCCGTGCTCGTCCAGGCGAATCTCGCTCAGGCGGAACGTCACGTTGGGAGCGGTCCGCATGCGTTCCTTCGCGCCGCTGCCGGCCGAGCCGACCATCTTCTCGGTCACCTCGTCGACGTACGTGCCCAAGGCGCCGCCCAGGCTCGCGCTGATCGCACGCAGGGCGACCAAACCGAAGAGTTCGCTGCTGCTCAACTCTAAGCGCTTGAGGCTGTACCCGCCCGAGAACCGGTACGTGTTCGAGGGACGATCGAAGTACCAGGGAAAGCCGGCGTCGGCCAGGACCGCCAGGTAGCGGCGCAGGCTGCGGGTGCTGGGGCGGTGCTCGCCGTCGGCAATCCGGTCTTTCAGCTGTTCAAAAGAGAAGCGCCCCTCGTCGATCGCGTTGAGGAGTCGAACGAGTAGGACGATCTTTGGTTCGTTCGTGCGTTCCATGTCATTTACGATTGTGCCACCCCCATGGCTACACTGCCATCAAAACGGCCTCAAAATGGGTGAAATTTTCTTCGAATCGGCAGTTTGGGGTCCCAAACTGCTCCAAGGGCGGGTGTGTTATCGTACCTGCATGGAGCCTGGGCCCGCGCGCGTGGCCGTCATCGACGACGAGCCGGCGATACGATCGCTGCTCGAGACGGAGTTGGCGGATGCCGGTTTCGAGGTCCGATCGGCCGGCGACGGCCTTGCCGGCCTGGACCTCGTGCGCGCTTGGGATCCCGACCTGATCCTGCTCGACGTCATGATGCCGCGCGCCGACGGCATCTCGCTGCTGCCCCGCTACCGCGCGGCGACGCAGGCGCCCATCCTCATCCTGAGCGCCAAAGGCGGCACGGACGACAAGGTGCGCGGCTTGGACGGCGGGGCGGATCAATACGTGCCCAAGCCCTTCGAGATGCCCGAGCTGATCGCGCGGCTGCGCTCGGCCCTGCGGCGGCCCCGCCTGGAAGAACCCGAGCAGCTGACGTTCCGCGACTTGACGATCGATTTCCGGACGCGCACGGCGGTTCGAGCCGGTAAGCCCATCTCGCTTACCACGCGCGAGTTCGACCTGCTGGCAACGTTCATGCGCGAACCCCGGCGCGTCTTCAGCCGCGAACACCTGATCTCGCTCGTGTGGGGCGACGACGCGGACGTGACCACGAACGCGGTCGAGACCTATATTTCGTATCTGCGCGGGAAGATCGACGTGCCGTTTGCGACGCCGTTGCTCCAGACGGTACGGGGCGCCGGATACTCGCTGCGCGTTCGCGCGTCGTGAGATCGCTGCGGTGGCGCCTGGTCGCCTGGTACACCGGAATGGCGGCGCTCGTGGTGCTGCTCATCGCAGCGCTGGCGCATCTGGCCGTGAGCAAGATCGTTTCATACGGCATGGCCAGCGCCATGGAAAACGCCGCGAAGCAAATTCCCGCGCTGGTCGACCAGTACGAGGCCGACCCCGTGCCGCAAACGGATCTGCAAGAGTTTCTGCAGCAGCGCCTGCGGCCGACGGGCGTGATCGTGCTGCTCGGCCCGCAGCGTCCGCCGCTGGGCTTCGGCATGAAGCTGCCTCCGGGCACGATGATGCCCGCGCCGCCCTTTACCGCGCGGCTCATGGGCATCGAGATGCATCCGCTGGCCGTCGTCTTCCCGGGCGGCAGCGCACTGGTCATGCCGGACTCCGACCGTTTGCGGACCGTCATGGCGCAGTTGTGGACGATCATCGCGATTTTTGCGGCAATCGTTATTTTCGCGGCCTGGCGCACCGCGATCGTCGTGGCGGGCAACACGCTCGAACCGCTCGTGCGCACGACGCACGCGCTCAACCGTTTCGGCGACGGCGACTTTACGCCTGAAGCTGTCAGCACGTCCGATCGCAGCGAGCTGGGCGAACTGGCGCGCGCGTACAACCGCGCGGTAGCGCAGATCACGCACGCGTTCGAGGAGCGGGACCGCGCCGATGCCGAGATGCGGCAGTTCGTGGCGGACGCCGGGCATCAACTGCGCACGCCGCTGACCGTTATCGTCGGATACTTGAGCGCGATGTCCGCACGGCCCGACTCCGCGCGGCGCGGATCGGCGATAGCAGCGATGTTGGCCCAGAGCCGCCGCATGCGCTCGCTCATCGACGACTTAATCACGCTCGCGCGCCTGGAACACGGCGGAGCGCGCGATCAGTCGATCGTCGAAGTCAACGGCGTGCTGCGGCGCGTTCAAGAATCGTTCCCCGAAGAGGCGCGAGCGCGGTTGCGCGTGCGCGAGGCGCCGCCCGGCACTGCAGTGCGCGCGGATGCCGGCGATCTGCTTAGCGCGGTGTGCGCGCTGGTCGACAACGGGCTCAAATACGCACCCGAAGGAGAGGTCGAGATTTGCGCATCCGGGGACGGAAGCGAATGCACGATCGCCGTGGAGGATCGCGGGCCCGGCATGAGCCCCGGCGAGCTGGCCCACGCCTTCGATCGGTTCTATCGGGGCGCGTCGGGCGAAGGCGTTCCGGGGACCGGGCTTGGGCTTTCGATCATCAAGAAAAGTGTGGAACGCGCCGGCGGAACCATCGCGCTGCAAAACCGCGAGGGCGGCGGCCTGACGTGCACGGTTCGCTTACCCAGCGTCCCAATTTCATCACAGAGAGCCGCCGTATCATGAACGCATGTCGAACATGATTTCAACGATTGCGTTAACGATGCTCGCGGGCGTTGCGATCCAGGAGGCGCCGATGATGGCACCTCCGCCCATGCAGCCCCCGCCGGCAATGAACGCTCCAATGGAGCACGCGCACGCGCAGATGCGCGCGGCGGTGCTGAACGCACTTACTTCCGATCACCGCGCCCAGGCGCAGGCCGTCGCCGCGCGGTTCAATAACGGCGACGTTTCGATGTGCCAAGCCGCCGAACAGATCGACGGCATCTTATCGCCTTCGGAATCCTCGCAAGTCACCGCGGCGATCGAAAACATGCACAAGACGATGCGCCCCGGGCCGATGGGCGGCCACATGATGATCGTTCATCGCGGCAAGCCCGACGCAGGCGAGATGGTGCTCATGGCGACGGCGATGCCGTAACGGCAGGCGACTGGGCGGGAATCGGCGACGGCGGCGTTTCGGGCGAAGTTTCGGCCGGCGTCGAAGGTTGCGGCTTTGGGAAGCAGCCGTCGGGCGCGCTAATCGGCGGGGTTTGCGGCAGCGGCGGCGTGGAGCTCATGCCCACGCCCAGCGGATAATTCGATCCGCCGTCGGTCATCGTCTGCACCACGATCTCGCTGCGTCCCGGGTCGACCGAAAGCGGCTGACCGATTTGGTACTTCTGCGAAACGCGCGCGCAGCCGACTTCGTTCAACACGCCGTTCACCAGGAAGCTGCTGCGCACGACGCCGCCGAGCGGTTCTTCGTACAAGTACACGGTGGCGGGCGCGCTGCCGGGGTTGGTGACGTCGAACGTCAGCGTGTGAATGACGCCGTAGTCGCCGACGTCGCGTCCTGCGTTGTCGGTGCTGGGCGGAGTCGTCGCGCCGTACTGCGTGTACGCGTCGTCGCCGCCGACGGAGAACGGCAGACGCTCCTGCCCGTAGTTGCTCAGCGAAAACGTTCCGGTGCGTCGGTGGCCGTCGCCGGGCAGCTTCGGCGCGTTTAAGTACTGCGCGATTTGATCGTCCGTGACCGTTGCCGGAATCGAGAGGACCGCGACGTCGACCGGACCGCCCGAGAGCACGTTGATGCCGATGCTTCCGGCAACGCCGTCGCCGGGCTGGGCCAAGAATGCATCCGCGACGTACGGCGCCGCGCCGACGTCGACGATCGTTCCGTTGTTGTGCGCTTTATCGACTAAAAAATCGCGTGAGACCGCGTGCCCGACCGTCATTACGTCGATGTTCGGGCCGGCCGACGCATCGATCAACTGCACCGTCGAGGGATCGCCGGACTGCGCGGGCGCGAAGACCACGACGATGCGGTGCGGCTGCTGCATGTTCTGGTGATAGTAGTACAGGCGTGCGGGATTTTGCGGCGTGACGCGATTGCGATAGAGCACGCCTTCGGCGACGACGCGTTCGGGATCGTCGTCGTAAAACAACAACGGGGGAAGAAACGACGGCGCCGCGACGTTTTGAAGCGTGACCGTCGTGGTCGCGTTCACATCGAAATATGTCTCGCCGCCGGTGACCGCAACGGCGACCGGAATGTCCGCCGAAGCGCCCGGACCGATTACGGACGGCAGCGCAAACGCACCGTAGCGGGCGGTGGTGCCGGGCTGCACTTGCACGGCTTTGGCGAGCGCTTTGAGCACCTGTCCTTGCAGCCACTGGGTTTGCAAGGCATCGCCGGTGACGCGTAATGTCACGTTCGGCGGCACGACTGCCGCGTCGTAGGCGACACGCACCGGCAGCTGCGCTGAATTGCCGGCGGCGTCGGTGAGCGTCACCACGGCGCGGCCGGTGTTCGCGGATGCAACCACGGATAAAGTGTGCGCTTCCTGGTCGATCGCCGCGCTTACCAGCGGTGTATCGACCGCGACCGTGAACGGAGCGGTGCCGCCCGCAATGCCGACCGGCGCGGACTGATTCGGGTGAAGGTTGACGGCCGCCGGCTGGAGCGCGAGGGCGTTTGGAGGCGTGGGGCTTGGCGATGGGGCCCCGGTTACGGCCGGCGACGGCGCCGCGGTTACGGCCGGCGACGGGACCGGGCTCGCGGCCGGCGAGGGCAGCGGCGTCGCTTGGAGCGCCAAGATCAAGAACGCGGCGAACATCTCGAGCAGGTCCTACGCAGCCGAAGAGTTGCACGCCTGCGCCCGAGGAATATGCTAAGGGTATGAGTCAGGTCGCGGCCGAGCCGCAGGCTTATCTCGAACACGTCGTGAGCCTCTTCAACCGGGCCGTGCGCGAGCACGATTTTTCCCGCTTCGTGGATCTTTTTTGCGACGACGCGGTGCTCGAGTTCGACGGCGTGCCCGACCCGCCGCTGTACGGCAAGCCGGCCATTGCGATGCGCTACCGCGAGAACCCGCCGGACGACCAGATTCGCATCGATCGCTGGCGCGCCGAACCGGGCCGGCTGGTCGCCGCCTTTCGCTGGAACGACATTCCGGAAGCCATCGGCGGCTGCTTCGTGATCGAACGTCGCGGCGAGTTGATCTCGCATCTCACCGTCGCATACGGCGGACCCGCCACCCGCTGCTTCAAGTAACGCCCGCGCTTGCCGTTTCAAAATCGCGTCACGCCGCTGGGCGAGATCGTCGCGTTGCCCGGCCGGGGATTGATGCTCGGCAACCGCGGGACCATTCACGACGCGCAGCGCCGCATCGTCCGGCAATATGCATCGCGCCGCTGGATCGCCTGCGTTTTAGAATTTCGCGGCAGATGGCGCGAGGTGATGCAGCCGGGACGCTGGACGCATCTTTTCTTTCTGGACGAAGCGACCGCGTTCTCAGCGGGGCATCGGCCGTGCGCCGAATGCCGGCGCGGCGATTACAAACGCTTCAAGGCGCTATGGGAAGAGCACGTCGCCGCGCCCGCCGGTGCCGACGACATCGACGCGATCCTGCACGCGCAGCGGCTCGACCGCCGGAAAAAACGCACCTGGCGCGCGGACATTTCGGCATTGCCGGACGGCACGTTCGTTCTCCAAGACGGCGCGGCGTGCATCGTCTGGGGCGATCGCATTGCCGCGTGGACCGATACGGGCTATTGCAACATACGCACGCGCCCGCGCAGCGGAACCGTCGAGGTCCTCACACCCGAGTCAATCGTCGCCGTGTTCCGGGGCGGATACCTTCCCATGGCCCACCCGTCTCTGGAGCGCTCACTGACGTTAGCCCGTGTTTAGCTCGGCAACGGCGGAGCGCTAAAACCGCGCAGGGAGTCTTCGAGCGCCGAGGCACGCTCGCGCCATTGACGCGCTTCGACCGATGCATAGGCCGTACCAGCTGCGGCGGCAAGGCGGGACACCAGCGATACTTCTTCGGGATCCGGCGACGCGCCGTCGCGGCGATTTCCATAGAGCACAAAACCGGTCAGTTCGTGTCGCGTGAGAATCGGTACGACGAGAATCGGATGCGCGGCCCCGGCCGGGAAGCCGTCGGCGGCGATGGCGGCATCGTCCAAAAAGAACGGCTTTTCCAAGGCCCGCAGCGTTCTGACCAGCGTCGAGTCGGGGTCGATCAGCATCGTGGACGAATCCGGCCATGCGACGGACGCCGCACGCCGAAATGGTACTGTGCTGGACAGCCGCGTGAAGACCGCCGCGGAGGAGAGGCCGAGAATGGCTGCAGCATCCGTCGCGAGCGCTTCGTCGACCACGTGCGCCGACGCCGCGTAGTCCAGGGCATCGATGCGGTACTCGATTCGTTTTTCGGCGATGTGCCGCTGCCGAAACACGACGCGGTCGATCACCCGTTCGGTGCGCCCATGGATCCAGTTCAGCGCGAACCCGAACGAGATCGTGATCAGCGCCTCCACCGCCAGCGCCAGCCGCTGCTGGCTGAGCAGCCGCGACGACAACCAATCCGCAAAGCTCACGACGCCGACGACGAGCGTCGTCATGACGACGTAGACGGCGGTACGGTTCAAAGCAAAGCCGATATCCAATACCCTGTGGCGGAGGATAGCGTAGGCTAAGGCAAGCGGCAATGCGCATTGCGCGAGCTGCGAGACGTTCGAAACGGCTAGGACGACGTTCGGATTGAGATTGAACGAGAAAACGGTGACGACCAGATCGTAGGCAGTGATCGCCATCGCTGAAACGGCTATGCCGCCGATGACCCACGAGATTCGCCTGCGCGCTTCGCCCGCGGTATTTTGGTATACAATTCCGGCAAAGGCGAGCACGAGCAGGAAGATGCCGAGCGGAACCCACGTGTCGACGGCGCGCCAACTTGCGGCGTCCATCGGCTCGCGAAAGGGCTGCACGAAGAGCGCCGCGGCTCCCAACAAGAATATCGCGTCGCCGGCCCGCACGACATGCTTGGGGGCGGGAGCAGGCGAGCCTGTAAATCGCACGACGAACGGCAGCAGCGCAAGCGTCGGAATGAAGCCGATGAACCCCATGGCCAGTGCCGCCAGCGGGCCATACATCGAATCGGGCAAAGGCGAGAGAAGCCCCGCAAGCCGGTACGCGGTCAGCGAGTCGACGCCGTAATAGACCAGCGCGAGCGTCGCGATCGAGGGGCGGCGTAATCCGATGAACCCGAGAATCAGCAGCGTGAGTGTTGCGGTACTCAGAAACACTGCGTCCGATCCGTCGAACCGGATCATAGCGCCGTTCCCGCGCAGCGGCACCGCGCGTACGGTTACCAAGCTGCGCTTGCCATCGCGCAACACCGGCACGTTCAACACCGTGCCGGGCGGACTGAACTCGGTCACCAGACGCAGCCGCGTCGCAAGCGGCATCTGCGTCAGCTCAATCGTGTCGCCGGGACGCAGCACCAATGCAGCCGGCGTTCGCGGCGCCACGGTACGCACGACGGCGTTCGATCCGTGAGGCGAAAGAGCAACGCCGAACGTCGTTTGGTTCGCGGGCGCAAAACGTTCGCAAAACGCGACGATTAGCGCCAAAATCGCAAAGCCGGCGAGCAGCCACCCGGCGACGGGTCGTGAGAGCATGAGCAGGGCCTCCCGCAGCGCTATTCAGAAACGCCGCGCGTTTGCCCTCGGCGCGCGATTTTTCCGCGTGCCGGTCCTTCGACTGCGCAGGCGCGCACAAGGTGCGCGCGTGCCTCCGCTCAGGATGACACAGGTGTGCCGGTCCTTCGACTGCGCATGCGCGCACGAGGTGCGCGCGTGGCTCCGCTCAGGATGACACAGGGTTGGCCAGTCCTTCGACTGCGCATGCGCGCACGAGGTGCGCGCGTGGCTCCGCTCAGGACGACACAGGGGGACGGCACGTGAGTGTCGTCCCCTTGCAATTACGTCGTCAGGTGCTCCGGTTGCGGCTGCGGCGGCGGTTCCACGCTCGGGACTTTGCTGAAGCGCATTTTTTCCGGATTGTCGGGATCGACCTCACCCAGAATGTGATCGCCCGGTCCGAACGTGCCGCGCAGCATCTCTTCTGCGAGCTCGTCCTCGACTTCGCGCTGAATGGCGCGGCGAAGCGGACGCGCACCGTACTGCGGATCCCAGCCCTTGCGTGCCAGCAAGGCTTTGGCTTCCTCGGTGACTTCCAGATGCATCTCCTGCGCTTTGACTTCGCGCATGACTTTCTCCAGCTCCAGCGTGACGATCTGCTCGATCTGCACGCGCGTCAGCTGGTGGAAGACCACGATTTCATCCAAGCGATTGACGAATTCCGGCCGGAACGTGTGCTTGACTTCCTCGAGCACCTTGTTCTTCATGCGCTCGTATTGACGCGCTTCGTCTTCGTCGTTCGTCTTGCTCGTGCGGAAGCCGATATCGGTCGTCGTTTGAATGCCGGTCGCGCCGACGTTCGAGGTCATGATGATGACCGTGTTTTTGAAGTCGACCTGGCGCCCTTGAGAGTCGGTCAGACGGCCGTCGTCGAGCACCTGCAGCAGCAGGTTGAAGACATCCGGATGAGCCTTTTCGACCTCGTCGAGCAGCACGACGGAATACGGACGGCGGCGCACCGCTTCGGTGAGTTGTCCGCCCTCTTCGTAGCCGACGTATCCCGGAGGTGCGCCGACCAGACGGGACACCGCGTATTTTTCCATGTACTCGGACATATCGATGCGGATCATCGAGTCGGCGTCGTCGAAGAGAAATTCGGCCACGCTGCGCGCGACCTCGGTCTTACCGACGCCCGTCGGCCCGAGGAACATGAACGAACCAATCGGGCGGCTGGGATTCTTTAATCCGGCACGCGAGCGCCGGATGGCCCGCACGATGACGTTGATCGCTTCGTCCTGGCCGACAACGCGCTTGTGCAGCGAATTGCCCATGTTGAGCAATTTTTCGGTCTCGGCCTGCGCGAGACGGCTGACCGGAATCTTGGTCCACGACGAGACGATGTAGGCGACGTCTTCGTCGGTGACTTTAACGATCTTATCGCTCTGCGCGCGCTGCTCTTTCCACTCCGTTTCCATGCGCGCTTTCTCGAGGCGGATCTTCTCCTCTTTATCGCGCAGGGCGGCAGCCTTGTCGAATTCCTGGGCTTTAACGACCGCCTCTTTCTCGACGACGATCTTGCGCAGCTGCGCGTCGATCTCGCGGATTTCGGGAGGCGGAAGCGTCGCCTGGAGGCGCACGCGGGAGGCGGCTTCGTCGATGAGATCGACGGCTTTATCGGGCAAGAAACGATCGGTGATGTAGCGATCGCCGAGCTTGGCCGCGGCGGCCAGAGCCTCGTCGGTGATGCGAACCTTGTGGTGCGCTTCGTACCGGTCGCGCAGACCTTTGAGAATCTCGATCGTCTCTTCGACGGTCGGCTCGCCCACCATGACCGGCTGGAAGCGCCGCTCGAGCGCCGAGTCTTTCTCGATGTGCTTGCGGAACTCGTTGAGCGTGGTCGCGCCGATGCACTGCAGCTCGCCGCGCGCGAGCGCCGGCTTGATGATGTTGCTCGCGTCGATCGCGCCTTCGGCGGCACCCGCACCGACCAGCGTGTGGAGCTCGTCGATGAACAGGATGATTTCGCCGGCGGCGCCGCGGATTTCATCCATGACGCGCTTCATGCGCTCTTCGAATTCGCCGCGATACTTGGTTCCGGCGACCAAACCGGCGAGATCGAGCGTGATGACGCGCTTGTCGCGCAGCGGTTCGGGAATGTCGCCCTTGATGACGCGCTGCGCCAAGCCTTCGGCGATTGCGGTCTTGCCGACGCCGGGCTCGCCGATAAGCGCGGGATTGTTCTTGGTGCGGCGCGAGAGAATTTGAATGACGCGTTCGATCTCGCTGCTGCGGCCGATCACCGGATCGAGCTTGGCTTCGCGCGCCAGCTGCGTGAGGTCGCGGCCGTACGCATCGAGCGTCGGCGTCTTGCTCTTGCCCTTGGGTGCCGGGGGCTGCCCTTCGGCGCCCAGCAGCGACGTCGTCTGCACGCGCACTTTGGCCGGGTCGACGCCCAGGTTGGTGAGCACGCGGGCGGCAACGCCTTCGCCTTCGCGGATGAGCCCGAGCAACAGGTGCTCGGTCCCGATGTAATTGTGATTGAGCTGCCGCGCTTCTTCGAAGGCGAGCTCGATGACGCGCTTGGCGCGCGGGGTGAAGACCATCTCCTGCTGCACCGTCTGGCCGCCGCGGCCGACGATCGCTTCCACTTCCTGGCGCACCTTGGCCAAGTTGACGCCGAGCGTTTCCAAGACTTTGGCCGCCAGGCTTTCACCCTCGGAGATGATGCCGAGCAGAATGTGCTCGGTTCCGATGTAGTTGTTGCCCAGACGCTGCGCTTCTTCTTGGGCCAGCACGATGCTGCGCCGCGCTCGCTCGGTGAACGGTTCCCACATTGACATGGTCTTTTCGAATCCCCCTGTCCCGGACTATACCCTCACAGGTGCGTCTGGGTTCTCTATCGGTAGGAAGGCTTAAACACCCGCGTCCGATGCGCCGTTGCGCCTGCTCTGCTTCAAAAACTGAACCGTAATCCGACAAAACCGGCGGTGACGGGCGCCTCGTCCCTCGTCTGCTTATATATACGAAGCTCGATTGACGTTAGTGGCGCTATGGCCTTGCCTGCGAAAAACGTGAAGATCGGCGCCGCGGATTGATTGCTCACCAAGTCGCCGACCCCGCCGCCGACCCCGACGTACGCGCCGCCGTAGCCGCCTCCGGTCAACCCGCGCACTTCGAAGGTAGCGGCGTACCCTCCGTTACTCGTTAAGGGAGCAAGCAGCGAACCCTGAAGCGCCAGCGGCACGACCGGCACCGACGTACCGCTGCTGACCAGCACGGCCGCAACGGCGGACGGCGATCGCGAATCGGTTAGGCCGCCTCCGGCCACCGAGATTCCGGCGCGGGCGGCGCACGGAAGCATCGCGACTCCCAAAAGGGCCGCGGTCATCAGGAAAGAGCGTACACGCATGGCGTCCCGGTTCGCAAGCGGAGTCGCCGCGCCTTTTTCTGAAGTGTCTTGTATGCCGACGGTCGACCAAGTACGCGAATCGCTGCAAAACGTGAACGATCCCGAGTTGAACATTCCGATCCTCGATTTAGGATTGGTTTACGACATCGCGGTGCAGGGCGAGAACGGCGAGCACGTCGTCGTCACGATGACGCTGACCTCGCCGATGTGTCCCGTCGGTCCGCTGTTCAAGCAATCGGTGGAAGAGAACATCAAGAGCATCGAAGGCGTCAAGAGCGTCACGGTGGACATCACGTTCACGCCGCCGTGGGATCCGCGCGAAATGGCGACCGAAGACGTTAAAGTGATGCTCGGTTTGTGGTGAGCGTTAGCGCTCGGTAGTCAACGCCTCGACCGGTGCAATCGCCAGCGACGACGTCGCGTGGACGACGATCTTCCCCTTCGCATCGCGAATCTCGGCTTGCGTCGCGCCGATGGACTTTCCCATGCTGATCACTTCGGCGCGGGCCGTCAACTTTTCCGACGAGATTCTCGCCGGCCGGAAGAAGCGCATCTGCAGATCGATCGTCGTGCAGGCCAGACCGCGCGGGACCTTGGTCACCAGCGCGCACGTGAGCGCCGAATCGACCAGCGTCGCGAGCACGCCGCCGTGCACAGTGCCGGCCAAATTCAGCATGAAGGGCTGCGGCACCATCGAGAACTCGATCCATCCATCGCCTATCGCGCCTTCTTTAATGTCGAGCACGCTCAGGATCGGCGGCAGCGGAATCGCGCCCGTTCCGATGGCCTCCAAGAAATCGCGCCCGCTCAGCTGCGCCCACTTGGCGGCGATGGGCAGCGGATCGTTCCAGTCAACGGTCAGCGTCGGCATGTCCCCTAAAAGGCGGGCGAGCTTGGCCCGGTTTCACGGCGCTGCTAGTATAGCGTCATGAAGCAGGACGGGCCGCTGGTCGAGTACGGCGTTCGCCGCTGGATTATCGTCGCCGGAGTCATGTCCGCGACGCTGCTTCAAGTGCTGGACGCGACGATCGTGAACGTCGCGCTCCCCACGATTCAGGGCAACCTGGGCGCCAATTTCGACGAAGGCGCGTGGGTCGTCACCGCATACATCATCGCGGCCGTTATCGTCATTCCGCTCACGCCTTGGCTGCAGCAGACCTTCGGGCGAAAGCAGTATTATGTGGCCGCGATTGCGGGCTTCACGATCACGTCGGCATTGTGCGGCCTATCGACCACGCTGAGCGAACTCATCTTCTTCCGCATCCTGCAAGGGTTGTGCGGCGGCGGCCTGATCGCGACCGGTCAGGCGATCCTGCGCGACACGTTTCCGACGCGCGAACTGGGCAAGAGCCAGGCGCTGGTCTCGCTGGGAGCGATCGTCGGGCCGAGCATCGGCCCGACGCTGGGCGGAATCCTCACCGACGCGCTTTCCTGGAATTGGATCTTCTACGTCAACATCGTTCCGGGAATTCTCGCGACGATTATGATCGCGACGACGCTGCGCAACCCGCACTATCATCAGCGGGGCGGGACGTTCGACGGCGTCGGCTTGGCGCTGCTGGCGGCAGGGCTCGGGTCGCTGCAGTACGTGCTCGACGAAGGCGAACGCAACGACTGGCTGTCGGACCATCGCATCCTCGTCCTGGCTGTAGTCGCGGTCGTCGGTCTGATCGCGTTCGCGTTTTGGGAGCTGTACGGCACCAAGCACCCCATCGTCGACCTGCGCATCCTGAAGAATCGCACCGTCGCCGGCGGGACCGTGCTCGCCGCGACCATCGGATTTTCGCTTTTCGGCGGCGTCATTCTCTCGCCGCAGTTTCAGCAGCAGCTATTAAACTTTACCGCCACGCTCAGCGGCGAGTCCATTCTGCTGCGGGCCGCGGCGATCGCGCTCTTCACGCCGAACACGCTCATCGCGCTCAACCGCTTTCACGTGCCGCCGCGCGTGCTGCTGGGCATCGGCTTTACCGTCGTCGCGATCGCCAACGTGATGCAAGCGCGCGTCACCACCACCGATTCCACCTTCTGGACCTTCGGGTGGCCGCTCGTCATCGGCGGCGCCGGCTTCGGCATGCTCTTCTTACCGCTCTCGATTGCCGTCCTGAGCAGCGTGCACGGCGCCGACACGCAAAAAGCCACGTCGCTCATCAGTTTGTGTCAGCAACTCGGCGGCTCCATCTCCACCGCATGCCTCGTCACGCTCCTCGACCGCCGCGGCGCAGCGCATCAATCCGACCTCGCCGGCAGCATGACCCTGCGCAACCACGCCCTCGTCACCGCTATCGCGCACCACGCGCCCATCGCGAACGTCTACGGCCTCGTCGTCGCGCAATCCACCACCATGGCCTTCGCCGACGCCTTCGCCTTCCTCGGCGTGATCACGCTCTTGCTCACGCCGCTCGTCCTGTTGCTGCGCACGCCTAAGGCTGCGGTTCATGCTTAGCTGCGCCGTGCCAGCTGGGATGCCTTGGTGAAAAGACGCTCGAAAATCGACATCCTGTCGATTTTCTGCTGCGCGAATTTTCGGGAGAACAAG
>DASRDE010000173.1:0-7076 GCA_035652755.1 Vulcanimicrobiaceae bacterium | reverse complement strand
ACGACCATACTTGGGTTTCGCCGGTCGCTCGGACGACCCGAACGAATTGTGCGGTCCAGGATCGCGGCTTTCCGGAAATGTGTAAGACGGCGAGCGGGATCTTGAGAACTACGCTATACCCGCCCGCATTGTCCACTGCTTTAGCGTCCCAAGTCGGCTCGAAAGCTGTGTTTTCAGAGGAGTATTGATAGCGGACACCGGCTGCGGATGCGACGAACTTGTACGCAAACCCCGCGCGGTCGTTGGGCCAGAGATCGACCCACACTTCGTCGTCCGCGCCCTCGCCGACGTTGTTCGAGCGTTGCGTTATAACGATCGGCTCCCGCTGTTCGGCGTCAAAGCGCACGTACAGGAAGTTCTTGTCTCCCAGAATCCGGACGGTCGTTTTTTCCGTCGCGGGTTGATGCAGTTGAAGATTTTCATTCAACGGTAGTACGGGTGCGTCGCGCCATTCCGGCAAATCCGCAACCGGATCGAGACTCGGCGGTTGCGCGGTGATGGGGACGGCGACGTGAGGCGGCCCCTTGACTTCCGCCGCGTGCCCCTTTGCATTCATGACAAGTGCGAACGCCGTTAGCGTCAGAAAGGCGCGACCTAGATTCATGCCGCTACTGTAATGCGCGGCGACCGCCCTGTCCTCAAAATAGATTGTCGCCGTGCCTGAAACGTGGCCTCTCAAACGTCCGCCGGCGCGTAGGCCGCTTTCGCGGCAATGCGTTTGAAAATATTTAATAACCGAGCGTTGTAATTTTTTTTTATGTCGGATTGCCCGCGTGCCGTCATACTCGGAGAGATGCAGTCGAGTCTGCATCGCAGTTGAGGACCCGGGCATTCGGGCGCGTTCGAAACGACGGAAAGTGCGCGCCTCGTTCGAGTCCGCATGATTCGAATGGAGAATACAATGTCTAGAAGTCTCTGCGGGCGAAGGCCGCTAGCGGCCGCGGCGTTAGCCGTAGCCTTGGCACTCTCGTTCGTATTGTCTTTTCCGGTGCCGGCTTTTGCGGCCGGGGGCGTTCAGGGTAACTTAACGGGCACCGTTCAAGACGCCTCAACCGGATCGCCGCTTAGCGACGTGCACGTCGCGGCGCAATCGCCATCCGGCTCGTTCACCGCGACGACGGACGCCGGCGGCCACTTTGCGCTGTTAGGTCTGCCCGCCGACACGTACACCGTGTCGTTTTCGAAGACCGGGTACGACTCGATTTCGCAGCCCGGGGTCGCCGTGTTCGGTGACGAAACGAACAGCGTCGGCGTGGTGCGAATGAACTCTTCACTCAAGACGATCGTGCACGTCAACGCCCGGGCGCGCAACGGCGCATTTCAGCCGGCGCAAACGCAAGACGTGACGACTATAAGCGGACAGCGCATCACGCAAGCATTGGGCAATCCCGCCTCACAGAACGAACAAAATCTCATTCTTGCGGCTCCCGGCGCGATGCTCGATTCCCAAGGCGGCATCACCGTTCGCGGCTCGCTTACCGTCGAGCTAGGCTATCAGTTCGATGGCGTCAATTTTACCATCCCGTTTTTCGACGGTAACGGTGCAGGCGGCCCGTTCGGAGGCGGCGGCTATTTGAACAATATCGCCGGCGGTTCCGGCGGCTCGCTGCAGGTTGTGTCGGGTTCCGGTGATGCGACGCAAGGCAATATCGGTGCCGGCGTGATCAACATCGTCCCGCCGCGCGGCACCTATCCCGCTTCGGGCACGCTCAACGCCGAAGTCGCCGATCCGTACTATCGGCATCAGTTCGACTTCAATTATGCGTGGGCAACGCCGAACAACCGTATTTCGGATTACTTTTCCTATGACGGTTCTCGCGCAGTGCCGTCTTATGCTCCGTTTGGAGCGGATGCGGCGACTATCGGACAATACGCCGATATCTTTGGAGCCGGCGCCGCGGTCAGCCGGATCGATCACGACGACCTGCAGAATAATTTCGTGTTCCGGTTCGGCCACAGCAACGATATGTCCATCCAGTGGCTCTTGCGAAGCTCCGACGAGCGGCGCTTCGGAAACTACGGCGGTCTGACGAACGTTTCGTACTATCCCTACAATCCGCTCGTACAGGCGGCGTGGTCCGGGCTGTTTCCTGGAGGCAACGCGGAGTTTGCCCGCGATGTTTGGCTGTTTCCCGGCGTGCCGGCGTCGAACGTTGCACCGGCCTCGCCCGAAGAGGTATACGATACGCCGCTCACGTTCAACAAAGTGGGGTACACGTGGAACATCAATCCGTCGACGTTCCTCAACATGGCCTGGGCTAATCTCTACAATCAGACGATAAGCCCGAATTACCTGACGGGAAATTCCAACGTTAGCAGCGTCCAGAACGGCGGTCAGCGCGTTTTCGGTGAAACCGATCTAACCCACCAATTCGGTCAAGACCACACGACGACGTTAGCCCTCCGCTACGAGGACGATCTGCCGCGGTGGCATCAGGAATCTCCGTATTTTTCGTTGGCTACGCTTGGCATAGGCGTGCCGAACGAGCCCAGCATCACCGACTGGTACCTGCCCGCGAACACCGCGCAGCCCGTGAGCGCATCGAATCCCTGTCCGGCTGCCGGCGGGTGTTACATCTATAGCTACATGCTCGCAAACGGATTGTGGAACGGCGTTAGCTCGCTGCCGAGGATTCCGACTCAAGGACTCGACTACCACCACGCGATCTTCCACGAGTCCGGCGTCGGCTTGCGCGATCAGTGGACCGTGAGCTCGCGACTGCACCTGGATTACGGCTTGCGCGTCGACCTGGATAACCTGGATTGGGGACGCAATCCGTTCAACCCCTCGGCGCAAGCGCTGGCCAATCCTTCCGACGTCAATCCGGCCTCGCTCAACAACGCGTTTCTGCGTCCGCGCATCTGGCAGCCGCGCTTTGCCGCATCATATCAAGTCGGTGCGGACGACGCGCTGCGCTTCTCGTACGGCCGCTCGGTAAACTTCTTCTTTGCTCAGACCGCCGGTACGCCGTTTGACTTGCAAAACTTCCCCGCGTTCTTCAACACGATGCCCGCGAAGGATTCGGCTGCGAATCCAGGTTGCGGCAGCGGATGGAATCCAACTCAGCCGATGTCACCTGCAGCGCCGAACGGGGGGCCGGGGTTCCTCTTCAAGTGCCCCAACTACGCGGACTCGTTGTACTGGCTCGGCGATCAGTTTTTCGATGCGCCGGACCTCGGCGGCTTCGGTCCGCCTACGTACAACAACTGGGATCTCCAGTGGTCGCACCAATTCACCGGCGGCATTGCGAACGGTTTCGGAATGAAGCTCGCGGGCTTCTACCGGCGCGGCTACAATGTCGAAGAGAACACGCTGCTCGCGAACGGGCCGCCGAATCCGGTAACGGGTCAAACGTCGGCAGCCGTGTTCACGACCCGTGCCAACGGCGTCGAGAAAACCTCGGGTCTCGAGTTCATGTTGACCTCGCCGGATCGGCCGACAGGCTTCTCCGGTTTCCTGACGATGAACTACGTCAGCGAGTTCTCATCCTCGCCGCCGGTCGGTCTTGGCGGAACGAACTACGCAAACGATGCCCTTCCAATCTTGTTCGATTTTGAGTTCGGAAGCGGTCAACTCTACCGCGCGGCATTCTTGCCGCCGTTCCAAGGGCGGCTCGGCTTGACGTACAAGACCGCCGGCGGTTGGAAGATCAATCCCATCTTTGCGTTCGACGGCGGTTATCCGACCGGCGTCGGTGCAAAGACCTACGGTGCGGTCAACGGCGCGTTCGTTTGGATCCCCGAAACGAACTTCGGCGCAGCGACGCCGCTGGGCGGCCCCCAGGGGCCCGGTAACCCGTACAACGCGTCGTTCTTCGTCGATCCCGCCAACCCGGGCACCTACCTGTCTCCGAATATTGCCGCATCGCGCGGTTATTCGGAACCCGATCTTCCCGGAAATAGGGTGACGAAGGCGCATGGCAATCTCGACCTGGATCTCGAGTATTCGCCGCCCGGTTCTCCGTGGACGGCTGGTGCGTACATTTCGAACGTTTTCAACAACCACTACGGTCTGTGGTATCCCAACCAGCAGTATCAGCCGGTTGCAACGGGTGTCTCCGGTCCGCAAACCGGAACGCTGGCCACGGCCTATCCGGGCTCGCCGTTATATCTCGCCGGCGTGCGTGACAACTATCTCGGTACGTTTGCAAACGGTCCGTTCCAGGTGCCGTACAATCCGGGAACAGTCTTCCAGTTCTACTTGCAGCGCCGGATTTAAAATCGAGGAGCAGCACCAGTGCTGCAGCCAAGTGCACCGTCGCGCTCCGCAAGGCGCGTGACAAACAAAAAGACTATTTGATCGGAACGTAGGTCGCGTCGAAGCCGGCGTGCCACGTTGTCCCGCCGTCGGTCGACGTTTCGATCACTTGATGAACGCGTCCGTTCGGCATCGGGGTCAGCGTCGTGCGGTCGAGCACGTACTTTCCGCGATACAAGCCCGGAAGGGTTCCTTGGAAGCGCACCGCCCCGGGTGACGGGGAGCCGATAAAGTACTTCTCTTTGAGCCCGCCAAGCGACGTCGCGGCGTTGGTGACCCAAACCTGCGTCCACTTGCGGGTGAAACGGTTGAAATAGAACAAGCTGAAGCCCTTATCGCCGGGTCCGCCGTCCCATTTTTCCGTAACCGCACAGCCGTCGAGCTGTTTCTCGACGACATCGCGGCCGTGGCTCTTGCCCGAGACCACATCCCATTTTCCAACCCAGAAATCCAGCAGATGGAACTCCGGCGTCTGCTCGCAGCTCGCCGCGTTTGGTGCCGCCGCGCCGGCATGCAGGCTTAGTGCGCAGGTAAGCGCGCAGGCAAGTATTCCGCGTCGCAAAGTAGTCGAAAAGAAAGGCATTCCCCGTCCTTTCAAAGATGAGCGCTCGAACTATGGTACGACGCGTCTCCGTATGGATCAAAGATCGCGGCAGTGATGTGGCAGTCACTATTCGGCGCCGCCCCTCGCGACGGCAGGGGCGTTCCGGTCGCCGGCCCAGAATCTAAAAGATCGATGGGGCGCTCATTCTTTCAGTTCGGCGGATTTCAACTCGAGTCCGAACGGCGGGCCTTGTACTACCGCGGCGTGCGCGTTTCCGTTACGCCCAAGGATTTGGATCTGCTCCTCTATCTGGTGCGCTTTGCCGGCCGAATGGTGACTAAAGACGAGCTCATCTACAATCTTTGGGCCACCGAAGGGATCAGCGACGCAAACTTGGCGCAAGTCGTGTATCGCGTTCGAAAGGTGCTCGCTCAGTACGGCGCCGGAGCGGAGTATATCTCGACGATACCGGGGCAAGGGTATCAGTTCGTCGCCGACGTCGTCTCCGATCCGGGCTTGGCGGCCCACGCCGCCGGAAAGAAGGTTTCCGAGCAGGCATTTCAGGCATACCGGAACGCCAGATACCTTTTGAGCTTGCGAACCGGCACGGCAATGAAGCGCAGTATCGATCTCTTCAGACGGGCGCTTGAACTCGAACACGATTACGCCGCCGCACACGTCGGTATAGCCGAAGCTTACGCTTTTCTGGGCGAGTACTTGTACCTTCCGGCTTCGATTGCGTTCCCCCAGGCGAAAGAGTCGGCATTGCAAGCGCTGGATATCGACCGCAATTGCGCCGAGGCGCACTCGGCTCTCGGGGAAGTGCTCCTGTTTTACGATCGCGATTTGGACGCGGCGCGGATTGCCTATCAGGCGGCGCTTTCGATTGCGCCGTTTTCGATCACGGCGCGGCTCCTTTCAGCATGGCACGCGCTTTTTGCCGAGGAAGGAGACCATGCAATCGCGCAGCTCGAAGCGGCGCTGCAAATCGATCCCGCATCCGTGCTGCTGAATACGACGCTTGGAGCGGTGCGTTTCTATTTGCGATCGTACGAAGGTGCAAAGTCTGCCCTCTTGGACGTGCTGGAGTTTGCCCCCGAGTCGGCGTTGGCAAAGTTTTCGCTCGGCCAAGTGCTGTTGATGGAACGAGAGTGGGAAGAGGCGGTGACGGTTCTGGAGAGCGGAGCGTCACAGGAATATCAAATCCAAACCGAAGCGCTCATCGGATACGGGCTGGCGCAGTCCGGCCGGCGAGACGCTGCGCTCGAGAAGCTCGCGTTTCTCGAGAAACCCGGCGGGGGACGCGTGATCTCCCAATTCAACCGCGCCCTGGTGTTGACGGGGCTTGGCGACGCGCCGTCGGCACTGGCTGCGCTGCAGGCCGCATGCGACGACTCCGACCCGTGGCTGCCGTTCGTTGCGATCCATCCCTTATTCGACGACCTGGAGAACGAAATAGGGTTTGCCAAGGTCAAGCGTCGGATTCGCGGGTATTAGCCTCGCCGCGCGGCAGAAGATTGGCACTTGCGAACGCGATTTGAGTGTTATGATCTCGGCATGCAGTGTTTTGCCGTTATGTACCGCAGCGGGCCCGAGTGGTCCGATGCGGCGCTGCCCACGCAAGACGCCGCAATAAGAAATCATTTTGTCTATCTTCAATCCCACGTCCGGGCCGACGTCGCATTCCACGCGCCGTTTCGGGATCGCGATGGAATCTTGGCGATTCTGGTGGCGGGCGATCTCGATTCGTTGACCGAGGATCTCCGGGCAGACCCGCTCGTGCAAGCCGGCGTGCTCGTTCTGGAAATTCACCCGATGTCGGCAGGCTATGTGGGGCACGGAATCTCGCTGTGAGAAATTTTGAAGCCGCGGCCGCCGCGACCGGCGTATACTCTCCGTGTGAAAAGCAGCACCGCCACTAAACACGCGTTTCGAATCACTTGTGCGCTCGCCGTATTTGCGTTGATGCTCGCCTCACGCGCTGCGTTCGGCTTATCGGCACCCGCACCGGCGTGCACCGCGCCGGAATACCATCAGTTTGATTTCTGGATTGGCAAATGGTCCGTTACGGATCGGCGCTCGCACCATTTTGCCGGCACGAACGACATTACGCGGGAACTGAATTCGTGCGTGCTCCAGGAGCACTGGGCGGGAAGAGGCGGCATTCACGGAATGAGCTTCAACATCTACGACTCGTCCAGCCGCAAGTGGCATCAGACGTGGGTCGACAGCAACGGTTACCTCCTCATTCTGAACGGCGGACTCACCGGAAAG
>DASRDE010000172.1:0-4857 GCA_035652755.1 Vulcanimicrobiaceae bacterium | reverse complement strand
CGTCATGAATTTCAGCCCAGCCTGCTGCGGCCGCTGATTCTGTACGCACTGGCGGCGTTGGCGTTTTCCCCCGGTCTCTGGATCGCGGCAACGGCAGCCGCGCTGCGCCCGAAGTTTGCGCTGATCGCGTGGACGGCGCTTCCGTTCGCGGCCTTCGTTTTTATTCTGGCGTTCCGCGAGCGCGTCGAAGTGTATTGGCTCCTGGGGCCGTTTCTCTCGCTCTGCGTTGCGATCGGCTGCGCGTCCGCTGCCTGGTTGAGCGATCGCGGCCGCGCGGCGCGCGCGTGGATGCTCGCGCCCGCAGTCGTGCTGACGGCATTGGTGTTCACGGCCGGGCTAGCACCCGGAAGCGTGTACCCGGCTTTACGCGCGGCGCGGATCGATCTCAGCGACGGGGGCCCCTTCGAGCTCTTTACGTATCCGCAGCTCGCGCGCGACGTTGCGCGAACGGCCGCATCGAAGAACGCGTTCGTCATGACCGATGGCTACGGATTCTCGTCCGTGCTCGACTTCTACGGCGGATTGACGCCCGTCGTCATCGGCTATTCACCGCAGGGCGAAGAGGCACGCGGCTGGTTCGACGGACCTTCGGCGCCGAGCACCGCACTCTTCGTCGACAAAATTCCCCTGGCGATGCGCGATGATTTTGCGCGGCAACTGCGCCGCGCGTGCTCGCACGTTTCCGCCGGACCTACGTTCGCGTACGCGTTTACGGCCGATCCGCACGACACGCTGCCGCCGCGGCGATACTACACCACCTGGTGCGAAGGCCTTTCGCGCCAAGGCCTCTTATTGTTGCGATGGCAGAAGTAAGCGGCGCCCCTCTGCTGCTCGTGCACGGTTTGATCGGCCACATGCGCGTGCGGCAGATCTTCGAGTACTTCGGCACCCGCGCGCACTCACCCGACTTGTTGGGATACGGAGAGCGCAGTGATTGGGACGGCCCGATCTCGCTCCGGGCGCAAGTCGAATTCTTGCATCAATACTGCCACGACCACGCGTTGGCGCCCGTGCACGTCGCCGGACATTCCGTCGGCGGGGCCATCGCAGTGCTGCTCGCGCGCAAGTATCCCAATCACGTCGCATCGATCCTCAACATCGAAGGAAACTTCACGCTGAAAGACGCTTTTTGGTCCAAGCGCATCGCGGAGTCGACGCTCGACGATATCGAACGCGCATTGGAAGCGGATCGCGCCGATCCCGCGGCGTGGCTCGAACGCTGCGGGGTCGAACCTACGGACGAGCGGATCGACGCGGCGCGCTCGCACCTGAACAATCAATCTGCGGAAACGGTCTATGCCTGCGCACAGTCGGTCGTCGAGGTGACCGGAAGGCCGGAGTATCTGCGCGATGTCGCCGCAGTCTTGGACTACGGAACACCCATGCAGCTGATCGCGGGCGAGCGATCGGAGGCGCAGTGGGACGTTCCGGCGTTCGTGCGCGAACGCGCGCCGCTGCATATACTACCGAACACGGGGCATCTCGTGACGATCGAGTCCCCGCAGGCCTTTACGCAGGCCGTCGTCTCCGCGATCGCAGGGAGGCCGCAGCATGCCGGCAATTGACGTCGAGCATCCGCCCGAAGGATCCCGCGTCGAGCTCTATATCAGCCCGTCGTGCCCGTACTGCGTGCGCGCTATGGCACATTACGACCGGCTGGGGATCGCGTACACTGCGCACGACGCGCAGAACGATCGCGCGCACCGCGACGCAATGTTCCGATATACCGGTGGCGATCCGACGGTGCCGGCCATCGTCGTTGACGGTTTTTACGTGCAATCCGGCTGGGGCGTGCCGCCCGCCGGTTGAACGGTGCATTAAGCCGTTCGGTCGGAGCGGCAATCGGCGAAGGCAACCAGTACCTTTCCGGTCAACCTGAGCTCCCCGATGAGAGCGGTAAGAATCGTGTTGCTCGGGGCAGCCTTGGCGATGTTCGTGCCCGCCGGTGCGGCACCGCTCGAGAATCCGCTGTTGGACGTCAATCCGTTCATCGGCACGACCGTCAGTTTCGACGGCACCGACGTCGTCGACGACTTTCCCGGCGCCGACGTCCCGTTCGGCATGGTGCAATGGAGTCCCGACACGCCCTCGCAGAACGCGGGCGGCGGTTACGAGTATCAAGACAAAACGATTACCGGCTTCGGCTTGACGCATTTGGCCGGCCCGGGCTGTTCGGTCTTCGGCGACTTCGATATTCTGCCAACCATCGGGCCCGTCACCGAACCCGCGAAGGCTTCGCAGCCGTTCTCCCACGCGAGCGAACGCGCGGCACCCGGCTATTATGAGGTGACGCTCGGCAATCCCGGAATTCGCTCGCAACTGACGGTAACCAAGCGCACCGGTTTGGGCGCGTTCACGTTTCCGGCCTCGCAGCAAGCAAATCTGCTCTTCAACGTTTCCTCCAACCAAAGCGGCGTCGACGATGCAAGCATCGACGTCAACGGCAGCGACAGCATCCGCGGTTTCGCGCGAACCGGCCACTTCTGCGGAATGCCCGACGAGTACGACGTGTATTTCGTCGCCAAGTTCGACCGGCCGTTCGCATCATATGGAACCTGGAAGAACAGCACGGTTTCGGCGGCGTCCACGAGCTCGCGCGGCGCCGGAAGCGGCGCGTGGGTGACGTTCGACACATCGCGCAACCCCGTGGTGCGAGTCAAAGTCGGACTTTCATTCACCGGTTACGACGGTGCGCTCGCAAATCTGCGCGCGGAAGCGCGAACCTGGGATCTGCCGGCCGAACAAAACGCGGCGGCCGCGGCTTGGCAGCAAATGCTGCGGCGAATCTCGATTGCGGGCGGAACGCCGGGCGAGCGCACGATCTTCTATACCGCGCTGTATCACACGCTGCTGCACCCCAACGTCGAGAGCGACGTTACCGGAGCCTATCCGGGGTTTGACGGCGCGATTCACCGCGCGCGCCGCGGGCACGAAGAGTACGCAAACTTTTCGGGCTGGGACATCTATCGAACGCAGGCGTCGCTGATGGCGCTGCTCGCACCGCGCGAAACGAGCGACGCGGCGCAATCGCTCGTCGACGCGGCGCGTCAGGGAGGCTGGCTTCCCAAATGGCCGCTCGTCAACGGCTACTCCGCCGTCATGGCCGGCGATCCGGCAGATACGATCTTGGCGACCTACTACGCGTTCGGCGCGCGCGATTTCGACACGCGCGGCGCGCTGCAGGCGATGATCAAGGGCAGCAGCGTTCCGGACGCGGCGGCGGGGCAGGGGTGGTATCCCGAACGGCCCGGCATCGACGAGTACGTTTCGCGGGGATACGTCTCCAACACGCATATGACCAACGTCTCCCCGGTGCCCAACGGCGCCTCGGAAACCGAAGAGTACGCATCCGCGGATTTTTCGATCGCGCAATTCGCGCGCAGCGTGGGCGATATGCCCGTCTATCACCGCTACCTCCAGCGTTCGCAGAATTGGGCGAACGTGTTCGACACCGCCACCGGGTATATGGCCGGGCGCGATGCGGACGGCGCTTTCATGCAAACTCCGATTACGGGCGACGGACAGAGCGGGTTTCAAGAGGGCAACTCGGCGCAGTACACGTGGATGGTGCCGCAAGACTTTGCGGATCTGGTGCGCGGCATCGGCGGCCCGCAAGCGACGGCGCAGCGGCTGGAAACGTATTTCAGTAAGCTCAACGCCGGGCAGGACAAACCGTACGCGTGGCTGGGCAACGAACCGAGCGTCATCGATCCGTTCGTGTACTTGGCGCTCGGGATGCCCGCGCGGCAAGAGGCGATCGTTCGTCAAGTTCAGTTGAACCTGTGGTCGAACACGCCGCAGGGGCAAGGCGGCAACGACGACCTTGGAACGATGAGCGCATGGTACGTCTGGTCTGCGATCGGTCTGTTCCCGGTGAACCCCGCGGTGCGCGGATTCGCGCTGACGACGCCGTTGTTCAAGCGGGTCAGCGTCGACGTCCCCGGTCAGCCGCGCATCGAGATCGATGCTCCGGCCGCAGCCGACGACGCCGCGTACATCCAGGACGTGCGCGTAAACGGGAAAGCCTACGATCGATCATGGATCGATCTGCCGCAGAACAGTCCGCTGCACGTGCATTTCGACGTTGGTTCGGGCGCCGCGACCCGCTGGGCGGCGAATAGCGCTGCGGCACCCCCGTCGTACCGGGAAACACCGGTCGTCTTTCCGCCTGCATCGCTTGCTGCACTGAGCGCGCCGGCTGCGAATACTGCGCTGCGCGCCGGCGGCTCGGCAGCAGTTTCGGTGACGCTCTCGCTGCCGCAAGACGCCGCTCCCGCGAGCGTCACGTGGCGCGCGCAAGCACCCGGCGGCATTCGCGTTCAGCCGGATACCGGGACCGTCGCGCTCCAACCCGGCGCGCAGCAGAGGATCGACGCCGTCGTCGCCGCCGATTCGTCGCAAGCGCCCGGATACTATGACGTCGATTTTTCGGCGGTTGCGTCGAACGGCGCAGCTCTTTCGCACGCCGTCGTGCCCATGCGAATTTCGGGCGGCGCCGCCCCGCTGTACGTCGCCGATGAATGGGCGAGCGCGATTACGCCGATCGATCCGCAAACGCACGCTACGGCGGCGGAAATCACCGTCGGGAAAGGACCGCGCGCGCTCGCTCTGACGCCGGACCGCAAGCGGCTCTTCGTGCTCAACACCGACGACCAAACGTTGAGCGTCGTCGATACTGCGCAGGGACGCGCAATTGCGACGCTTTCGGTGAATAAAGGCACGGGCACGATGGCGCTCACGGAAGACGGAAGAACGCTGTGGCTGGCTGACGGCGACGCCGGAACGCTGCAAGCATTCGATACGGCGTCGATGCATTTCGACGTGCCGATTAAACTGGGCACGCCTCCCGGGCGCATC
>DASRDE010000171.1:0-16414 GCA_035652755.1 Vulcanimicrobiaceae bacterium | reverse complement strand
GCGCGATCATAACGATCGGCGTCTGGAAGATCAGCGAAAACGCGAGCATCACGAGCAGGATGAAATTGAGCGTCGATTCGATTCCGAACGTCGGCGTCGCGACGTGATTGGTGACGCCGATCAGCGTCCCAACCACTCGCGGCAGCACCAAAAAATGCGCGAACGCGATGCCGGCAAGCGCGAGCAAGAACGACGGCCCGACATAGGCGTACACCAAATGCCGCGTGCGCGGATGAAAGGCCGGCACCACGAACATCCACAGCTGATAGAGCAGCACCGGCAACCCGATGACGATTGCGGCGTAGATGGAAAACTTGAACTCGACCAGGATCACGTCGGCCGGCCCGAACGCATGCAGCTGCACGCCTTTAAAATACGTGTTGGTCAGCCACGGTATGACGAACTGCGAGGGCCAAAAGAGCACCAGGGCCAGACCCAGTACCGTTCCTACGGCAATCAACAGACGCTTACGGAGCTCCCGAAGGTGCTCCGTAAAACTCATCTCCTTCTGATCCCACGTGGGCTCGCCGTCGGAGGCGGAGCGCCGCGTTCGTTCCAAGAGCATGTGTGCGCGAGCGGTCAGCCGCTCAGCGTACCCTTGTCCGGGGTCGGCGGCGGAATCGGTTCGCCCGTGCCGCTCGCATTGGCTTGGCCGGTATAGCTCATCGGATCGGCTTTGGCCGTCTCTTCGCGCAGACGGGCCTGTTCGCGGGCCCGGTCGGCGGCGGCATCCGCCTCGGCCTGTCCGATGAGAAACTCTTTCTTGGCCTGGCCGGCGCTGCGCGCGAGCTTGGGCAACTTCTCAGCGCCGAACAGCAGCACCGCGGCGACGACGACGATGCCGATGATCTCCGGCGTGAGCAGTGCCAGCAGTGGATGAATGGTCATGAATTACTCCTCTGTCTTTTCCAGCAACGCATCGGCCAAGCGGAGCATTTCAACTTTTGCCGGACCGTTTTCGACCGGCCCGAGCGAAAGCGCGGCGCGTTCGGCGTACTGGGCGATTTGTTCCCGGGTGCCGCGCAGGCCGCCGTGCGCGTCGATGCCGTCGATGATCTCTTGGGTTCCGGCGGCTGCCTCTCCGGCATAAAAGTCTTCGACGGTGCGGCGGAATGCGGCGTCGCCGCGCGCAAGGGCCAGCATGAGCGGGATCGTCATCTTGCGCTCCCGCAGATCGTTGCCGACGGGTTTCCCGATCGAGCCCGCGTCGGCGGTCACATCGAGCAAATCGTCCTTCATCTGAAACGCTATGCCGTAATAGAGGCCGAAATCCCGCAGGGCCTTGACCTGCCGGGTGCGCCCTCCGCCCATGATGGCCCCGCATTCCGCCGAGGCCGCAAAGAGGGAGGCCGTCTTTTTCATCACGATCTCCACGTACGACGCGAGCGGCAGATCCAGATTGCCCAAGGCGCGCAACTGCAGGACTTCACCGTCGCAAATATCGGCCAGCGTGGCCGAAAGCACGTGCGGCACCGGATGCGGATACTGCGCGGTAACGTTTTTAAAAATCCACGCGAAAAGATAGTCGCCCGCCAGGACGCTGATGCGGTTGCCGTAATCGACGGCCGTGGCGTTGACGCCGCGTCGCGTTGCGGCGTTGTCGACGACGTCGTCGTGGATGAGCGTGGCAACGTGAATCAGCTCCATGTACGCGGCTAGATCCAAATGCGCGCGCGGATCGGCACCATTCGCCTGCGCGGCCAGCAGCGTTATCCGCGGGCGCAAACGTTTGCCGCCCGCCGCGAGCATGCGGCGGATGGCTTCGGTGATGAGCGGATTGTCGGTCGTGAACGTGTTGTGGAAGAAATCTTCCACCAGCGCGTACAGGCTCGAATCTCCGTCGACGATCGGTTCGATCACGGCGCCGCTCCGTAATGCACGGCAATCGCTCCGCCCATCAGCCTGATAAAGCCCGTGTCGGTAAACCCCGCGCGGTCGAAACGCTCGCGCAGGCGTTCGGCATCCGGATGATGCGTGAGCGAGTTAGGCAGATACTCGTACGCCGCTTTCGATCCCGAGATCGCGCCGCCGATGAGCGGCACGATTTTATAGAAGTACAGATCGAAGCAGGCTTTCCACGCGCGATTCGGGGCCCTGCTCATGTCCAGGTTGACGAACCGCGCACCCGGCCGCAGAACGCGCCGGATCTCGCGCAGCGCGCCGTCGATGTCGACCACGTTGCGCAGCGAGAAGCCCATGATCGCACCGTCGAACGCCGCGTCGCCGAACTGCAGCCGCATCACGTCGCCCTCGACGAACTCCGCATTCCCTCGCGCTTCCCGCGGCGCCCGCGATCTCGCGCCTTCGAGCATCGGCGTGCAGAAATCGACGCCCACGACGCTCAGCGTGGGGTCGCTTCGCAAAAGGTGGAACGTGACGTCGCCCGTGCCGCAGCAGAGATCGAGAATGCGTCCGCCTTTCGGAGCGCGCAGCAGCGCGATCGCGCGCCGCCGCCAGCCCTCGTCCAACCCGGCGCTGATCACCCGGTTCGCGGTGTCGTATCGAGGGGCGATGCGCGCGAACATCTCGCGAACGAAGGCGGCCTTGTCGGCCGCGGGCGGGGGCGTCTGGGTCGAGGTCATACCTGGGAATACGCTTCCCTTCGGAGTCTAGCCGTTCTTGCCCGGGAGCGTGACGGCGGCGCATGCTGCAGCTCGCAAGACCCGGCGACGTCCTCTCGGCGGTCGGCCGCGCGCATTCCATCGTCGCGTCCGCTTATCTGCTTGCTCCGGGGCCGCTGCTGCGCGCGCTCGAGGAGGCGGCCGAGCGCGGTGCGCGCGTGATCGTCCGATTGGAGGCCAAACCGCACGACGACTCGCGCGGAGCGCTCGCCAAGCTCAACCGGCGAACCGTACGCGAGCTGCGCCGTGCGGGCGCGGATGCTCGCGTCCACGAGCTCACGCATCTTAAAGCGGTCCTTTGCGACGGCACCGTCTATTTGGACGATCGGAACTTCGCAGCGCACGGCGATCAAATCGTCCTTCGCGACCGTGCGCGCTGCGCTGCGCGTGCCGTCGCGGATGCCGTCGGCGGACGGCACCATCCTGCGCTGCGCAACTTCTGGACGAGCAAGGCCGAAGCACTCGCTGCCGAAGGCCGCATGCTGGACGGTGCCGCAACCGCGCGCGCTGTCGACGTGGAAACCGAGTCGTTCAGCTGGAACGGGCCCGTGTACGGCAAGCTGAAGCGCTTGGCGCAGCGCGGGGTCCGGTGCCGGCTTATCGTGGACGCACGCATGCTGCGCGGCAACCCGAAGGAAGCGCGCGCGCTCGCGCGTCTGCAGGACGCGGGCGTTCAGGTACGCGCGGGCAACTGCGACGCTAAAGCGGCGATCGTCGACGCGAAGACTGCTTGGACGGGTTCTGCGAATTGCACCTCGCCGTACTGTGACGGCGACCAAACGGAGTGGGCCGTCCGTACGCGATCGCGCGCCGTCGTCGGCGCACTGCAATCGCGATTCGATGCCCACTGGCAGTCGGCCAAAGTACCTCGCACCGCGCTCGGGTAACGAGGATCGAAGGAGCGCGCGCGAGCCGCGGTTTACGTCCGGGAACATGCAGATCGTCGATGCCGGCTACGGCCATGCGGGCCAGGCGCTCCTGCTCGAAATCCTCGAGCGTCCGCTCTTCGCGCACTTCGCTACGGCGTGCCCGGACGGCCCGCGCGTCTCGCCGGTCTGGTTTCTGTATGAACGCGGCGCGGTGTGGATCGTCGCGAACGAGAAGGACTCGTTCTGGAAACGGGTGCGCGCCGATCCGCGCTGCGCGCTCGAAATCGTCGATTTCGACGTCTCGTCGGGACGCGTGCATCACGCCGGGATGCGCGGCCGCGCAGAGGTCTTGCCTTGGGAACCGGAGCGTGCACGGCGTTTGCTGCAGCGGTATCTGGGACCCGAACAAGCGCGCTGGGACGCCCGGTTTCGCTCGGCCGCCGGCGATTATACCAACCGCTGGATTCGCTTCGATCCGCAAAGCGCCGTCATCCGCGATCAGAGCTACTTGCCGGGCTGAACGCGCGCCTTTTTTGGCGAGAGCGCGAAGAGTTCGCGCGCGTTGTGTGTCGTGACCTCGTCGACGACCTCGCGTGAAACTCCGAAGATCCCGGCGACCCGATCCGCGGTTGCGGTGGTAAATGCGGGCTCGTTGCGCCGTCCGCGATACGGCACGGGCGCCAAATACGGCGCATCGGTCTCCAGGACGAGGTGTTCCAGGCCCGCCCATGCAACCGCGTCTCGGAGCGCTTCGGCCGTTTTGAAGGTGACGACTCCGCCGATGCCCAGATACAGCCCGAACTCTTCGACGTAAACGCGCGCCTGATTGACGTCCCCGGTAAAGCAATGCACGACGCCTCGCATATCCGCAGTCCAGTGCGTGCGCAGCACGGCACAGAAGTCGTCGAACGCGTCCCGGTGATGAAAGATCACGGGTTTGCGCCATTTCTGCGCAATGCTTAGATGTGCCCGGAGCACCTCCGCTTGCGAAGCCCGCGGCGAATGATCGTAGTAGTAGTCCAAGCCGGTTTCGCCCACGGCAACGACCTGCGGCTGGCCGAGCAGCGGCGCGAATGCTGCCTCCAAATCCGGCGGTGCGTCCTTGGCCTCGTGCGGATGGATTCCGACACTGGCACGCAGACCGTACCGCTGTGCGGACGCAAGCGCACGGGCGGAGTCTTCAAGCGTACACCCGACCGTAACCGCGTCCGTCACGCCCGCCGCGCGCGCTCTTTCGACGACTGCGTCGCGATCTTCGTCGAACGCAGGATCGTGGATGTGGGTGTGCGTGTCGACAAGCATGTTACGCGCCGAGCTCGATGACGCGGTTGCGCCCCTGGCGCTTGGCTTGGTAGAGCGCGCGGTCCGCGCGCGCCAGAAGCGTGTCGACCGTGTCCCCCAAGCCCGCGACGGCCACGCCGATGCTCGCCGTCAGTGGCTTTCCGTCGGCATAGCGAAGCGCGCTGTTTTGAATCGCTTCGCGCAGCCGTTCTCCGACGGCGCGCGCCATCTCGCTCGTCGTTTCAGGCATCATCACGACGAACTCTTCGCCGCCGATCCGTCCGGGGCGATCGTGCACGCGCACGTGGCGCGCGATGATCTCGCCCACGCAGCGCAGGGCGCGGTCGCCGGCTTGATGGCCCTGCGTATCGTTGATCGTCTTGAAGTGATCGAGATCGAGGATCAGCAGAGCGCACGGAGCGGCCGATCCTTGGCGTTCGATTTGATCGCGCAGGTCGGTCATAATGGCGCGCCGGTTGGGCAGTCCGGTGAGGGAATCGAGGTTTGCCGCATTCTGCGTTGCGGCAATCGAGCGAAAGTCGCGGACCAGGGGGGCGAGCTCGCCGGCCGCCTGCAGAAAGCGGCGCGCGGGCTGCATCGAAGCGGTTCGTGCCGGACGATGAACGACCAGCGCGCCGAGCAGTTGTTCGTCGGGTGAGCGCGCTGCGTAGGCGCTGACGGTCGAAAACTCGGTGCGGCGTGAGGCGGAAGAGCGCGCGCTGCGCTGCAATTCGCCAAGAACGCGGCGCACGCGATCGAGTTGTTCGGAGTCGGGAATCGGGCCGACGGTCGCGAGCGGGGAGAGATGGAGATCCACCGGCGAGATCGCCGCATAAATTTGCAGCGTCTCCTCCGCCGCCGGCGTATGAAGGCTCGCAAGCAGCGAGTGCATCTGCGGAAGCGGATCGCGAGTGCGCAGCATCGCCTGCACCGCGTCGCGCGCGATGCGCATGCGGTGCAGTTCCAGCCGATTGGCGTGGAGCGCCCGAAGCGCACCGGCGAGCACGAGCAGCGGCAAGAGCGACGCCAGCCCGAGCGCGACGCCGCCGCGCGACCAAATCGCCGCACAGACGTAGCCCCAAGAGATCGTGACCAGCGCGTAGGCGAACAGCCGTGAATCCCGCGTGAGTGCGCGCCACAGACGCACGACGGAAACGTACCGCTGGGAGAGGGCGCGAAGCGGCATCCACACGATGAAGAAGAAGCCGAAAATCCCGGCGGTGTAAAACGCCAGAAATAGTCCGAACGCGGCGATAGACAGCGAGAATCCGTTCGAAAACACCGCCGGCGCGATCGTACCGAGCGCGATCCAAAGCATCGCGGCCGTTCCGGCGTCGAAGATGCGCCGCAGGAGATGCGATCGTCCGTCGCTGGGGATCGCGGCCGGGTACGCGCATAGCGCGAGCACGGATGCGGCGATCCATCCATACATTGTGAACACGGCAAGCAGGACGGGCAGCTCGAGCGTGAGCCGTCCGGGTTCGATCGTGCGGCGGTGCACGTACGAGAGCGAGAGCAGCGGTACGTTGATCCGCAGCAGCGCGATAAGAATCACGAACGCAACGCCGAGCGCGGCGGCATCTTGCGCGTGAAGCGACCGGAAGAGGTGCGGAGCGCGCAGGGCGACGATCGCAATCGCGCCCGCAAGCATGGCGATGCGCAGTGCAAGGTAGAGATTCCGGCGATGGACGCGCGAGGTCACGCCGGTGCGGCTTCGATCCTCGGAAACAGCACGTCGCCGGGCGCGGTCTGCGTCCCCTGAGCCAGCCCGCCCCACACGAGGGCGCGATCCCAATCCGCTTCCAGGCTTTCCTGCAGGCCGAGCTGCTTCCAGATGCTTGCCGCCCGCGCAGGCATGAACGGCGAGAGCAGCATCGCCAGCCAGCGCAAGCCCTCGCACAGATCGTAGAGCAGCCCGTCCAAATCGGCCGTGCGTCCCTCTTTGTGAAGCACCCACGGCTTGCGTTCGTCGATCTCGCGATTGAGCGCCGCGACGAGCTCCCAGACGGCTTCGAGCGCGTCGCGGAACTGCAGATCGAAAATGAGGCCGCGAACCCGCTGCGGCAAGCCCGCGAAGCGCTGGCCGAACGCCGCCGCGTGCGTCTGCTCTTCCGCGGGCGCGGGAACGATGCCGTTGCGGTACTTTTCGAGCATGGCGAGCGTGCGTTTGAGCAGGTTGCCGAGATCGTTGCCCAGGTCGCTGTTGTACCGTTGGACGATCTTCTCTTCGGAGTACGAAAAGTCGCTGCCGAAATGCGCTTCGCGCAGCAGAAAATAGCGCATCGCGTCCGCGCCGAAACGTTCGGCGAGCGCAAACGGGTCGACGGCGTTACCCAGGCTCTTTCCGATCTTCTGCCCTTCGATCGTAATCCAGCCGTGCGCGAAAACGGTTCGCGGCGCTTCTTGGCCGATGCCCCAAAGAATCGCCGGCCAGATCAGCGTGTGAAAGCGCGCGATCTCCTTGCCGATCAGTTGAACGGTTGCCGGCCAAAACGTTTTGAAGCGTTCGCCCGAAGGCCAGTCCATTGCCGAAATGTAGTTGAGCAGCGCGTCGAACCAGACGTAGATCACGCCGCCGCCGTCGCCCGCGGCCGCACGCGGAACGGGGATTCCCCATTCCAAGTTCGTACGCGAGATGCTCAAATCGTCCAGACCTTCGTCCAGCAGCGCCATCATTTCGTTGTACACCGGCTGCGGCCGCACCCAATCCGGATGATCGAGATAGTAGCGCTTGAGGCGATCGGTATATTTGGAAAGCTTGAAGAACCAATCGTCTTCGGAAAGCCATTGCACGGGCCGACCGCAGGTGGGGCATTTGCCGTCGACGAGCTTGGACTCCAGCCAAAACGTCTCGTCGTGAACGCAGTACCAGCCCTCGTACTTGCCCAGGTACACGTCGCCGCTCTCGCGCAGGCGTTCGAACACTTCTTGGACGACGCGTGTGTGCCGCTCTTGCGTCGTGCGTAAAAAGTCGTCGTATTCCACTTCGTAAAGCGCGAACAGTTCCTGCCAGCGACCGATGAGATCGTCGCACCACTGCTGCGGCGATTTGCCCGCCGCGGCCGCGGCGTCGGCAACTTTTTGACCGTGCTCGTCGGTGCCGGTCAAAAAGAATGCCGGACCCATCGTGCGAGCGGTGCGCGCGAGCACGTCCGCGACGATGGTCGTGTACGCGTGACCGATGTGCGGATTACCGCTGATATAATAGATGGGCGTGGTGACGTAGAACGCGCGTTCCATTCGCTAAACTCTATCGCTGCCCGGCGGATGGGTCCCTTCGGGAGCGTTTTCGGTCGCCGGCGCGCGCGTAGATATGGCGCCGTTCGCCCAATCCGCGGTCGGCGAGCGCCTTGGCGATCGCCGAAACGCTGCGCCCGGCATCGAGCAGCGCGTCGATCTCGGCATCCAAGTCGCCTTCGCCGGTCGAAACGGCACCGGCGGGCGTCGCGTGGGGCTCCACGACCACCACGATTTCGCCCCGGACGGGCCGCTCGAGTGCCGCCGCCACCTGCTCCGCGGTTCCGAGCACCTGCTGCTCGTACCGTTTGGTGTACTCGCGAAGCAGAAAGACGCGTGCCTGCGGATCGACGTGCCCGACGTCTTCGAGCATCGCGGTGATGCGGGCCGGAGACTCGTACCAGATGCTCGGGATCTGCAGGGCAAAGCTGCGCGCAAGCGCTTGACGGCGCGCGCTCTGCGTGCGCGGCGCGAAGCCTTCGAAGACGAAGCGCCGCAACGAAAAGCCCGAGAGAACGGCAGCGCCGATCGCCGCGGTCGGGCCGGGAAGCACTTCGACCGGAATGCCTCGCTCCCGCGCCGACGCAACCAGGGCGGTTCCCGGATCCGAGATGCCGGGTGTGCCCGCATCCGTCACGACGGCCACGAGCACGTTCTGCGCGCGATCCAGAATCTTGGGAGCGGCGACGGCGGCGTTGTGCTCGTGGTAGCTGAGGATCGGTTTTCCGCCAATGTGGAGTGCCGAGAGCAGTTTGCGCGCGACGCGCGAGTCTTCGGCGACGAGCAATTCGCAGTCGCGCAGCGTTTGCAGCGCGCGCAGTGTTACGTCGCCGAGATTTCCCAAAGGCGTCGGCACGAAGATCAGCGGCATCGCCTCTGCCTTCGGTTGCCGCCGCGCGCTATCCGTCCGGGCTGTACAAGTCGAGCGCGGCTTGTGCGGGCGCCGTCTCGATCGGCGGGATCAGCAGGCGTGGAATGTTGCGGCGCAGCGGCAGGCGCGGCGCGGGCCGCAGCGCGCAGCCGCTCACGGTCAGCGCGAACGATCCGGGCGGCTGCGGCCCCACGTCGACCGAGAAACGCTCGATCCGCCCGTGCGGCCGTTCGCTGCGGTGAGCGATCGGCGTCGATCCTCGCGCGAGGGTGACGTCGACGAGCCCGCACGAGGCGGGCACGCGTGCGCGCACTTCGGCTTCGTCGAAACGCGCCGAGTGCGTGGTAAAGACGATGCGCAGCCCATCTGCGCCGGCGCGGAGCGCCGAGACGCGAACGTCGCGCGAGCGAAGCGCGGCCGGCGGAATTCGCGAGGAATCGCGCAAGCGGTAGATCGTAAAGGAGCTGCGCGTGGGATCCGCCGGGTACACGAGCTGCGCCGTCTTGACGTACGCGGCCTCGAACCAATCGTATTCGAGCGGATCGACGAAGATGTGCCAGGTCGCGTCTTCGACGACCCATTGCGGGCGATAGCGCTTGAAGGACCAAATCGCATTGTTCTGCGCGAGCTGTGCGGTTGCACCGGTGCTGACCAGACCCAGATAATCGACCAGATCGCGGTTCGAATAGTAGCGAATTTGTCCGAACTCGGGATATGCGATGCGATCGCCCGGCGCAGCGTGGCGCGCGAACCACAGTCCCAGCGACTTATAGGCGTTCGCTTTAATTTCTGGCATCACCGCCGCGCTCCAGTACTGGCCGCGAACGATGCCGCGCCGCATCTCCAGCACCAGAAAGAGCACGGTGGCGATCGTGACGCACGCGGCTGCGGCGCGCGCTCCGGTCAGAGCCGGCTTGGAGCGGATCGCCGGCATCGCTTTGGGCCAAAGTGCCGCGGCGCATACCGCGAGCGCGACCCCGAACTGAATCAGGAACCAGAAATAGAACTCCATGCCGAGCAACGCGTAGAGTGCGGTGGTGGCCGCGGCCCACAGCAGCGCGGCGCGATACGGCCGCACGAACAGGTGATTTGCCGCCGCACCGTACGCCGCCAGACCAATGCAGCACGCTACGATTCCCGACGCCACCCGCGAGTGATCGTACGAAAACGTGTAAATCGTATACTCGACCGCGCCGAGCAGATACGGGAGCGTTGACGGGTAGAGCAGCTGCAGACGCTTGGATGCAATCGTTTGCGATGCGAAGCTTCCGAAGAGATGCGTTGCGATCGCCGCCCATACCAAGAACGGCAGCAGCGAGATGACCGCAGCGATCGCGGCGGAGCGAAAGCCTGCGCGCCGGTATTGCGCGATCCAGAAGAACGGCAGCATCAGCAGCGCCTCGCCGCGCAGCAGCGTCGCAAGTCCGGCAACGAGCGCACTCGTGTAAGGGCGGTTTGATGCCCAGGCGTTGAGCGCGAGAATACTCGCGGCGATGTACAGCAGCGTTTCGTGGGACCAGAGCAGCAGCGTAAAGGGCGAGCACAGCATGATGATGCTCGCGCAGAGCGCACCCGGGACGGCGCTCAGGCGGCGAACGAGCGCATACGTTCCAAACCCGACGACGGCCATGGCGACTGCGCTGACGCCTTGCGCAACCGCGACCACGTCCAAATGAAAGAGCCACGCCAGGGCTGCGTACAGCGGCGGGGCGAGCGGCGCCGACGTGCTGAGGGTGCGGTCGACCAGATTAAACGTGAAGCCGTGGCCTTGCAGCAGTGAGCGCGCGATCGTGTAGCCGACGTACGAATCGTCGAACGCATACCGGTTGAAAAACCCGGCGTAAATTGCGCCGAGCACCACGCAGATGCAGGTGGCCGCGCGAGCGTCGGGAGTTGCCCAGAGAGCGCGAACGCGGTTAGCCATGCGACTCGGCCAATACCGCGCGCGCGGCATCGGACGCCGAACGCGCGGCGAGCGACACGGCTGCTGCGGGCTCGGCTTGCAGCGGCCCGCCCAAAACGAACGAGCGGGGCATCTGCAGAAAGACGAACGTTCTGCTCAAGGTTCGTTCGGCCGCATCCAGCAGGTTGCGGCGAATCTGCGAATCCGCAGTGAACGGCCGCTCCGCAATTCGCCAGAATACGGCGCCCGCTGCAATTGCGACGACTCCGGCGATGGCTGCATTGACACCCCGATGTACCAAGTAGTTCACGAGCGGATAATGGATCAGGTAGATGCTGTAGGAAGCCGTTCCGATCCACGTCAGCGGCGCAGCCGATAAGACCGATCTCACGGCGCGGCTGGATCCGCATCCCGCTGCGAAGCAAAACGCCGCAGCCTGCCATGCGGGATGAATGCAGTACTGCCAGTTTGCAGGGGTCCGCAGCGCGCCGATGACGGCGAAAGCGGCGGCGGCGGCCAGCGCGATGCCGGTGCAGTTCGTCCCGCGAACGAACAGCGCGGCCGCGGCGATCCCGAGCATGAACGCCGGTAGAATCAGCACGTCGTCGCTTGCCAATTTCGTAGCGGCCGAGAGCACGAGCAGGCCTGCCAGCAAAAAGAACGCGCGCGGCGCCTTCACCCACAGAACGAGCAGAAACGGAAACTCCGCATACCAGCGGAATTCGATTGGTAAGGTCCAGAACGAAGGGTTGAGCGTGTGTCCCGCCGGCCCGCCGTCCAGCAGCAAGAACTGGCGCAGGATATCGGGCCAGGTCAGTGCGCTGCCCGTGGCCGCGTAGCCCACCGCCAGGATGCAGATCGCCAGGTAGTAGGGCGGCAGAATCCGGATGGCCCGGCGCGCGCAGTATTTCACTGCGTCGAAGAGCGCACTCCCGCGCTCGTGCATTCGTCCGATGACGGGGTACGACAGGCAGAAGCCGGAGATCACGAAAAAGAGATCGACCCCGTGCATTCCGGAGCGGGTGATCTGCCCCGGAATCGTGCCGGCCTTGAACATATAGCTTCCGACGTGCTCCATGACGACGGAGAGGACGGCGATCGCGCGAAGACCGTCGACGTACGAAAGGCGCTGCTGCATGCTTCATATGGTGTATCGGAGCGCAGGCTGAGTTCGCGGTCGCCGGCCCCCGCGCGCCGGCCGCATTAGCGCAAACTTAACGCAATACGTTCCGGCGAGGCGGCCTCAAAAAGAGCAGCCCGGCATTCCGCCTTTACGAGATCGCAACAATCCTCGGCATTTGCAAGGCAAAACGAGCGTTAACGGAGCGGCGCGTTAACGCCGATACGTACAAAAGACTGATGATCCGCACCCGCTCGCTGCCCCGATTGGCTCCTTCGACCGTGCGCCGTTCGCGTTTGGAACGGTGGCTGGCGACGCACATTGCGGTGCCGTTGCGGCTGCTCGTGGCGCCGGCGGGTTCGGGCAAGACGACGCTGCTGCTCAAATATCTTCCCAACAGCACGGTCGACGCCGCGTATTGCGCGCTTCCGCCCAACTGCTCGCCCTCGGCGCTGCATGAGGCCATTGCGCAGGCGTTTGCGCTTCCGCGCGTCCCGCCGTCCTACGACGACCTGCTCATGGCGCTGCGCTCGCTGGTCTTCGAGCCGACGGAACTGGCGGTCGACGACGTCGACAACGGCACGCCCGAAACGATCGCGCAACTGCGCCGGCTGATCGAGGACGCGCCCGAGCACCTGACCTTCATCTTTTCGTCACGCTCGCGCGAAGCCATCGACGCAAAGACGTGGATTGCTCGCGGGTTGGCCGTGCTCTGCGATCACCGCCGCATGGCGTTCGATGCCGCCGAAGCGGAGCTGCTCGCGGAAACCTGCGGCGTCCCGAGCACGCACGTCGAACTCGGCCGCCTGCTCGAGGAGAGCGACGGCTGGTCCATCGTCGTGAGCGGCGCAGTTCGCGCGGCGGCCGAGGACGGCCATTCGCTCAGCGACGCGTACGAACACTGGCGCAGCCGCTATGGCCAGCTGTTTACGGAATTCATCGCCGCCGAGCTGGAGCGCGCACCCGAAGAAGATCGCGCGCTCGTGCGCAGCCTGATCGCCGGTGCGAACGTGGACGACCAGCACCGCCTGCACCAGCTCGAGATGCAAGGCCTCTTCGTCGTCGCCGAGGACGATTCGTACAGGCCGCTGCGGCCGATCCGCCAGCTCCGCGGCCGCGTGCGTCTCGCACCCAGCGCGCGGCTCTCGCCGCTGGTCGTTCGCATGTTCGGGCGCTTCAGCGCGCAGATCGACAACCAGGAGATCTCCTGGATCCGCCGGCGCGATCAGCAGTTCATCAAATATCTGCTCCTCAAACCCGCAGGGACGGCGACGCGTGCGGAACTCGCATCCGTCTTCTGGCCCGACGCCGACCGGCAACTCGCCGCGCAAAGCGTTCGAACCGCCTGCAGCAACATCCGTAAGGCGATTGCGGCGCAGGTCGGATACGCTTGCGTCGATCTGTACTTCAAAGCGGACCCCGACGTCTCGCTGAATTTGACGAACGTCGTCGCCGACGTCCGGCGGTTTACCGCGCACGGGGCGGACGGCGACGCCGCCTTCGATCGCGGCGATCTGCAGGAAGCGGCGGTGCACTACCGTGCGGCGGAAGAGCTCTACGTCGGCAGATTGCTCGACGGCGATGCGCCCGAACCGTGGTTCGTCTCGCAAGCGCAGCTGCTGGAAGACCGGTACATCATCGTTTTGGAACGGCTCGCGCAGACGGCCTTCGACGAAGGCGATATGCGCAGCGCGGCCGAGTACGCTTATCGCGTGCGGCGCGTTCGTCCGGACTCGTCGGGCTTGGTCAAGATGCTCGGCAATTTGGGCCCGCAGTATGCTTCCGCGCAGAGCGCAGCCGGCGAGGAGAAGCGCGGGCGCATCGGTGCCTAGGATCTCCAAGAGCACGGCGATCGCCGCCGCGCTCTTCGTAGCATTTGCGCTTTGGCAAGGCGTACTCGCAGCGCGCGGCAATCAACTCTTCGGCGACTTTCGCGCCTTCTATTGCGCCGGTTCGGCCGTCGCGCACCATGCCGACCCGTATGCCGCCGCTGCACTGACCGCGTGCGAGCATGCCCCGGCGCAGGCTGGCTTCTATACAGCGCCGCAAGGCGTTACCGTCCCAGCGCCGTTTCCGGCGTATGTCCTCGCCGCGTTTGCCGTGTTGTCGCTGCTCCCATACGGCGCGGCGTGTGTCGTTTGGGCGGGCGCGGTCGTCTTTGCGTTGATCCTCGCAGTGCGCGCAATCTCCAAGCTGACCGCGCGTCCTTCAGCCGGCATCCTGGCGCTTCTCGCACTTGGTATGGGCGCGATCGTGCTGCCTTACGGCCAGCTCGCCGCGATTGAGATAGCGGCACTGGCGAGTTTTGCGATGGCGCTGCGCGAGCAGCGCTGGATGAGCGCGGCGATCGCCGCCGCAGTGTGTGCGCTCGTGCCGCACGCCGGCGCGCCCGCGCTGCTGTGTACCTTCGTGTTCGTCAAACCGATACGGGCAAAGCTGTTGCTGACCGGATGCGCGCTGGCGCTGCTCGACGTCGCCGCAGGCGGCGTGCCGCACGCCCTGCAGTACTTTACAACGGTCCTGCCCGCGCACGCAGCTTCCGAGATCGGACGCACGTCGCAATATGGTGCAACGTGGGCCGCGCATGCGCTCGGAGCGAGCGATCGCGCGGCGCTCGCGTTGGGCAACGTCTGGTATGGAGCAATGTGCGTGCTGGGCATCGTTGCTGCCGGCGCCTGGATCAGACGCGGGGATCTCGCCTGGGCGGCGATCGTTCCGCCCGCGTTCGCGGTCTTCGGCGGCGTTTTCGTTCACTACACCGAGATCTTGGCAGCCGTTCCGGCGGCACTGCTGCTCTGTACAACGCTATCGGATCGCCGTAAGCCGGCAGCTCTAGCCGCCGCGCTGCTCGTCGGGATTCCCTGGGCAATTTGCTTGAATCAGCCGCTGCTCATACTGCCGTTCGGCGCGGCCGCCGCGGCGTTCGTTGCGTGGTTCGCAAACGCATCGGCACCAATCGCGCTTCGAACGGGCATGGCCGGTGCGGCGCTCGGCGCGCTCCTAGTGATCGCCGCAGCGCGTTTTGGTCCCGGGGTTGCGCCGGCCCATGCCGCAATGAACGCGGGCGCAGTTCTCGCGCAGCATTCCTGGACGCAGTACGTCGCGGCGCATTGGAGCGGAACGGGCGCGATTTGGTGGCTTGCCAAAGCGCCGACGTGGATCGGTCTGGCGCTGCTGCTTTTTTTAGCGGCTCGCGGTTCGCAGGCCGTCGCGGACGAAGATCTCGTACTTCGCGTCGCGGTAAAACACGCGCCAGCCGGGCCGTAACGCCAGCGCCTGCGCCAGCGGCCGCCCGTCCTTGACCAGCACGGAATCGACCGAGTAGCGATCGAGCACGCCGCTCCAACGCGGCGAGACGCGTTCGACCGCGAGATAATCTTCCCACACGCGCGGCGGAAACGGATCGCACCGTCCATCCACGAACGTGCGCAAGTTCGCATGGCCCAGCGCCAGGCTGCACCAGGCGAAATCCTCGCAGTACAAGTTGTGCATTCCCGACGATTTGCTAAGCGCAGAAACAGCGTTGCGCGGCAGAGCCACCCCCGCAATCGCCGGCACTTTCGTCAAACTCACCACGATCAGGACGACGGAAAGCGCGCTGGCCGCAAAGACGAGGCCTTCGCTGAAGCGCTCGTGCAGAATCGCGTTGAGCCGCGCTTGGGCCGGTATCGCCGTCGTGAGGCGTTGGGCTGCCATCGGAGCGAGTACCAGCGCCGCGAGCGGCAGATGACGAACGGCTGCGAACGCCATGACGCAGACGAGTGCAAACTGCATGCCGTCCCGCCAGCGCTCGCGCGGCGCGGCGATGCCGAAGTACGCGCAGATCGCGATGAGCGGAAGCACGCCGCCGCTGAACGCGGCAAAGAAGATGTCCGACGGTTGCCACTCCGAAATCGCGTGGCGGATCGAACTGGTTTCCAGACCGACTGCATAGACCGGAAGTTTCCAGAGCAGCGGCGTCATGAAGACGGCCAGCGCGCACCCGAAGGTCAGGACGAAGTTGCGCTCCACGCGTTCGGTCCAGGCGCGATCCTCAATCCACGTACCCAGCGCCCACGCGCCCACGATCGCCGGAGCGACGAGCGCACTTGCATGCACGTTCGCCCAGAGCGCGACGATGGGAATGGCCAAAAACACGAAGGGCGTTTCGAGGTCGAGTAACAGCAGCACGAGCGCGAGCGCGAGCCAGCCGAAGACCTGCGCGCGCACTCCGAAGGACTGCAGCATCGCAAACCCCGCGAAGATCGTGGTGAGTGCGATGGCAAAGGTCGATGCACCGCGGCGGTACGATCGGAATGCCGTCAGCAGCAACGCAAAAGCCGCTGCCAGCGTGGCTGCAACTGCGAGCAGACCGAAGTGTCCTTTCGGCAGCGTCGAGGCGACGGCCAAGCTGAAAGCCCACTCTTGAGGTACCCAGTGCGCGCCCGCCGACGTAAACGTTTCGGCACCGAGCTGCGTCGGCAGGTGATGCGCCTGCATGACCTGTTGGCCTAGCCACTGCTGCCAGGCCAG
>DASRDE010000170.1:0-6524 GCA_035652755.1 Vulcanimicrobiaceae bacterium | reverse complement strand
CTCGATCTGCTGCTGCAGCGTTCGTCGCGGCGTGGACTACGGCGCCTGGATGCGCCGGAGCTCTTCGAACTGGGGCGTCTCTACCGTTGGGTCACCTCCGATCTCGCGTACGCGCAAGGACACGGGTACGATCCGCAGCTGCTGCTGTATCTCAACCGGCTGGTCGCGCGCGCGCATGCCCAAGTGTATGGCGCCTCCGTCGAAGCCGGGTGGTCGCGCGTTCGCCGTTTTTTCACGACGACGTTTCCGTCTGAAGTGCGCCGATCGTTTGCGTACGTCGGCGCGTGCGCGGCCTTGACGGTCGTCTGGGCCTGCGTGGCGTACGCCGTCGTGCAGGTGCATCCGGCCGACGCGTACGCGATGCTGCCCGAATGGATCGTGCCTTCTCATATCACCAAAAGCCTGCACAATTCGAATTTCGCGTTCGATCCGTCGGCGTCGGCCGCGATGTCGAGCGCGATCATCACCAACAACGTTCGCGTTGCAGTGCTGGCGTTTGCCGCGGGAATCGTAACGCTCGGCGCGGGAACGATTTACCTGATCGTTTTTAACGCGCTGATGCTCGGAGCGCTCGGAGCGCTCTACCAGCGCGCCGGCTTCGGCCCGGATTTTTGGGCGACGGTCGCGCCCCACGGCTTCATCGAACTGACCGCGATACAAATTGCGGGGGGCGCGGGCTTGCTGATTGCGGCCGGCGTTCTCTTCCCCGGACGGCTGACGCGCCGCGAATCGATCGTGCGCAACGCGGCGCGCGCCGGAATCCTTATCGCCGGCGTCGCGGCCATGCTGTGCGTTGCCGGCATCATCGAAGGCTTCTTCTCGCCGCTGCGCTTTCCGATCTCTGTGCGTGCGGGTGTCGGCATCGTGACAGGCGCTGTGCTCCTGCTGTATTTCTGTTTTGCCGGACGGCGAGAAGCGGCTACAGCAAGCCCCGCTGCTTGATCCGCAGGTACTGATCGATGAGTGCGGTCGTGAGCTGCGGCGCGGGCACGTCGATGACGCGCACGCCCATCCGCGCGAGCACCGCGGCGGCGCTGCGGCGCTCGTCGCGCAGTTCGAGTGCTACGCCCGTCGCGTAGACGGCCGAAAGCGTCGACGGCTCGGCGTCGATCGCGCGATCGATTGCCGCGTCGTTCATGAAGGCGCACACCACGACGTTGCGCCGCGCGAGGCTGCCGATCTGGGCCAAGACCGTGCTCTGCGCGACCGGGTCGACCATATCGGTGAAGAACACGATCAGGCTGCGCTTGTTCACGTGGGTACGCGCGAACGCAAAGCCTCGTTCGTAGTCCGTCTCCTCAAACCGCGGCTCGAGATCGTACAGCTCGGCCGCAATGCGCGCCGAGGAGCGGCCGCCGGCGCGCGGCGCGTAGGCCCGTAGAATATCCGCCGCAAAGGCGACCACGCCGATCTTGTCGTTGGCGAGCGCGGCAATCGCGGATACCGAAAGCGCGGCGGTGACGGCATAGTCGAACTTGCGCTGATCTCCGACGCGCGCGGTCATGAGCCGCCCCGCGTCGAGCAGGACGATGACGTTCTGGCTGCGCTCGACCTCGTACTGCGCGGACATCAGGCGCCCGCGACGCGCCGTTGCTTTCCAATTGATCGCCCGGAACGGATCGCCCGGCGCGTAATCGCGGACGCTTTCCACTTCGGTGCCCGCACCGCGCAGCCGCATCCGCCTCAGCCCCGCTTCGATCAGCCGGTTGCGCGCGTGCAGCGTTCCGTAGCGTTCGACCGCGGAGAGATCGGGATAGACCCGAATCTCCTGCGGCTGCACGATGCGAATCCGCCGGCGCAGCGCACCGAGCGGATGTTCGAACCACACGTACATCGTTCGCAGCTGAGCGCTGCCGCGAGCGACGGGTGTGACCGGACGGGAGATGCGCATCCGGCTGCGCGCGGAAAGGCGCGCGATCGCTTCATCGGCGCCGTAGTGCAGCAGATCGCACGGCGCCTCGATGATTCCCGCGTCGACGGGCATAGGCCCGGTGTTGGCGACGTCGTAGTCGAGCGACGACCGATGGCGCAGTGCAAACGGCGCACTCTCCGATCGCGCAATCCTCAGGCCGGCGGCGCGAGGACCCAACACTGCATCGGCGATCGTCCACACCGCGAAGCCAACCGCTGCGGCATACGCAAACGGTACCAGGACCGCCGCGGCGCCGGCTGCCGCAAAGAGCAGCGCGATCGCAGCCAAGGCCCAGTACGCGCGCGAATTAAGCCAAATCACGCGGGACGGCAACGCTTTGCAAGATCTCCGCGACCACCGAGCTGCCGCGTACGCCGTCGATCTCTGCCTGCGGCGCGACGATCAAGCGGTGCGGAATGACCAGCGGCGCGACTTCTTTTACATCGTCGGGCGTCGCGAAGCCGCGTCCGTCGATGGCCGCGGCCGCCTGCGCCGCAAGCAGCAGCGCCACGCCCGCGCGGGGACTCGCGCCAAGGGTCAGCTGCCGGTGCGATCGCGTTGCGGCAACAATCTCGTAGAGGTAGCGCTGCACCGCCGGCGCGACGAGCACGGCGCGAACCTCGCGCTGCGCCTGCAGCAACTCGTCCGGCGTCGTGACCGCCGCCAGCGTCGTCGAATCGACGCTTCGTGCGTCGAAACCGGCAGCGACGCGGGCGAGCAGCTCGAGTTCCGCCTCCGCTTCGGGGTATCCGGCATCGAGTTTGACCAAGAAGCGATCGACTTGGGCTTCCGGAAGCGGGTAGGTTCCCTCGTACTCGACCGGGTTCTGCGTCGCACAGACGAAAAACGGCGCGGGCAGCGCGAGCGGAGCTCCGTCGATGGTGACGCGGCCTTCTTCCATGGCTTCGAGCAGCGCCGATTGCGTCTTGGGCGGCGTGCGGTTGATCTCGTCGGCAAGCAGCACGTTGGTGAAGATGGGACCGGCGTGCAGAGAGAACTGTGCCGTCTGCGGGTTGAACACGGTCGTGCCGACGACGTCGGCCGGCAGCAGATCGGGCGTGAACTGGATCCGGCGGTACCGCGCGCCGACGAGTGCGGCAAGCGCGCGCACCGCGAGCGTTTTTCCCGTTCCCGGCACGCCTTCGATCAGTGCGTGACCGCCGGCAAAAAGCGCGACGAGCAAACCGAACACGGTGGCATCGGCACCGACCACGATGCCTTCCATCGCGCCGCGTATCCGGCCGGCCACGTCTTTCGCGCGCACGCTCAGCATCCAAATTCCTTTCGAACCGCTGCGTACCATCGGCCGGCCGCAATGACGTCGGCAGGCGAGGGATCGGAAAGCGCGCGGAGCGCGCGGCCGCGCTGCAGCAGCGCCCGGCTCGCGTCGTCGTTCGGTGCCCGCCGCAGGAGTACTTCGCCCGCGGCGCTCAACCGGGAGACGACGTCTCGATGCGCGTGCGCGCGGCGCAGCAAATTCGCGATCGAGTCGATGTAGCTGCGCGAATCGCGTTCGCCCGCGTACGGACGCGCGTAGGGGGGCGCAAACGGGATGTTCGCCCCCGCCAGCGCAAGGAGCAGCGCGGCAATCGCGATCCAGATAGCGGCGTGAACCGGCGGCGGTAATACTTGCCAGAACGTTCTGCCCGCCGCGTACCCGTAGATGCGCTCGTCGAACGCCAGCGTCTTGGCCGGGCCGAAGAGCGCGTACGCGGCGCGCGCGTTCGCCGCGCGTGTCAGGTGCCAGTTATCGAACGGCGTCGAAGTGGCGATAAAGACAACCATGCCCCGCCCGCGCGCGATCGCCTCGCCGGGCGCGTCCGGCCCGGCGGCCAACACTGCAAGTCGGCCGTTCCGGCATTCTGCGCGCACACCGTGGGCGAAGTCACCTTTGACGGCCAGATGCTGCAGCGCGGGAGCGAAAGCACACGCGGTGAACGCGGCGCCGCGCTCGGCGATCGGATGCACGGGCGGAACGCCCAGTATGCGTGCGGCCTGCGAATCGACCGTGCCCAGGACGTACAGCGTATTTCCTGCACGCACCCACGCGTCGAGCGCTTGGAGTGATTTTGAGGTGCGCGCTACGCCGCTTATGCCGTCGTCGCCCGCTACGGCAAGCGCGGTACCGCGTTCGGGCAGCTCGCCGGCCGGCAACTCGAAGCGGCGGACGCGCACGCCCTCCTGTGCGAGCAGATCGTAGAGCGCCGCGTACCCTGCGCGCCCGGTATCATACGTCGACGGAACTGACGCCGGCGGCTCTTGGATCGACGCGCGCAGCAGCGTCAGGATCGCAAGCAGCGCAAGGCCGGCCGCAAGAAGTATCGCGTCGGCCGGGATCTTACGTTTCATCGCCGCCGCGCCCGATTGTGGCGTCGTACGCCTCGCGCGCCTGCAGCCACTCCGTTTCACCGGGCTCGGCGTTCGCATACGCGACGGCGGTAAAGAGCCGAGCAATTCCGTCGAACGCGGGCGCGAAACGCGGAGCCCGCGCGCGAACGTCGCGCCGGCACTCGTTGACCGTGCGGCTCGGAACGTCGTCCAGCGCATGACGCATGTCCAGCGAAGCAAGGGTCGCGCGGAACACGAGCGCGATCGCTTGGCGGTAACGGCGCTGCGCTGCCGCCGCAATCGCTTGTGCGTAGAGATCGCGCGCCGCATAGCGGGGCGCGATCGGCTGGGCGCCGGTGCGCGAGCCGTAATCGCGATTGATCTGCATCAGCAGGCGTGCGGCTACCGCAATTACCAAAATCGCGATCGCAACCAGTATCAGATCCCCGGCGGCGGCCGTCACGCCGCGGCTGACGTGCACGCTGCGCGCGAACGCATCCATCAACTGATGCCAGCGGTCCGCCAGCCACGACCACAGCGTGTCCCACCATGTGTGCGCAACCGGACGCGTCACGCGTTCGGAAAAACGCCTCTCCGACAGGATTCGCGTTGCTAGGCGCTGCGGATCGATCGGCGGCCGTACAAGGCCGAAGGGCGCAAGCGGGCCGCTCACGCGCGCGCGGCGGCGTCCAACTCTTCGAGCTGGCGCTGAATGTCCAAACCTTCGCGGCGCACGCGAACGTCGAAATAATACACGCCCAGCAGCGTGGCGAAGAGCGCCAAAAAGAAGAGTTGCAGCACACCCTGCAGGACGACGTCGAGCGGCTGCAGCTTCGCAGACGTTAACAGCAGCATCGACACCCCGGCGCTGAGCATGAAGTTCATCAGGTAGATCGCAAAAAAGGACAGGCACATCAGAAGGGCTCGCCCGAACTCGCCCCGCGCGAAGATGCGAGCGAAGCCTCGCGAGAATGCGGCCGTTACGCCGGTGTCTTCGAGCGCGATCGCCAGGACGGCGAACCACAGTGCCAGATACACCGCTCCGACAAAAAGCGCAAATGCAATCATCGCAAGCGCGGCGATAATGCCAAGCACGATCCCAATGGGCGCTGCAAAGCGCGCGATGAGAATGACGATGCTGGTGGATATCACCAGGGCGAATGAACCGGCCATCACGGCGCCTACCAGGATCGCTCCGCAGATCACCTCGGCGAGCAGTATCGATCCCGCTTTGCGCAGCCCCGGAAGATACGCGGGGCGCCAGTCGGGAGCGCGGCCGCTGTAGAGCGCGGCGACCGCCGCCGCATAGGCAGTTACCACGAACGGCACAAAAACGGACGAGAAGGCGATGAGCGCCGCAAACCATCCCCACGGAAACGCGGCGAGATCAGGATTGCTCGGATGTCCCTGAATCTGGGCGAGCAACTGCTGGTAGCTTCCGGCCGTGGTCTTGCGAATGAAGTACTGCATGACCGCCAGAGGCAAGACGTACACGAGCCCCGTCAACGCGAAACTTCGGGCGTGGCGCACCACGAGCGTCACCGCGCGGTCGAGTGTTTCGCCCAGGGAGAGCGGGCGCAGCATCCCGCTGGCAGGCACGCCGGCCTGCGTCACACGTGCGCCGCTTCCATCGCCGTCAAGCTTGCCTCGAGATCGTATGCCTCGCGCCGTATGCGCAAATCGAAGTAAAACATCGTCACGAACACCTGCAGCACCGGCACCAAGGCCGCGGCAACGAGCGTCGAGGCGAGCACCGCCGGCGCTGCCTGGTGGGTCCAGTTCCACAAACCGGCGTACGTCCACGCCCAGGCAAAGACGATGCCCGCATAGGTAACCAGGAATGCGAGCGAGGCGGCGGCGACGCGTTTGAGCGATCCGGGGGCAGCGACGCGCGCGATCGTTTTCGCGAGGGCTTCGCCCGCGCCGAGATCTTCGATCGCCAGTGCAGTTTGGGCCAAGTGGTAGGTTACGTACGCGAGCAGCGCAGCGGCGACGAGCACGGCGGCATCGATCGCCGTAAGAAACGTCGTCAGGGGACCCGCGCCGAAGCGCAGATAGCCGGCCCGCAGCGCCAATGCCGGAGCGCCGACCAGCAGAAAACCGAGCATCGCGGCAATCCCGATACCGATCGCTCCGGGCAGGTTCCAGAGCGCGCCTCGCAGCGCCGCGCGCACGTCGGGCACGTCGCCGTGGACGATCCGGCTGACCAAAAGCGCAATGGCCATTCCCGCGACGGCCGCCGCGACCCATCCGGCAACGTACGCCCATGCAACCGCGTTGGCCG
>DASRDE010000169.1:0-5528 GCA_035652755.1 Vulcanimicrobiaceae bacterium | reverse complement strand
ATTCCCTGCCGGCCGTGCATCCACAACGCTACTTGGTCTTGGGAACCGCGCAACTCGCCGTCGGTGCCGCCGCGATCTTCGCGCGCTTTGCGCTTTCGGGGGCGCCGCCGCTGGCCGTAGCGGCAGCCAGGCTGAGTATTGCCGCGGCGATCCTGCTCGCGATCGCGGCGATAAGACCGCTCAATCCGCCGGCACGCCACCTGACGCTCGCAGCGGCGGGCGTGGCGCTCGCGGCGCACTTCGGCACGTGGATTTGGTCGCTGCAGTATACGAGCGTCGCGGCATCGACGCTTCTGGTCGCAACGACGCCCGTTTGGACCGCGCTCTACGATCAGGCCGTGCGGCGCCGCCCTCTTTCGGGCCGCGCGTGGATCGCGATGGCGGCCGGCGGTGCGGGCGTTGCCTTGGTCGCTGCCTCGCACGCCGCTCGCGCACCCGTGCCGGGCCATGCCCTTCTGGGCGATCTGCTGGCTGTGTGCGGCGCAATCGCAATAGCCGCGTATTTCCTGATGATCCGTACTGTACCGGCGTCGTTCGGAACACGGGGCATCGTCACGCACACGTACGCCTATGCCGCGCTCGTCCTTATTGCCGCTTCAATTGCAACGCGTCAACGGCCGCCTGCGCTTGCCGACGGCGTGGCATGGGGCGGCATCGCCGCGATGGCGCTGATTTCGCAACTGCTGGGGCACACGGCGATGAACGCCGCTTTGCGATGGTTCTCCGCGAACGCCGTTGCGTTCAGCACGCTGGTAGAACCGGTCGTCGCCGCCGTGCTGGCCTTGCTGGTATTCCGCGAGCCGGTCAGCGCGATGACCGCAGCCGGCGGCGTGCTGGTTCTCGCGGCAGTGGCGGTCTTTTTACGGGAAGACCTTCGCGCCCAAAGCGCTTAAGCGGCGTCCTCGAGCAAGAAAATCCCCAACGACCCCGGACCCACGTTGGCTCCGATCGTCGCGCCGGCGGTATGGATCGCCAGTTCTTTGAGCGGCGCCGAAAGCTTTTCGCGCAGCTGATCCGCCACGCGCTGCGCGTCGGCCGGCGCGTCGGCGTGCGTAATGAACACGCGCGAGTTGGCCGGGCGCTCCAGGCGGCGGAACGCGATGCTGGCCAGCATCTCCTTGGCTTGGTCCCAGGACTTGACCGTCGTCTCACTTTCGATTGAGCCCTCGGGCGTAATGCGGGTGACGGGAACCATCTGCATGACCGTACCGAGCACGAGCTGCGCTTTGTTGATGCGCCCGCTCTTGGCCATGAACTTGAGGTCGGGATAGACGGCGTATCCGCGCTGACTGCCGATCCATCGCGTAAGTGCGGCACAGATTGCTTGCGCGTCGTTGCCGGCGCGCGCCATGCGCGCGGCACCCGACACCAGCAAACCGCCGCCGCCCGAGATCGTCTTGCTGTCGACGATCCGCACCTTGGAGCCGTATTGCGCGGCGGCTTGCGTCGCGATCTCGAACGTCTTCGAAAGTTTGGACGAGAGCGTGATGCAGACGACGTCGCGTCCGGTCGCGACGTGCTTTTGAAACAGGTGCTCGAACGTTTCCCGCTGCGGCGGTTCGGTGGTCGGAAGATCGGCTTTGGGATCCAACCGGCGATAGAAGTCGTCCACGCTGATGTCCGCACCATCGCGGTATTGCTGCGCGCCGAAGCGCACGTAGATGGGCACCAAATCGACGAACATGGAGGCGGCCTGCGCGGGGCTCAAATCGCAGGTGGAGTCGGCAACGATGGCTACGGGCATACAAAAGGTCATCGACCGCGCAGGCGCGCCGGTTTACCCAGGCCGGGCAGTCGCGGACTGCGCCAGACCTCGAATTGGACCAGTCCATTTGCAAGGGAATGGATGGTGCTCCCGAAGGAGCCCCCATGACCACGCTAGCCGAAGCGGCCGCCGAGGCGGCGCGCAACCTCTCACCGGCGCCGGATCCTCAAGAGACGCGCGAATGGGTCGAGGCGATTCAAGGCGTCCTCGAACACGAAGGGCGCGCACGCGCCACCGAACTCATCGGCTCGATCGTCGAGGCCGCGCAGCGCGGCGGCGCACACGTCTCGCTCGGGCTCTCGACGCCGTACATCAACACCATTCCGGCTTCCGAACAGCCGCCGTTTCCGGGCAACGACGAACTCGAGACGCGCATCCGCCACTACGTGCGCTGGAACGCGATGGCGATGGTCGCGCGCGCAAATAAAACGTCATCGGAGCTGGGCGGCCACGTCGCCAGTTTTGCTTCGGCCGCCACGCTTTACGACGTCGGCTACAATCATTTCTTCCGTGCGCAGACGGAAAATTTCGGCGGCGATCTCGTCTTCTTGCAAGGTCACTCGGCGCCCGGTTTTTATGCGCGCGCATTCATCGAAGGGCGGCTGAACGAGGAGCAGCTGGAAAACTTCCGCCGCGAAGTCGACGGCAAGGGGCTCTCGTCGTATCCGCACCCGTGGCTGATGCCCGACTTCTGGCAATTCCCGACCGTGTCGATGGGCCTGGGCCCGATCATGTCGATCTACCAGGCACACTTCATGCGCTACATGCACGACCGCGGAATCATCGACGCCCAAGACCGCAAAGTGTGGGCGTTCCTGGGCGACGGCGAGACCGACGAGCCCGAATCGCTGGGCGCCATTTCGCTGGCCGGACGCGAACGCGTGGACAATCTGATCTGGGTGGTCAACTGCAATCTGCAGCGCCTCGACGGGCCGGTGCGCGGGAACGGCAAGATCATCCAAGAGCTCGAGACCGTCTTTAAAGGCGCCGGCTGGAACGTCATTAAGGTCATCTGGGGCAGCAGCTGGGATGCACTGCTCGAACGCGATCGCACGGGACGGCTCGTGCAGCTGATGAACGAGTGCGTCGACGGCGATTATCAGACGTTCAAATCGCGCGACGGCCGCTTCGTGCGCGATCAATTCTTCGGCCGCTATCCGGAGACCGCCGAGATGGTCGCACATATGAGCGACGACGACATCTGGGCGCTCGCGCGCGGGGGCCACGATCCGCGCAAGGTTTACGCGGCGTATAAAGCCGCGTTCGAACACCGCGGTCAACCCACGGTCATACTCGCCAAGACGATCAAGGGCTACGGCATGGGCGAGTCGGGCGAGGCGCAGAACATCGCGCACCAGGCAAAAAAAATGAAGGTCGAATCGATGCGCGCGTTCCGCGATCGGTTCCATCTGCCGATACCCGACGCGGAAGTCGAAAAGCTGCCGTTCGCCAAGCCCGACGAGAACAGCCCGGAAATGCAGTATCTTCGCGCCCTGGTGGAGCGGCGCGGATACGTGCCGACGCGCCGCCAGCGCTCGGTCTCGCTGCAAGTGCCGGAGATCTCGGCGTTCGAGCCTCACCTCAAGAGCAGCGGCGAACGCGAATTCTCGACCACGATGGCGTTCGTGCGCGTCTTCTCGCAGCTTATCAAAGACAAGACCCTCGGGCCGCGCCTGGTTCCCATCGTCGCGGACGAATCGCGAACCTTCGGCATGGAAGGTCTGTTCCGCCAGCTGGGCATCTACTCGTCGGTCGGACAGTTGTACCATCCGCAAGACGCCGAGCAGCTCATGTGGTACCGCGAGGACAAACAAGGACAGATTCTGCAAGAAGGCATCAACGAAGCCGGCGCGATCTCGTCCTGGATCGCGGCCGGCACGTCATATTCGGTGCACAACGTGCCGATGGTGCCGTTCTACATCTTCTATTCGATGTTCGGCTTTCAGCGCGTTGGCGATCTCGCATGGGCTGCGGCCGATTCGCGTACCCGCGGATTTCTGCTGGGCGGAACGTCGGGGCGCACGACGCTGAACGGAGAAGGTCTGCAGCACGAAGACGGCCACAGTCAAGTCTTCGCCTCGTTCATCCCCAACTGCGTCTCGTACGACCCGACGTACGGCTACGAAGTCGCCGTGATCGTTCAAGACGGACTGCGGCGCATGCTTGCCGACCAGGAAGACGTCTATTATTACATCACGCTGCTCAACGAGAACTACCACCACCCCGAAATGCCGGCCGGCGCCCAAAGCGGCATCCTCCGCGGGCTCTATCTGTTGCGCGAGGCGAAGGAGGCCGCTGCCAAGGCGCCGCGCGTTCAGCTCATGGGATGCGGCGCGATCCTGCGCGAGGTCGAAGCCGCAGCCGATTTGCTGCGCGACGATTTCGGCGTTGCGGCGGACGTCTGGAGCGCAACGAGCTTCAACGAACTGCGCCGCAACGGGATCGACACCGAACGCTGGAATCTGCTGCATCCGCAAGAGACGCCGCGACGCAGCTACGTCGAAGAGTCTCTGGACGGGCGTGAAGGGCCGGTGGTGGCTTCCACCGATTACATCCGCACCTTCGCCGACCAGATTCGCCCGTACGTCAACCGGCGTTACGTGAGCTTGGGAACGGACGGCTTCGGGCGCAGCGACCTGCGAAGCAAGCTGCGCGCGTTCTTCGAAGTCGACCGGCGCTATGTGGCAGTCGCAGCGCTCAAGGCGCTAGCCGACGAAGGGCGCTTAGAACGCACGATCGTCGCGAGTGCACTTGCCAAGTATGAAATCGATCCCGAAAAAGTCAATCCGGTGACCGTATGAGCGCAGCCGAGATCCGGGTGCCCGACATCGGCGATTTTAAGGACGTTCCCGTCATCGAAGTGCTCGTCAAGCCGGGCGATCGCGTGGCCAAGAACGACTCACTCATCGCGCTCGAGTCGGAGAAGGCGACGATGGAAGTGCCTTCGCCGCAAGAGGGCACGGTCGAATCGATCAAGGTCAACGTCGGAGACAAAGTCTCGCAGGGCAGCGTGATTCTCACGCTCGCCGAGCAGCCGGCCGCCGCTGACAAGCCCGCCGCGCAGCCGGCCGCCGCTGACAAGCCGGCCGCCGCCCCCGCTCGCGGCGACGCACAAACCATCGAGCTGCTCGTTCCGGACATCGGCGATTTTAAGGACGTGCCGGTGATCGAAGTGCTGATCAAACCGGGCGACCGCATCGAAAAGGACGCACCGCTCATTACGCTCGAGTCCGAGAAGGCGACGATGGAAGTGCCGTCCTCCGCGGCGGGAATCATCGGGGACGTAAAGGTGCGTCCGGGCGACAAAGTCTCGAAAGGCACGCCGATAGCAACGCTGACGGCCGACTCGGGCACTCAGTCCGCACCTGCGCAGCAGCAACATCGCCCCGCGCCGAGCGAGCCCAAGCCGCAAACGCGCGACGCGTCGAGCGCGCAAATCGCACCGCCGCCCGAATCGCGCGTCTCGGTCGCGGATGCGGGCGCTCCCGCGAGCAACGGCGTCGTGCACGCCAGTCCGTCGATACGGCGTTTCGCGCGCGAACTCGGCGTGGATTTGCACCGCGTCGCGCCGACCGGACCGAACGGCCGCGTGACGCGCGAGGACGTTCAGCAGTTCGTGAAGCGTTCGCTGCAAGACGGCGATCGCGGCGGCGCGCCGGGCACGGGGTTTGCGCTCGCGCCGTGGCCCAAAATCGATTTCGCGCAGTACGGCGAGGTCGAACGCCGGCCCCTCTCGCGCATCAAGCGAATCTCGGGCGCAAAC
>DASRDE010000168.1:0-26886 GCA_035652755.1 Vulcanimicrobiaceae bacterium | reverse complement strand
AGAACGGTTTGCTGGCCGGTTCGCCGATCGAACGCGAACGGTTGACCGTTGCCGGCGCGGGCTTGGCCGCGATCGCGAGCGTATCGCTCGCCGTGTATTCGTATGCGGTCATTCCGCGCGTCGGACACTGGCAGCCCTCGCACTTTTACACGTATTCGTTTGCCCACGGCCCCGCGCAAGCGGTTCTTGCCGTGTTCGTGCATCCGATCGCCGTTTTTGCAGCCATTGGAACCGTCGGACGGCTCACGTATCTGCTCGAGGCGTTCGCGCCGCTGGCGTTCTTGCCGCTCTTTACGCGGTGGACGCTGCTGGGCTTACCGGGCCTTGCCGGCGTCTTGCTCGCCAGCGACCCAATCGTGTGGCGCATGGGATTTCACTACTCGTTGTTGTGGGCGCCGTGGCTGCTCTTGGCGGCCGCATGGGTGCTGTGCAAACTGGTCGCACGCGGCGCCGATCGGCTCGCTCTCCGCTGGTGGTGGACGGCCCTCGCCGTCTGCGTCATCGTGCTGGCCGCGTTCAATCCGATGCATCCCGCGCACTATCTGCGGCCGCAAACTTCGGTTCGCGCTGCCGACCTCGAGCGAGCGTTTTCGTGCGTGCCGAAAGATGCTCCGCTGATGACGCACGACGAATGGTTTGCGCACGTCGCGCTGGCCTACCCGAACTCGACGAACCTGGACGAGTCGGCGGCGACCTTCCGGGGATATCTCGTCGTCGACCCGCAATGGCCCAACGAGCACGTGCAGCGCGTGATTCTACCGCGCATCGAAACTGCGCGCGCCGGCGGCCGCTTCACGGCGGTATGCCGTTTCGGCGGCGTTACTGTGCTCCGGCCGTTTTCGAACGGTTGATCGGAATGACGCGCCCAGGAGGAACCACCGCGTTCTCCTGATTGACCTCCGCAATCGTTCGGAGCAGCTCGTCCGCAGCGATCGGGCGGTGGAAGAAATACCCTTGGGCGTGGTCGCAGCGCAGCGAGCGCACGAACTCCCACTGCGCTTCGGACTCGATGCCCTCGGCAATGACGCGCAGCGAGAGGGTTTGGCCCAGTGCGAGAATGGCCCGAACGATGCCTTGATCGTACGGATCGCGCGTGACGTCGTCGATGAATCCCTTGTCGATCTTAATTGCGCTCACTGGCAGCTTCTTGATGTATTGAAGCGAGCTGTAGCCGGTGCCGAAATCGTCCACGACGACCTTGACGCCCAGCGCGTCGATACGCGCGAGCGTATTGAGCGCCAGTTCGTTGAGCATCACGCTTTCGGTGACTTCCAAGTCAACGGCTGCGGCAGGCAGGCCGGCCTCGGAAAGCGTCGTTTCGAGCGCAGCGCAAAATTCGTTCTCGTAGAAGTCGCGCGGAGAAAGGTTGACCGCAATGCGGAAATCGGGCGAGCAGCGGGCGCGGACCTGCGCGGCGGTCGTGCATGCCTGCTGCAAGACCCATCGGCCGAGATCGACGATGATCCCCGTTTCCTCTGCGATAGGGATGAACGCTTGGGGGAGCAGTTCACCCAGCAGCGGATGATGCCAGCGCAGCAGCGCTTCGGCGGCGACGATGCGCCGCGAGGCGACATCGACGACGGGCTGGTATACCATGCGCAGCTCGTTGCGGACCAGCGCCTGCCGCAGATCCTGCTCGAGCCCCATGCGTTCGAGCACGTGCGCGTGCATGGTACCGTCGTAGAACTTGGCATTGTTGCGTCCGGCCTCTTTGGCCCGGTACATCGCAGAATCGGCGAACGCGATGAGTTCGTCGGGAGTCTCAGCGTTTTGCGGAAAGATGCTCGTGCCCACGCTCGCGGTCACGAACAACTCGCGTCCGTTGATGGTGAACGGTTCGCAAAACGCGTTGAGAACGTCCATCGCCGCCGAGGCGACGCTGCGTTTGTGCTTGATGCCCTGCACCACGACGACGAACTCGTCGCCGCCGGGACGGAAGATCGTCGCGCGCGCGTTGAGCACCGTTTGCAGGCGGCCGGCGACGTCTTTGAGCAGCACGTCACCAGTGCGGTGCCCCAGCGTGTCGTTGATGGTCTTGAACCGGTCGACGTCGACGAAGAGGACGGCCAGCGACTCTTCGTTCTCGACCGCATGTTCGAGCATTCCGGGAAGCCGCTCGTTGAGCGCCAGCCGGTTGGGCAGGCCCGTGAGCGCGTCCTGACGCGCCAAACGGGCGAAACGTTCGGCGTGTTCGCGGATCTCGGTAACGTCGAGCATCACCGCAACGGCGCCGACCACGTCCCCCGTGTCGTTGCGAAGCGGCTCGACGTCGCTTTGCAGCCACCGTCCGCTTTGATGCGATTCGAACCGGACGGTCTCACCCTCGACAGCGCGGCGTAGCGCGGCCAAGGACGCGGTGCGATGCTCGTCACCGTCGATCAGCGCACCGATGTCGGCACCCATTGCTTGGGCTTCGTTGACCCGCAGCTGATCCAAACCCGCGCCCGCAAGCGACGTGACGCGCAGATCGCGGTCGACCGTCCACAACATTGCGGGAACTTGTGAGAGCAGCAGCCGCAAGCGGCTTTCCGTTTCGCGCGATGCCGACTGCGCGCGATGGTAATCGTCCAGCAGCGCCTGCATCTGCCGCTGGTTTGCCAGCTGCGTGAGATGCATACGGATCAGCACTGCAAACGCAAGCGCCACAGCGAGATACGCTGCGACGACACCCATGCTCATTTGCTGCCTTGATTCGCAGCGCGAGCGAGGGAAGGCTCCTTTTCGGGCGTAAACGGCGCGTTAAAACGCCGTAAGGCTGAGCCTTACGTTTCCGTGTCGTGAAACGTGCCGCGTTTTGCGGACGCATCCAACTCGAGATCCTCGAGTAAATAGTATACTATCTTACGGTCGCTAAATCCCACCTTCGCGAGCTCGCGCCCGCCGATGGTGACGACTTCGTGAATGTGTCCGGTGCGGCCGGCGTACTCGTAATTGACCGCGGTGTACTGCGGATCGTCCGGTTTTGGGTGCGGCGTGGCTTTCACTCCCCGCAGCGGGGTCTGGTGACGGTGCATCAAAAAGCGGCTTCGGCGGAGGTTTTGCATGTTCATTGAGTACCGGGGACGCGCACCGAAAGTGCATCCCAGCGCCTTTATCGCGCCGACGGCCGTCTTGATCGGAGACGTCGAGGTAGGCGCCGAATCGAGCATCTGGTTCGGTGCCGTGCTGCGGGGCGACAATGGGCCCATTCGCGTCGGTGCCCGAACGTCGATTCAGGACAACGCGGTATTGCACGTGAGCGAGCATGGCACGACCGTCGTCGAGGATGACGTGACCGTCGGCCACTGCGCCGTCATGGAAGACTGCCGCATCATGCGCCATGCGTTGATCGGCAGCAACGCGGTCGTCTTGGGCGGCGCCGTCGTCGGCGAAGGTTCGCTGGTTGCCGCGGGGAGCGTAGTCGGCGAGCGGATGCAGATTCCGCCGGGGGTCTTGGCGGCGGGTTCACCGGCGGCGGTGAAAAAGCCGATCGCGGGGGAGGCGGCGACGTGGATCGAGATCAGCGCGGACGAGTACGTGAAGCTCTCGCGCTCCTACAAAGAACAGGGTATCGGCGCAGAGCAAGCCGGGCCGGGGGGCCTAAGTTGACGGCAGAAAGAAAACGTTCGACGTGAGCATCGTCAACGACCTAACGATACGGGCGGCGACCGTCAACGGCTCCGGAAGCCAATCGGCCAATCTCGTGCTGACCAACGCCATTTTCCGGATGGGCATCCCGGTGGCACCGAAAAACGTCTTCCCATCCAATATCGAAGGCCTCCCGACGTGGTTCGACGTGCGCGTATCTACCCACGGCTATCAATGCCGCAGCCGCGACATCGACGTGCTGGTGGCGTTGAACCCGGCGACGTGGCACGACGACGTGCGCGCGGTAAAATCCGGCGGCGCGATCGTGCACGAAGCGGCCTATGCGGTCACCGGCGAAACCGCGCGCGCAGACGTTACGTACTACGCCGTGCCGTTTGCGAAACTGGCGAAAGAACACATCTCGGACGGTACGATCCGCAAGTATTTGACGAATATGATCTACGTGGGCGTCGTTGCGTGGCTGCTGGGCATTCAGGCCGAGACCGTGCGCGACGCGCTTCGCGCGCAGTTCAAACGCAAGCCCAAAGCCGTCGATGCCAACATGGAAGCCGTGCTGCTGGGGATGGAATTCGCTTCCGCAAACCTCACCAAGAGCGACGGCTACCGCCTCGAGCCGATGAGCGGGAAAACCGATGGTCTGCTGCTGCTCGACGGCAACAGCGGTGCGGCTTTGGGATGCGTCATGGGCGGATGCACGGTAGCGGCGTGGTATCCGATCACGCCCTCGTCGTCGCTTTGCGAGTCGTTCATCGCCTATTGCGATCGCTATCGCACGGATCCCGAAACCGGCGAGCGCAAAGCCGCGATCGTGCAGGCGGAAGACGAGCTCGCCGCGATCGGAATGGTGTTCGGCGCAACATGGGCGGGTGCTCGCGCCATGACCTCGACGTCGGGGCCGGGGCTTTCGCTGATGGCGGAATTCGCCGGACTCGGCTATTACGCCGAGTTGCCCGGTGTGATCTTCGACGTTCAGCGCGCCGGGCCGTCGACCGGTTTACCGACGCGCACGCTGCAGGGCGACATCAGCTTCGCGTACACCCTTTCGCACGGCGACACCAAGCACATCGTGCTCTTGCCGGGCACCGTTGCAGAAGCGTACGAGTTCTCGATGGCGGCCTTCGATCTCGCGGATCGATTTCAAACGCCGGTGTTCGTGCTGAGCGATCTCGATCTCGGCATGAACCTTTGGATGACGCCGCCCCTGGCATATCCGGAAAAGCCGTTCGACAGGGGCAAAGTGCTCGATGCCGCCGCGCTCGAGCAGCTCCGTTCGTGGGGCCGCTACCGCGACGTCGACGGTGACGGCATTCCGTATCGCACGCTGCCCGGCACGCAGCACCCGTCTGCGGGTTTCTTCACCCGCGGCTCCGGACACGACGAGGAGGCCAAATACTCCGAGCAGCCCGGCGTCTTTCAATCAAACCTCGATCGCCTCGTGCGCAAGCACGAGACGGCGCGCGCCTTCGTGCCGGCACCGCTTGTAGAAGACGAAGGACGCGCGATAGGAATTCTCGCCTACGGCACGACGCATCATGCGATAGTCGAGGCGCGCGACACGCTGCGCGCGGGCGGGATAGAAACCGATTATCTTCGCGTTCGCGCACTGCCGTTTTCCGCGTCTGTGGCGCAGTTCGTGGAACGCCACGAGCGCGTCTACGTCGTCGAACAGAATCGCGACGGCCAACTCTTCGGTCTGTTGCGCAGCGAGATCGCCGCCGATCTCGTGCCGCGCCTTCATTCCATCCGCCACTACAACGGCGTACCGATCGATGCATCGGTCATCGTCGAGGAACTGCAAGGTATCTTGGTATGAGCACGGAGACCCCGAGCGCCCCGGTCAACCGCCTGGGCCTGACCCGCGACGTCTATAAGGGTGCGGCAAGCACGCTTTGCGCCGGCTGCGGCCATAATTCGATCACCAATCATCTGATCAAAGCGCTGTACGACTACGGTGTCGACCCGTACAAGCTCGCCAAGATGAGCGGCATCGGCTGCTCGTCAAAGACGCCCGCATATTTCGTCGATCGCGCTCACGGATTCAACGGCGTGCACGGGCGCATGCCATCACTTGCGACCGGCGCGAAGCTGGCCAACCGGGAGCTCATGGTGCTGGGCGTGAGCGGGGACGGCGACACCGCGAGCATCGGGCTGGGGCAGTACTGCCACATGATCCGCCGGAACGTGGACTGCACGTACATCATCGAAGACAACGGCTGTTACGGCTTGACCAAAGGCCAATTCTCGGCGACCGCAGACCGCGGCTCCGTGCTGAAAAAAGGTCAGGTCAACGAATTCGAGACCATCGACGTCTGCGGGCTGGCCGTCGAGCTGGGCGCGACGTTCGTCGCCCGATCGTTCTCGGGCGACGGCAAGCAGTTGATTCCGCTGCTCCAAGCCGCCTTTTCGCATCGGGGAATCGCGGTCCTCGACGTCATCAGCCCGTGCGTGACGTTCAACGATCACGAAGGATCGACCAAGAGCTACGGATACGTCAAAGAGCACCATGCCGTGCTTCACGCGCCCGATTTTATCATCGGCGCCAAGGAGATCGTCGCCGATTACGAGCCTGGGACGGTCAAAGAGATCGTCTTCGAGGACGGAAACCGCGTGCTGCTGCGCAAGTTGGACGTCGATTACGATCCGACCGACCGCATCGGGGCGCTGCGCACGATGCACGAGGCGCGCAATCGCGGCGAATTGGTTACGGGATTGCTGTTCGTGGACACCGCAGCCCGCGATCTCTGCGCGCGCGAGCACCTGCCGGCGCGCCCGCTCGCGCAACTGCGCGAGGAAGACCTGCGCCTGAGCCGCGAGCAGTGGTCGCAGCTGATGGAGTCGCTGGGGTAAGCTCACCCCTCGCTGTAGATCTCGAGCTCGTACTGATCGGGGTCCAGGAAGTAAAACCGGCGCTCGCCGTCCTGTGAGATCGGCTCGCCGATGACGCGTACGTTGCGTCCGCGAAGGCGCTTGGCCCACGCGTCGACTTCCGAGGCGCTCTCGACGCGAAAGCCGATATGGAACTTGCCGCGCGCCGACGGCGGATTCTCCGTAAAGACGACGGTGAGTTCGTCCCACCGAACGCACAGATCGGGGCCGCGCCGTTCGACCGGCAACTCCAAAGCATCGCGGTAGAAGCGCTCGGTCTCCTCCAGATCGCTCACTCCAAGATTCAGGTGCGTGATGCGAAGCGTCATGGATGCGGATAGTGCGATGGATCTGCGTACGGGCGGAACAGCGTGTACTCGCGAACGAACCGCAATTTCACGGTGCCCGTCGGGCCGTTTCGGTGTTTGGCGATGATGAACTCGGTCAAATCGGGCTCGGAGACGTCGTTGCTGTAGTAGCCTTCGCGAAACAGGAAGGCGACCATGTCGGATTCTTGTTCCAAACTGCCCGAATCGCGCAAGTCGCTGAGCATGGGGCGTTTGTCGGCGCGGGTCTCGACGCCGCGGTTCAGCTGCGCGAGCGCAATGATTGGGACTTCCAAGTCCTTGGCCGTCATCTTGAGCGTACGGCAAATTTCCGAAAGCTCTTCGTTCCGGTTGGCGTTCCTGCTCAGCACGTTCGGGCGCAGCAACTGCAGATAGTCGACGAATACCGCCGAGAGGCCGAAGCCGGATTTGAGGCGGCGGCAGCGGCTGCGAATCTCCGAAACGGAGAGGCCGCCGGCGTCGTCGAGGTAGATGGAGAGCTCGTTCAGCTCGCCCATCGCATCGGAGATGCGCTCCCAATGCTCGTTTTTGATGTGCCCGCGGCGCATGTCGTGCATGCTGATCTGCGCTTCGGCGCAGATCAGGCGCTGGACCAGTTCGTCGTTCGACATTTCGAGCGAGAAGAACGCGATCGGCGCGCTCTCCTCGCGCGCGGCCGCGACCGCCATATTGAGCGCGAAGGACGTCTTGCCCATACCCGGTCGTGCCGCGACGATGATGAAATTACCAGGCTGAAAGCCCGTCGTCATCTCGTCGATGTCGTGGAAACCCGCCGTGAGCCCGGTGCGGCCGCCCCGGTTGTGAAAGAGCATGTCGATGTGCTCGAACGCGGGCTTGAGAAGCCGGCTGACCGGCGTGAAGTCGCCGCGCAGCTGGCGGTTACCCAGCTCGTACACCATCTGCTCGCTTTGATCCAGCGCGCCGTCGACGTCTTCTTCACGCTCGTAACCGAGCTGCGTGATGCGCGTTCCGGCATGGATCAAGCCGCGCAGCACGGACTTTTCGCGAACCAGCTTCGCGTAATACGCGGCAGACGCCGCCGTCTGCACCGTATCCATCAGCGACGACAAGTACGAAAGGCCGCCGACGTTGTCGAGCTCGCCGCGCCGTTTCAGCTCTTCGGCGACAGTGATCTTGTCCAGCGGTTCGCCGCGATCGTACAGATGCTGCAGCACGGCAAAGATCGACTCATGCACGTGGGCGTAGAAATCGTCGGGACGGACGATCTCGCTGACGACGCCCATGATCTCGCGGTCCACGAGGACCGAACCGATGAGCGCCATCTCCGCCTCGAGATTCTGCGGAGGAATGCGGTCGATGGCGGCGAGGTTCGCAATGCTCATGGGCGAGCGGAAGTACTGCGCCGCGTGCGCACCGCCCGCCTTGTGGATTTCTTGTGGAGAGCCAAAGCTTTTAACGCCTGGCGGACCGACGAGATTGGAATCACGTCGATTCCTGCCAGCGATCGGTCGACTTCGCGCAAATTCTCCTTCGGAAGAAGGATCGCGCGCATGCCGGCTTGCCGGGCCGCATACAGTTTCTCGACGATGCCGCCGACGGGACGAACCATGCCTTGAATCGAGAGCTCGCCCGTTATCGCGATATCTTGCGGCAACGGCGTTTTCGTCAGCGCCGAATAGAGAGCCAGAAAGATCGCAAGCCCCGCCGACGGACCGTCGATATTGCCTCCGCCGATGACGTTGATGTGCAGATCGTAGTTGGCGGTATCCAATCCGGTGACGGCGCGCAACACGGCGGCGGCGTTAAAGACGCTGTCCTTTGCCATCGAGCCGGCGGCATCGTTGAAGCGAACGCCGCCTTTGCCGGGCGCAGCCGCGGAAAATGCGACCGCTTCTATTTCGATGATGCTGCCCAGATAATGCAGCACTCCCAAACCGAACGTCTTGCCGACCTCGCGAACCGGCCGCGCCTTTACGAGCGTATGCTGCACCAGCCGCCCGGACTGCACGACGTCCGCGACGTCTTGTTCGCCGATGGTCACCGCCGTGCCGGAGTCGAGCGCCGCTTTGGACCCGTGCAAGCGGTACAGGGCGTGTCCGTAGGCGTCGGCGACGATCTGCACGGCCTTGCGGCCTTCGATAGTGTAAGAAGCAATCAGCGCAGCGACGCCGCGCGCGGCCTTCGCGCCCAAGCGCCGAACCGCGCCGTTGACGATCGAAACGATTTGATGCTGCGTGAGCGGCTCGAAATAGACCGCGGCGGCACGCGAGCGGATCGCGGGATCGATGTCTTCGGGTTCGCGCGTGGTCGCACCGATGAGGATGAAATCGGCCGGCGCGCCTTTGCTGAAGAGCTGCTTGATGTAGGCGGGAACGTGCGGGGAGCTCTCATCGTAATACGAGGACTCGAACGTGACCCTCTTGTCTTCCAGCACTTTGAGCAGCCGCGTCTGGAGCAGCGGATCCATCTCGCCGATCTCGTCGATAAAGAGCACGCCGCCGTGCGCGCGCGTCACCAAGCCCAGTTTGGGCTCCGGGATGCCGCTCTCGGCGAACTCGCGGCGGCTGCCTTGGTAGATCGGATCGTGAACGCTTCCCAGGAGCGGGTTGGTGGTCTCGCGCGGATCCCACCGCAGCGTCGTTCCGCTGGCTTCAACGAACGGCGCGTCCTTCTTGAAAGGCGTGTACGCGCGGGCTTTTGCCACTTCGAGTACCAGGCGCGCCACGGTCGTCTTGCCGACGCCGGGGGGGCCGTAGAGAATGACGTGCTGCGGATAGGGCGACGAGATCTTCGAGAGCAGCGAACGGATGGCGGTCTCTTGCCCGACGACTTCCTTGAGCGACTGCGGGCGCAGCAGTTGGAGCGCCGACGCAGCAAGGCCGCGCGCGCTGAGCTGATCCAGTTCCTCGAGCTTCTTCTGGGTCGCCGGCGTTTCAGGCCCGGAGTCCTCGCGCAGCGCCTCGAGCTTGAGGTCCTTGAGATACTCCTGATGCCGCGAGATCATCTTGGAGTTGATCTTCTGCTCGATCGAGTCTTCGACGTTCTTCTGCGCGATCAGATCGGCCAGCCGTTCTTCGATCTCGCTGATGACGCGGCGCGTGTTCGCGCGGCCGCTGACGCGTTCGAGCGTGGGGTCTTCGAAGACCAGGCGCGCGAGCGCGCAGACGCGATCGGCTAAGGCTTCGGAACGCATCATCCTGAGCGCGTTCATCTTGCCCGCGCGCAGCACGAGTTTGTCCGCGCCGATGGTGCCTGCTAGAACGTCGTAGAGCGCCGAGACGTAGCGGATCGTCTCGTCTTCACTCGTAAATTTGCGGCGAAAACGCGCGACGTATCGATTTTCGGCCGTCGCCATGGGCGCGCGCCTACGCGGCCACCACGTTCACGGTCGTTTTGGCCACGACGTTCTTGCCCAGCCGAATCTCGATCGGGTACGTGCCGAGCGCTTTGATCGAATTTTTCACGTCGATCTTGTGTTTGTCCACGGCGATGGAGAAAACTTGCGTGATTGCGTCGGCGATGTCGGCATTGGTCACCGCCCCGAAGAGCTTGCCGTTTCCGCCGGCCTTGGCACGAACCGCCACCGGCTTGCTCTCGAGGAGCTTTGCCAGTTCCTGGGTTTCGACCAATTGCGCGGCCTCGCGCTTGGCATGCGCCTTCTTTTGCTCGTCGAGCATGGTCAGCGCGCCCTTGCTGGCTTCGGTCGCGAGTTTGCGGGGCAGCAGGAAGTTGCGTCCGTATCCCTCGGCGACCTCGACGATCGCGCCCTTCTTGCCGAGCGCCTTGACGTCGGTGAGCAGAATCACTTTCACGCGGGCGCCTACTCCGTGACGAAGGGCAGGAAGGCGATAACGCGCGCGCGTTTGACCGCGATCGTCAGCATCCGCTGATGCTTGGCACAGTTACCCGAGATACGCCGGGGCAGAATCTTGCCGCGCTCGGAGACGAACTTCTTGAGCCGGCCGACATCCTTGTAGTTGATGTCGAGGGCTTTTTCGGCGCAGAAATTACAGGGTTTGCGCTTGGGCCGCCGGTCTTTGACGGCGCGCTTGGTCTTGGTAGCCACAAATTGTCCTTTCACTAGGTGGTTGCGGCCACATCGGTCGTCCGTGTGACCCTAGCGAAGTGGCGCGCCCGACGCGCGCCACTACCAAGCTCGAAGGCCTGGATTTCGAAAACGGTTACGAGTATAGCGGGTCCGGGCCGGGCTGGCTACCCCCTTTGAAGCCCCGCCGCTAGTTGCACCCGTTCGGGGTCATCAGCACGTAGCCGTCGTTGGACGCGATGGTCAGCGGGTTGGAGACCCCCCGTCCGAAGAGGTCCGTGTACATGTGCCCGCTCGGCAGGTATGCCACCTCGTTGTTCGAGCCCGATCCCCCGTTCACGACGACGATGGCGTTCGCAAAGCGGCGGTAGTAGATGCTCGGGTTGTTCCCGTCGTGGGCGCTGTAGTACTCGCCGCACGGCGCGCCTACGGGCGCCGTATACTGCTGGTGGTACTGTTCGAGCCCGTACCCGCTTCCGGGTGAGGCGAAGAGCGACTCGCCCTGCTCGTTGCCCATCAGATAGGTGGCGACCGAGTACTCGAGCTGCGGCGTTCCGACCTGAACGTTGCCCCAGTTGTCGTTCATCAGGACGGCGGTGCCGTGGTCCTGCGCGTACTTAACCCAGTCCGTCGTCATCGTGAACGTCGCGGCCGAGCCGGTCTTGTAGTTGCCGTAGTCGCTGTAACCGGTCTCGTCGAGCACCGCATCGACGTTCGCGAGCAGCGTCGTTTCGTTGGAGGTGAGCTGGTCGGCCGGGTGGTTGACGACCATCTTGAGGTGATACTGCGAGATGACCGGATCGGTCGTCAGAATATGGTGCGCGAGTTGCACCCATGCGACCACGTCGGAAGCCCAATTCGGATCGTACGTCCCGGTGTAGCGGCGAACGAATTGGCCGTTCTGATAGATGCCGCATCCGTAGCCGCCGGTGAAGCCTTCATCGGCTTGCCAGAAGACCGCTTCGTCGATCGCCAGCGCGTGGTAACCGATTTGATGCGCATACGCGGCCATCGAAGCGATCTGGTACGCGATGACTTGCGGATTGTGCACGTCGAGCGGAACGTTGTTCAAGCCGGGAATCCATGCCGGGATGTTCGTGGGATTATTGTTCGAGTCGCATGCATACAGCACCCAATCCGGATGATTGGCTTGCCACCACGAGAGCGGATGACCGATGGCACCCCATCCGGTCGAGCTTTCGTCGGTTTCGAGCGTATTATAGTACGCGGTTTCATTCACCGGGTTGCTGTCGTTCCAGGCCGTACCGATGTTCCAGCGCGAACCCCAAACCGCGTTGTAACGGTAACCGTCCGCGGATGCTTGCGCGCGCGTGATGTATCCGTTGCTCGTTTCGTCGAAGACTTGGAACGCGCTGATCTTCGCCCAGGTCGAGGGCATAAAGCCCGTCACCGGCGGCGGCGTGAAATTACCATTCGGGGTAGGCGTCGGCTGCGGCGTCGACGTCGGCTGCGGCGTCGAGCTCGGTTGCGGCGATCCGGTGACTTGCGTTACCGTTTGCGCGTCGATCGTGCCGCCGGGACCCCAGTCGCCGTTCACGTCGACGGTCTCACCGACATACGGCTGCGGACCGACGATGCGCGTGTTCTGATTGACGTACACGTTCACATAACCGATGCCGCGCGGACCCTGCATTTGAAAGCCGCCGCTTCTGAGCGCGACGATCGGGCCGGTGACGTTTACGCCGCTCGGGCTGCCAGTCGGCGACGGTGTGGGACTGCTGCCGGAGATCTGCTGTACGCCGATCGCGTTCAGATAATTTCCCATCTGACCGTTGCCGTAGACTTGAACGACTTCACCGACGTACGGTTTAGCGCCCCAATAGACGGTGTTTTGGCTGGTCCACACATTCATGTAGCCCAAGCCCGCGCCGGCTTCGATTTGGAAGCCGCCGGTCTTTAGGGCGACGACCGGACCCGAGATCGCGAAGATCTGCGCGACGGTCGTCGCGTTCAGCGATCCGGTGCCCGTACCGCTGGCTTCGATATACTCGCCGACGAACGGCTTGGGGCCGGTGATTTGCGTCTGCGAATTGATGTAAACGTTGAAGTATCCGACGCCCTGTCCGCCCTCGATCTGAACGCCGCCGGAGATCAGTCCAACGATCGGCCCGATGATCGTCAATTGATCGTTCGGACCGCGCGATACGACCTGCATCGGCGTGATGTTCGGTGAAGGGCTTTGCGACTGCGACGGTTGCGCCGGCAACGCCGACGACGGCAGCGTGCCTGATTGGCCGCCGCAAGCGGAAATCGTTAATGAAAGCGCAAGAAGCGCAGCGACTCGAAGATGCGACTGTTTTCCCACGACCCGGTGGTCGTCACTTCGATGGCGGACTTTAGCGTTGTATCAAGATTTTGCACTGTTGCCTTAATGTTAATGCATTACAGCATTCAAGCAAGCACTCGATCAAGCGCCCAGCGAGCGAATAAAGGCTGTAAAATCCGCCTGCGCGCGGTTCGCGTACCCCACCGCAAAATCGGCGACCGCTTCGTCAAAACGCGTACTCGAGCCGGCGTAGCCCGCAATAAATGCGGGGTCGCCGGAACGCGCGTGCGCGAGCGCGAGCGTTCGTCCGCACAGCGCTGCGTACTCGAAGAGCTGCCGCTCCCCGAGACGTTCGAGGTTGGCGTTCGCCTTGCGGTCGCGAAAGCGGCGAACGTAGTAATGCTGACCGCCTTCGAGCTGCAGCCAGCCCAAAAACATGTCGCTGGCCGCCTGCATGAGGCGCTGCCCGGCAACCACCCGCGCGCCGTGATTGGCGTATTTGCTCGCTCCCGCATAGGGTTCCAGCACCGACGCGGCCGCTTCTTTCATCTGCAGGATCAGCACGTCGTTCGGGCCGGCTTGGAAAAGCACGATCGCGCAATGGGTGCCGATGCTTCCGACGCCGACGACGCGAATCGCCGCGTCGCGAACGTGGTAGCGGGAAAGCAGCGCCCGCGTGTCGTCGCGCAAGGTCGACTGATACTTGCGCAACCCTTCCCGTGCGCGGCCGCGCAGCGGATCGTTGTGCGGCAGGTGATGGAGCAGCGGCGGATTCTCGACAAAGCGTAACTTTCCGCTGCGATTTGCGACGTAGGCGGGCGGCACGTGTTCGCCGCGCGCGGCCGCGTCGCGCTGTTTGCGCTGAATCACGCGAGCTTGCTGCGGATCGATCGCCGCCAGAAACGCGCGCGCGTCGACCCGGCGAAACCAAATGTCGAGCGGCGAAGCATTTGCGATCACGCGCATCTGCTCGCGATACGCGCGAACCGTGTCGACCGCAGTTCTACGCGCGATGCGTTCGGGCGCACCGAGCTCGCGCGCTGCCAGCACGCCGCTGGTTGCCAAGCGCTTTACGTCCCACTCCCACGGCGCCGGCAGCGTTTCGTCGAAATCGTTCAAATCGAAGATCACGTTGCGCTCCGGCGTTGCGAAAAGGCCGAAATTTGCCAGATGGCAGTCGCCGCATACCTGGACGATCGCTCCCGTCACCGGCGTGTGTGCGAGATCGGCAGCCATTACCGCCGCGGTACCGCGGAAGAACGCAAAAGCCGACTGCGACATGCGCTCGTTGCGCAGGGGCACCAGCCACTGAATGCGCTGCTCGTTCTGCGCGCGGATTTGGCCGACCGGATCCCGGTGCGGCGCGAGCGCAACCTCCGCGTGCGCCGACCGCGCGACGCGCTTTCGAGCTTGGCGTCCGGCTTCATAGCCGGCCATCGTCAGTCGAACGCCCGCAAGTCCTGGACCGCCGGGACAACGTAGTACGCACCGGTGAGCGGCGTCGTGTAGTGGGTCAGCGCGTCGCGCACGCCGTCTTCGGCCCCGGCCATCCGCGAAAGCATCCGCACCAAACGCGACTGCTCGCACGAAAAACCGATGAAGATCGTTCCGTGCTCGAGCACGTTGCCGTACGGTAAATTGCGCCTGAAGATCTTGCGCTCTTGCCCGTCGACCACGTCCTTGGCGCGCGCGACGTGCGCGTCGGGCGGCATCTCGCCTTCGTCCAGCTCGATGCTATCGGCTTTGGTGCGGCCCATGGCCGCTTCTTGCTGCTCCTGCGTAAGCGCTCGCCACGATCGCTCGTGGCGCCACTGCTGAAAGAGCACGATGCTCGCACCTTCGCCCGGTTCGCCGTCCGCGATCGCCACCTCGGGTGCATCCTGAAGCGTCGGGTTTTCCGTTCCGTCTTCGAACCCGGTCATGTCGCGGCTATGCCGGTAATCCCAGCCGTCCAATTCGCGCTCGACGCGGACTGCATCGCGCAGTACGTCGAGCGCGGACATCGCACTGTCGAACACCACGTCGTACGACGCGCCGGCAAACCACAGCCAGAGATCCGCCTGCGTCGCCGGCATCGCATAACCGCCTGCGCCCCGCAGTGGTTCGTCAAAACCGGCCGCGTCAGGCGGCGTCGCCTGCGGTGCAACCGATCGCCACAGCTCCGGCCGCAGCCCAACCACCAAATTCACCCCGCCGACCGTCGTGCGCGGCTCGTGAATCTTCGCCACCGTCGAAAGCAACTGCGCCGCGCCGATGCCCGGCAACAGCGAAAGTTCCAGAAAGATGTGCGCTGCGTCGCCGAGCGCAAAGATCCCGGTTTGCGGCGTCCTCACGGCTGACCGGTTTTGCCGAGCGAACCCCGTTTCCCCGTGGAACCGCTGGTGAAATTGCACTTGCCGAGCAAACCCCATTTCCCCGTGGAACCGCTGGTGAAATTTCCATCCGTGGAAATTTCACCGCTACTGCGCATTTTTGGGAAAACGAAGTTTTGAAGAAAACATCCTGTTTTGCCCAAAAATGTCGCAGTTTCCACGGAGAAACGGGGTTCGCCCAGCGGCAGACCTACGGAGAAAGGGGTTCGATCGGTAAGAAGTTTTTAAAAGAGTTTTTGGTGTCTTGTGCACGTTGCAGTGTGTGGAGAAATGCGGTTGGGGGCGGGGGCGCGGCGGTGAAAAGTGAATTAGAATAGGTTCCAAAGGTATTGGTTGTAAACTTCGTGGTGGTACTGCACTTCCTGTGGTTTCACGAAGGTGCCCAGCAGGCGCGGGCAGCGATCGGCGCTGGCCTGTTTGAGATCGGCGTAGCGGGCCTTCACGTCCGAACCGAGGAGCTCGGTCGTCCACGCAGAGGCGCGGAAGTTTTCGAGCGCGTCGTAGATGTTGTCCGGCAGATAGTGCTCGGCCTGACGAAGGTTTTGTTCTTGGCTGATCGTGCCTTCGAGCCCGGTCTTAAAGACTGCCAGCATGACCATGTAGGGGTTCGCGTCCGGGCTGACCGATCGGACTTCGATGCGAGCGCTGCGCTCGTTGCCGATGGGAATGCGAACCATCGATCCGCGATCGACCGCCGAGGCTTTGATTTGGTTGGGCGCTTCGAAGTGCGGATCGAGGCGGCGGTACGAGTTCACGCTCGCGTTCAGCATCAGGCAGATGTCGTTTCCGTGCGTGAGGATGCGGTCGACGAACTCCCAAGCGGTCTGACTCAAACTCTCTTCGCCGCCCGGCTCCCAGAACAGGTTCTTGTCCTTTTTGCTCACCGAGACGTTCGTATGCATTCCGCTGCCGTTCACGCCGACGACCGGCTTGGGCAGGAACGATGCGGTCATGCCCATTCGCGTGGCGACTTGGCGGCAGATCAGCTTGTACAGTTGTATTTGATCGGCTGCGCCCACCGCGTCGCCGTAATTGTAGTTGATCTCGAACTGTGACGGCGCGACCTCCGGGTGGTCCTTTTCATTTTGAAAGCCCATCGAGCGCTGCACTTCGGCTACCGTGTCGATGAACGTGCGCAGCGGATCGCCCGGCAGCGAGTGATAGTAACCGCCGGTGTTGACGTATTCGAAGCGGCCGGTTTCGTGAAAGCGCTGCTCGGCGTCCAATCCGTTGAAGAGAAAGCCTTCGATCTCGTTGGCGGCATTGAGCGTGTAGCCGTGCCGTTCGTACGAGGTCTGAGACAGGCGCTTGAGCGCGCCGCGAATATCGGCCGCGAACGGCGCGCCTTGACGATCGAGCACGTCGGCGAAGACGAGCACCTTGCCGGGCCCGAAGATGTCGGACGGCGCCCAGTAGAATGCGCCCCAGTCCAAACCCAGGCGAAGGTCGGATTCGCGCTGGGCGGTAAATCCGCGAATCGACGAGCCGTCGAAGGTCAAGTTGTCGTGCGAGCGCAGCAAGAACTTCTTGTCGTAGTCGAGCATGTGCAGGCGCCCTTCGAGGTCGCTGAAGAGCACGGTGACGGCTTTAATGCGCCCCTCGTCCGTGAGGTACTTGAGCCGTTCGTCCTGCAACTTTCCGTTTGAGGCGCGTTCCTTGCGCTGATGCTTGGCGCGCAGATTGAGCTCCTCGAGCTCGCCGTAGGGCAGCGTCAGGAAATCACGCAATTCGCTCGGCATAAACAGCGTACTCCTCTTCCACAGTCCGGGGGTTTGACGTGAGCGGTTGCACAAGGAGGCGCTCGTGCCTTTGTGCACTAGGTTAAATCCGCGGTCACGCACTTGGGCGCCCGAGCGTGGTACAACAAGAGGACAACGTGCTGTACGCAGTCGTTTTGGCGGCCGCCCTGGGCGGCCCCGATCCGCAATCGATCTTCGCGCACGCCGCCCTTGCCTGGGAGGCGCGTCCGTCGCCCGCGTACGTCACTTGGACCCTCGACGTCCGGCTCGCTGCCGGCGGCGCCCAGCAGCGTACGTGCGCGCTTACGCCCGGTACCGCCGGCCCCGGCTGCGCGGCTCCCGACGGCTCACCGCTGTTCTTCGATGAAACGCGCGACCCGTTCTCGGCGCCGGCCGGCACCTATGCGGTGCAGCTGGCGGGAATGCAAACCGTGGACGGCGCGCAGGTGTACGATTTAAAAATCGCCGCGCCGCCGGCCAACCCCGCGGCTGCGCCGCTGCGCGAAGCGTGGATTGGGACGGACGATTATGAAGTGCGCCGGCTGCTGTACGGCGGAACGGCGTACACGTTCGCGCGGTACGGGGTGCAGCGCATTTGGTGGACGCAACAGGCACAGGGCGTTTGGGGCACCGCGCAATCCGTTGGGGTGGCCTTTGAGGGGCCTAAGACGATCGCCAGCGTTCGCGTCACGCCGCTCTGTTCGGCCGTCCGCTCGACCGTGCTGCCGTTTCTGTCGATCGAACGGTCGAACGAATCGCTGATCTCGCGCATGGACGACAACGTCGCGCGGTTCGTCGAAGCAGCGCAGCTGGCGAGCGATCCGGGCAGTCCGGGGTTGATTCTGTCGCGTGCGAACCTGGACTGGTACGCGGCACAGATGTACGAGAACCTGGCCCGCGCGGATCTGCTCTTGAAGGCCTCATATGAAAAGATGCCTCAGGGCCGCGATGCGCCGCTCGACGCCCTGCGCCTGCGCGTACAAACGCTGGTCGACGTCCAACGCATCGCTGTGAACCAGTATGCCTCGCTTGCAGCGCCGCGGATGACGAGCTACCGCTATTGGAACAGCATGGTCGCAGAGGTCGCTCGTCTGCGCGAAATCGACGGCGGCTCCAAGGAAGAGCCGCCGCCGCAAGCCTACGCGGGTGTCTGGCTATTTCAACAGTTAACCGGTGAGCGCCGCAATTTGCGCGCTCCCATCATGGCAGCCGCGGATTATTGCGGGATCCGCGCTCCCTAACCGTCACGGAAAATAAATAGGAGATCGAGCCCGGAGTGTAAACGGGGCGGCTCGGAGGATCGTCCATTGTCCGCTCTGCTGCTTGCCTTCGCTCTTTCGGCTCCGATCGCCATTCACGTCGATACCGCGCACCGCGTCCAAACCATCCGGCCGATCCGGACCTTCGGCGCTTCGGTCGATTCGGATCCGAAGGGCCGCATCGGGCTGCTGTACTCGCCGTCGCGTACCAAGCTCATGCTTTCGACGGGGCTGGGGACGCTGACTTACCGCTTGTACACCGAGCTTTCGATTCAAGACTGGCATTGGAATCCGCGCGGCCGGTTTAGCGATGCAGCGCGCCGGGAGGGATACTGGACGAGCGATCCCACTCCGGGGGAGGCGATCTCCAACTCGTTCGGCTACCGGCTGCCGCATCGCGGCGATTCGCGCGACCAGGGCGATGACGACGGCTACTCGCGCATCGACGACGGCGATCCCGCCACGTATTGGAAAAGCAATCCATACCTGACGCACGCATACACCGGTGAGCCGGACTCTGCGAATCCGCAGTGGGTGGTCGTGCAGTTCTTGCGGCCGCAGCCGATCGATGCGATCCGCATTGCGTGGAGCAACCCGTATGCGACGCGCTACGACGTGCAGTACTGGACCGGCAGCGGAGACGTCATCGTGGAGCCGCAAACGGGAACGTGGCACGAGTTCCCGCGCGGCGCGGTTCGGGCCGGCCGCGGCGGAACGCAGACGCTGCGGCTCGCAGGCGCTCCCGTTACCACGACCGGCGTGCGAATCTTCATGAGCGCCTCGTCGAACACGTGCGATTCGCACGGCGCCTCAGACCCGCGAAACTGCGCCGGCTACGCGGTTGAGGATATTGGCGCCGGAACCATGCAGAGCGGACGTTTTTCCGACGCCGTCGTCCGCAGCAAGCACGGTTCGTGCGCGGGTGCGGTCCTGTGCAAACCCGATCCGCAACGCCAAACGTTGATGTGGACGTCCTCGGACGATCCATGGCACTCGCGCAGCGATATCGTGACCGGCGATCAGGATCAAACCGGCCTGGATCTGATCGCGCGCCATCCTCTTACGCGCGGTCTGCCCACGATATATCCCGTGCCGCTTTTCTACAGCACGCCGCAGAATGCGGCAAACGAGGTCCGGTATTTGGAACGGCGCGGCTACCCCATCGCCTATATCGAGATGGGCGAAGAGGTCGACGGGCAGTACGCGCTGCCGGAAGATTACGGCGCACTCTACATTCAGTTTGCCAAGGCGATCCATGCCGTCGATCCGCGAATCAAACTCGGCGGCCCCGTCTTTGAAGGCGTCAGCAAGGACGTACCCGCGTGGCCGGATGCGGCGGGCGACACGTCGTGGCTGCACCGCTTTCTCCAGTACTTGCGCCGCCACGGCCATCTGGGTGACTTGGCATTTATGTCCTGGGAGCACTATCCGTATCACAATTGCGACTCGGGCCCGCAACTGCAGGCGGATCTCCTGGACGAACCGTCGTTCGTCCGGCGCATCGTCGATCAGTGGCGTGCCGACGGGCTGCCCGCGAGCGTTCCTCTGCTGGAAACGGAGAACAACTTTTCGCCGGACGGGACGAGCGCGCCGCAGCGCCTGTACGGGGCGTTATGGGTTGCCGATTTTATGGGCGCATCGCTGGCGTCCGGCGTTTCGTACATGACCTACTATCAATCCGAGCCCGAACCGCTCTCGCTCAAGCGCCAATGCAACAGCTGGGGCGCCTACAATCCGTACCTCGTCGACGATGCATTCACCGTACGCGCCAAGGGCGCGGCATATTACGCTCTGCAGTTGATCACCAGCCGCTGGGCCCAGCCGGGCGATGCGCCGCACGGCGTCTACCCGGTCTCAACGTCGCTGGGCACGCGAAACGCCGTCGTGACCGCATACGCGCTGCAGCGTCCCGATCGCACGTGGTCGGTATTAATCGTCAATAAAGACGCCGTTGCGCACCGCGTGACTATTGCGTTCGGACCGCGTGCCTCGGCGTTCCGCGGAAGGGTGACGGTTGTCCGCTTCGGCCCCGACCGCTACGGTTGGACGGGCCACGGAGCGGGCGACCTTCCGCACCCCGACAAGGGTCTGGACGTTACCTCGCAGGGAGCCGCGCCTTCATATGTAGCGGGACCGCGCTCGCTGACGCTCGTGCAGGGCCGGATCGCTCCCCAATAACTGCCGCTCCAAAGGGTGCGCGCATCCGGTCGACGTAGTTCGATCGATCGATGTTTGCAGAACGGACTCGTGACGCGGCCGACGGCGCCGTCGACAGCTGGATCGAGTCGGTTGCCGCCGCCGCAGCCGAAGAACCCGCTGCCTTCGAGCGCGATCACGTCCGTTATACGATCGACGTGCGCGAGCGGTACTACGTTCCGCACTTCGAACTCGGCGCGTACGCGGTACCTGTGCTCAAGAGCGGCATCGGATCGCCGCGTCCTTATGACTTGCGCGGGCTTTCGACTGCGGGAGCCAAGCACGTGCTGCCCGCCGATCGCGCGATTGGAAGACTGATCAATGCCAGCGGTTTGCTCGGAGGCTTGGGCAACGTGCCTCCGCCAATTCTGGCGACGCTGCTGGAGATGCTCATCGCGACGCGGCGGCTGCATTGGCGCACGATCGAGACGCCCCCGCTCGTGCGGGAACCGATCGACGACGCGCATATCGTTTGGCAGCAGCACGAAGACGGGCGTCAGCGCCCGCATTTGGAGCGTTTGCCTTCAACGCTGCTGCTGGGCGCGTCGCCGCTGTGGTACGTGGACCCGGAACACTTTGCGGCGGGCCCGGTTCGAACCGACGCGCCGCCGGCGATTGCCGCCCAAATCGCCGTCGCTCCGGCACTCACGGCGGACCAGGCACGCCGCGCGCAGATAGCCCTTGCCGGCGTTTTTTCAGCCGGAAACGTAGCCGGACCGCACTCGGAAATCGCGCGGCGCGTCGTCGATCGCGATCCGGTGCCGATCCTGCACCTGGGTACCCGCCACGGAGCCGCCGCGGCCCGCGTTCAGTTCGCGTACGGCGATCGCCGCGTCTGGGCCGACGATCCGGAGCGCGAATTCACCTTCGGTGCGGGCGGCGACGATCTTCTCTGGCCGCGCCGGCTGCAATTCGAGCAGCGCGCAGCGGCACGCATAGCAAAGCTCGCCGTCTCGCAGGACGACGACTTCGGCTGGATTACCATGCTGTCCGCGCACGCGCCGCAACTTCGCGCCGAGGGCTGGATCGTCGAGATCGACGACGACTTTCCCTATACGCTGCTGCATGCCGACGAAACGTGGAGCGCGCAGGTCTTCGAACGCGGGTCGCAGTGGTTCGAGATCGATCTCGGCATCGAAGTGCAGGGCGAGCGCGTGCCGCTGCTTCCGATCTTAGTCGATGCGCTCGCGCGCAACGGGCTCGACGCGAGCACCGATCTCGGCGCGTTGGCCGAGCGCACGGAACCGATCGTCGGCCGCCTGCCGAACGGCACGTATGTCGCCCTGCCGGCAGCGCGCGTCGCACGCGTGCTCGCGACGCTCGTCGACTTGTTCGAGTCCGAACCCGCGCTTACGCGCGAAGGCCGCGTGCGCGTTGGAGCGCTGCAAGCCGGAGCGCTGAGCGAGCTGGAATCGCTGCTGGGCGCGCAACGGATCGGCGAGGGCAAGGCCGGTGTGGTGCAAACGCTGCTGGACGCCGGTAAGCATCCGCCGGCGGTTCCGCCCGAGTTCCACGCTACGCTCCGTCCGTATCAGCGCGAAGGCGTCGCGTGGCTGCAGGCGCTGCGCGAGCGCGGATTGGGCGGCGTGCTCGCCGACGACATGGGATTGGGAAAAACCGTGCAGCTGCTCGCGCACGTTGCGATCGAAAAGGCGGCCGGGCGCATCCGCCGGCCGGTGCTGATCGTCGCTCCGACGAGCGTCGTGCCTAATTGGCGTGCCGAGATCGCACGCTTCGTCCCGAGCCTGCACGCGGTATCGCTCACGGGAAGCGATCGCCTCGATCGGCTGGAGGAATCGGAACAGGCCGACATCGTCCTCACCACGTACGCGCTGCTGCCGCGCGACGCCGAGCATCTGCTGGCGCGCGAGTGGTCGATCGCCGTCCTCGACGAAGCGCAAGCGATCAAAAACCCACGCGCCAAGGCCGCCTCGGCGGCACGTTCGCTGCACGCAGGTCAGCGCATCGCGATGACCGGCACGCCGATAGAAAACCACCTCGAGGAGCTGTGGTCGATCTTCGCCTTCGCGCTGCCCGCCCTGCTGGGCGAACGGTCACGGTTCTCGCGGCTCTTTCGGCTGCCGATCGAAAAGCGCGGCGACGTACTGCGCCACCGCGCGCTCGCCTCGCGTCTGCGTCCGTTCTTGCTGCGCCGCACCAAGGAGGAAGTCGCATCGGATCTGCCGCCCAAGACCGAGATCGTTCAGCGAGTCGAACTCGCCGGCGCGCAGCGCGACCTGTACGAAACGATCCGATTGGCGATGCACCGCCGCGTGCGCGATGAAGTCGCGCGCCGCGGGTTGGCGCGAAGCCGTATCGTGGTGCTCGACGCGCTGCTCAAACTGCGCCAGGTCTGCTGCGATCCGCGCCTGGTGAAGGTTCCAGCAGCCGCCGGCGTGCGCGAATCGCAGAAGCTCGAAGCGCTGCTCGAGATGCTGGAGAGTTTGATCGAAGACGGCCGGCGCATCCTGCTCTTCTCGCAGTTCACGTCAATGCTCGATCTCATCAAACCCGAGCTCGTCAAGCGCCACGTGCAATTCGTCGAACTTCGCGGCGACACGCGCGACCGCGTGACGCCGGTCGAGCGCTTTCAGTCAGGTACGGTCCCGCTCTTTTTGGTGAGCCTAAAGGCGGGCGGTACGGGTTTGAATCTAACGGCGGCCGATACCGTCATCCATTACGATCCGTGGTGGAATCCGGCGGTAGAACGGCAAGCTACGGACCGCGCGCACCGTATCGGTCAAACGCAGCACGTCTTCGTCTACAAACTCATCGCCGAAGGGACGGTCGAGGAGCGTATCGTCCAGCTGCAAGAACGCAAGGGCGCACTCGCGGCCAACTTGTTCCAAGAAGCCTCGAATGCGCCCCTGCGCCTGGAGTACGAAGAGATCGAACGACTCTTCGCGTGATCTCGTTTACGGCCGGGTCATCAACATGAGCCGCCAGGTCGCCGGCCCCAGGACGTTGCCGGTCGTCGCCGCTGTGCCGCCTCCGTACAGCGGGATGGCGACGCCGCCGCCGTTGATCGGCAAGTACCCCGGATACGCGTTGAAGATGTTGTCCCCGGAGATCTGCAGCGCGAGCGTATCGTTGATCGGGTAGCGAACGGTGGCGTAGCCGATGCCGAAGGCCGGTTCGTTCAACGAGTTGTTGTGTCCGTAGTACGTTTCTCCCAGCGATGCGTATGCGCCGTTGGAGAACGAGTACGAGAATTCGGCGTTCCCTTGCGAGTACGGGATTCGCATGTTCCCGTTGTAGGACAGGCCGCCGATGCCTACGCCGACGCCGTTCGTGTTCTCTCCGGAGATGATGTTGAGGTTTTGATCCGGCGTGCATCCCGGCCCGGGGATCGAACAATAGAAGTACGGCGGCAGGTTATAGTAGTAGCCGCGCTGCAGCGCACCCGAGAGGTCGAACCCGAATCCGACGGCCGGCTGCCGGCGCAGCTCGAGCTCGATGCCTTCGAACCGGGCATTGCTGATATTCGTGTTCGTTTGGTTCACGATGGGCGTTCCCGGCGGCGCGCCGCCGCTGCATGGGTTCGCGGTTCCGCAAACCAGCCCCGTATTCACCGTCTGACCGAAGAAACGGTTGAACAGGTTCGTCAGATAGACGTCGCCGGTGACGATCGTCTGGTGATCGTGGAGCCGAACGTCGCCGCCGAGATCGTAACCGAAACCAGTCTCCGGCTTGAGATTGCCGTTGCTTTGCGACTCGATCGCGACGTTGCTTCCGGAACTGTACGACGGCGCGCTGGTGATTTGATTCAGCAAACCGAGGAACGGCGGCGCAATCGCGCTGCCCGCGGAGGCTCGGATCGACGAGTTGCTGTTGGGGCGGAATACGAACGAAACGCGCGGATCGAAGTGCGTGTTGTTCGTCGTCTGGAAAATGACGCCGGTCCCGAACTGCGCCGCGGCCTGCGAGTTGCAGCTCGAGACGCAGTTAATCGGGTACGTGCTGCTGTACGTGTTGAAGTAATTCGACAGGGTCGCTTCCAGGCGCGGGCCGGCGTAGAAATGGCCGCGCAGCAGGTAGGTCGTCAGCGTTTGGTTCGTTCCCGGGGGCAAGTTGAACGAATAGAACGGTCCGCTGAAGATGCTGTAGTCGGTGCTCTGCGCCCACGTGCGCTCCGCCGAAAACGTAATTAAGTCGTTGTTTGCCAGCGGATGCTGGTATTCGAACGTACCGCCCTGCAGCTTGTCCAGTTCGGGCTCCTGATAGAAATCGTTGAAGCCCACGCGCGCCCCCGCACCGTTGAAGTTTATGGTTCCGCCGTAGTTGGACGAGGACGTTCCATAGAGCGTGATATTGTTGTAATCCAGGCTGGAGGGACTGCCGCCCTGGAACTGATACCGGCTGATCGTCGCTTGATAATAGCGCGCCAGGATGGAGTCTTTGCCGATGGTGCTGGCGATCTCGCCTTGAATGATCGGCTCGTTGTTGAATTCGCCGCTGTACGCGCCGGGGAAGATGGTCGCGACTTGGATCGGTCCGGCTTGCAGGGGCCCGGAATAGCCCGGGCCGGGCGTAAAGAACCCGTTGGTGAAGTCGGACGTGTTGCCGTTTTGGTCGCTCGTGGACTGATTGCCCATGTACGTAACGGTGAAGGCGGTGGACGGGGAGAGCTTGTAGCGCAGTTTTGCGAGCTCCGCGGTCTGATCGAGGCTGCCGTAGAGCGTATAGCAGCATGCAAGAAGCGGGAATTTGTTGGTGATGTAACTGTTCGTATTGGCGACCGGCGAACTTTGCGAGTTGCCGTTGAGCACGATGCCCGGCATTTGACCGAAGCTCGGGTCGTAGTAGACTTGTTTATTGTTGAGCGCCGACGGGTTGTTGTCGGTCGCCAGATCGATGACGAAGCCGAGCCGCCCGACCGTATCCGAAAAACTGAAGTTGCTCAGCGTTCCGCCGCGGTTGTCCACGCCGAAGAGCATCTGGGCCGCCGGACTCGCCGTCGGATCCTTCGTATGGAAGTTCGTCGTGCCGCCGATCGCGTTGTTCACTTCCGGAGAATCGGCGCCCGGGCCCTTGATGACCTCGATGTTGCTGAACATGAACGCGTTCAAGAACGTCGTGACGTTGTCGCCGTACTGGCCGACCGAGATCGGGTGTCCGTCGATCAGCGAAGCGGTCTCGTAAGACGTCGCGGCGCGGATGTTCGGGATCGTAATCGCGCCGGGCGCCGCGGCGTTTGCCGAGTTGGACGGAAAGGAGATCTGCAGTCCCGGCACTTGGCTGAGCACGCGTGTGACCTGCGGCTGCGCCTGGTTGATGAACGTCTGCGTATTAACGACGTTTACCGAAGCGGCGCTCGTGTTTATGGCGTTGCCCGTCGTGCGAACGCTGGCGATCGTGCGCAGCGTCGAAAACGTTGCGACGCCCATGCGCACCGCGAGCGTCGTGGATTGACCCGCAAGGATCGTGATGTCGTTTTGTACCGCGGTCGTATAACCGGCTTTGGTTGCCGACAGCACGTAGATCCCCGGAGGCACTGCGGAGAACGCGAAGGCGCCCTTCGCATCGCTCTCCGTGCTCTGCGTTGCAGGGCCTTTGAGGGTGACGGTGACGCCGGCAATCGGCGCACCGCTTTCGTCGGTGACGCTGCCGGTGACGGCAACGCCGCTCTGTGCGAACGCGACGATCGGCGCAACGAGTAAAAGGACGAGCGCCATAACGGAGACGGCAAACGTTTTACGCATGCGCCCGCGTTCGTGAGAAAAAAGTGCGGCTCCCTGTGCATAAGTCGGCAGGCCACGGTATGCTTCAAAACAAAGTGACTTGTGACGGAGGGCGCCGATGAGCAGCGTACGTGTCCTTGTGGGAACGCGTAAAGGGGCATTCATTTTGCGCGCGGACGCCAGGCGCGATCGTTGGGACGTCGACGGCCCCTTTTTCGGCGGCTGGGAGATCTACCACGTGAAAGGATCGCCCGCCGATCCCGGACGGATTTACGCATCACAAACGAGCGGATGGTTCGGCCAAGTCGTGCAGCGCTCCGACGACGGCGGGAAGACCTGGCAGACGGCGGGCAACGACTTCAGCTATACCGGAAATGCGGGCACGCATCAATGGTACGACGGGACTCCGCGGCCGTGGGAGTTCAAGCGCGTGTGGCACTTCGAACCGTCCGCGGACGATCCGGATACCGTGTACGCCGGTGTCGAGGATGCGGCACTCTTCGTCACGCGCGACGGGGGCACGAGCTGGAGCGAACTGCCGGCACT
>DASRDE010000167.1:0-7399 GCA_035652755.1 Vulcanimicrobiaceae bacterium | reverse complement strand
CCGATGATACCGCGAGCGCGCCGGCTGAGTCGAAGGGCCCGCGCGCGCTCGTGGAGTTCGCCCCGTCGCCCGAGTTCGTGCTCTCGCGGCTGCTGCCCAAATATCTGGAGTTTACGATCTACTCGGCGATCCTGGAGACGGACGCCGCGTTTTACGCCGCGCAGCTGGTCGCGATGAACAACGCGACCGACAACGCGGGCAAATTGATCGACGAATATACGATTGCGATGAACAACGCGCGCCAAGCGGCGATCACGAAAGAGCTGCTCGAGATCGTCGGCGGCGCCGAAGCGTTGACAGGCTCATAGTCAGAAGCTACAAGGAAAAGAAGGGTATGGCTGCTACCGGTAAAGTCGTGCAAGTGCTCGGAAACGTCGTAGACGTCGAATTCACCCCCGAGACGCTGCCCAAGATCAACGATGCGCTCACCGTGCGCGTCAACGAAGAACATGCGGGTTCGAACGGACAGTCGAGCGCGCCGATTTCGAGCGTGGAGCTCGGCGGCACCGCGATGCAGTCGCGCGAGGTCGTGCTGGAAGTCCAAGACGAACTGGGCAACAATCAAGTGCGCTGCCTTGCGCTCGCGTCGACGGACGGTCTGATGCGCGGCGCCGGCGTCGTCGCCACCGGCAGCCCGATCCGGGTGCCCGTGGGCGAAGGCACGCTCGGGCGCATCTTCAACGTGCTGGGTAAAACCATCGACTCGTCCGAGCCGGTCAAAGCGGCCGCGGAGTGGCCGATTCATCGCGCCGCGCCCGACGTGCAGTCGCAAGATCCGACGCCGAAAATCTTTGAAACCGGAATTAAAGTCATCGATCTGATGGCGCCCTATACGCGCGGCGGAAAGGTCGGCCTGTTCGGCGGCGCCGGCGTCGGCAAGACCGTGCTCATTCAAGAGTTGATCCGCAACATCGCGTACGTGCACAAAGGCTTCTCGGTTTTTACCGGCGTGGGCGAAAGAACGCGTGAAGGCAACGACCTCTGGCTGGAGATGAAAGAGTCCGGCGTGCTCGCAAACACCACCCTGGTGTTCGGGCAAATGGACGAGCCCCCGGGCGTGCGCTTCCGCGTCGCGCAGACCGGCGTGACCATGGCCGAATACTTCCGCGACGAGCTCGGCGCCGACGTGCTGCTGTTCATCGACAACATCTTCCGGTATCTGCAAGCCGGCTCCGAAGTCTCCGCACTCATGGGGCGCATGCCGTCGGCCGTCGGTTACCAGCCGACGCTCTCGACGGACATGGGTTCGCTCGAAGAACGCATCACCTCGACGCACAAGGGATCGATCACGTCCGTGCAAGCCGTCTACGTGCCCGCGGACGACTATACCGATCCGGCCGTCGCCGTAACGTTCGCGCATCTCGATGCGACGACGGCGCTCTCGCGCCCGATCTCCGAATTGGGCATCTACCCCGCGGTCGATCCGTTGGCATCGAGCTCGCGAATTCTCGATCCGCAGATCATCGGCGAGGAGCATTACCGCGTCGCGCGCGGCGTGCAGGAGACGCTGCAGCGCTACAAAGACCTGCAGGATATTATCGCCATCCTGGGCGTCGAAGAACTCTCCGAGGAAGACAAGACGATCGTTGCGCGCGCGCGCCGGATGCAGCGCATGTTCTCGCAGCCCTTTTTCGTCGCCGAGCAGTTCACGGGCACGCCCGGCAAGTACGTCAAACTCACGGACACCATTGCGGCGTTCAACGAAATCCTCGAAGGCAAAGTCGACCACTTGCCCGAGCAGGCATTCTTCTATGCCGGCGGCATCGAGGACGTCCGCGCCGCCGCCGAACGGCTTGGAGCGGCCGTCTAGCGCATGGCGACCATTCCGTTCAAGCTCATCACGCCGACGCAGCTGGTCTTTGACGGCGATGCCGAGCTGGTCATCGCCACGACGACTGAAGGCGAAGAAGGGATCCTCGCGCAGCATGCGCCCTTTTTGAGCGCGCTCAAACCGGGCGTGCTGCGGGCCAACGTGGTGGAGAACGGCACGGCTCGCCGCATGGAATTGGCAACGAGCGAGGGCTTCATGCAGGCGCTGCCGGACCGCGTCACGGTGCTGGTCGACCAGGCGCTGGCGTTCGAGGAGGTCGACGTCGCGAAGGCGCGCGCGGATCTCGCGGAAGCGACCGAGCGGCAAAAGGCGGCAGCGGATGCGCAATCGTTCGCGCGCGAGCAAGCCGCGATCGATTTTGCGAACGCCAAACTTCGTCTGACCGGACACCATTAGCCGCCCGGCGAACTCCGGCCTCATCGTGCCTCGTCCCACCGGCTGGAGCGTCCTTGCCGCCAAAGCGCTTGAACTGGCCGTTCTCGCGGTAGCTTCGCTCGCGATGCAATCCGAGATGCGCCGCGTGCCCGCGGCGCAACCGTCTCCGCCGCGCCCGCAGCCGTTGCCGGAACCGCACGCCGTTCCCGCAGCGCATGCGCAAGAACCGGATTCGGAGCCGTACGCGCAGCCGGCGCAGTTTCTGCTCGAGTATGCCGATCCGCAGGCGCGCTACTATCGTGCGTCGGACGCCGGCATCGAGGCATTTGCGGCGCTGTATTCCGACGGGCGCATTCGCGTCGCCGGCACATCGGACGGACTTCGGCTGGCGGGCCTGCTGCAAAACGACCGCGGCGAGGTGCTCGAGATCGGTTCGGGTCAGTGGAGCCGCGTTTACGTACGGCCCGCGCCCGACGGCCGGCTCCAGCTCGAGATTCACGGCGGCGCGTACGACGCGCACGTCCTCACGTGCGAACCGCTCGAGGCGGCGGCGATCGCGCGGTGACCACGCTCGACCGCCTCGAGACCACGCTGCGCGTGCGCGGCGGTGCCGCATTGGAAGGATCGGTGCAAACGCAAGGCGCCAAGAACGCGGCGCTGCCGATCATGGCGGCAACGCTCTTGGCCAAAGGCAAAGTTACGCTGCATCGCGTGCCGCGCATTACGGACGTTTCGGTGATGTGGTCGCTGCTCGAAGCGCTGGGCGCGCGTTTGCGCTACGAAGGTACGGGCTCCGTGACGATCGATGCGAGCAACGTCGCTTCGCACCGCGCTCCCTATACGCTCGTCCGAAAACTCAATGCGAGTTTCGACATCGTGGGCCCGCTGCTGGGCCGCTTCGGCCGCGCCGAAGTTCCGCTTCCCGGCGGCTGCATCTTGGGAACTCGCGCGACCGACATGCACGAACAAGCTTTTGTGGCGCTGGGCTGCGAGGTCAAGAACGCGCACGGCTATCTCATCGCCACCTCAAAGAAACGCCGCATGCACGGCGCGGAGATCGAGTTTCGCATGCCCAGCGTCGGCGCGACCAAGAACGCGATGCTCGCCGCTGTCATTGCCGAGGGAACGACGACGCTGCGTAACGCGGCGATGGAACCCGAAGTCGCCGACCTCGCGTCGTTCCTCTGTGCCATGGGCGCGAAGATCCGCGGCGCGGGCTCGGACACGCTGTTCATCGAAGGCGTCGAGGAACTCCACGGCGTCGAATATGAGATCATTCCCGATCGCATCGTTGCCGGCACGCTGCTGCTGGGCGGTGCTGCGACCCGCGGCGACGTCACCGTGTCGCGGTGTCAGCCCGATCATCTCCACGCGCTGATGCTCAAACTGCAGGAATGCGGCGTCGCGGTGACGTCCGGCGACGATTGGGTGCGCGTGCAGGCCGGCCGAGTCACCGGCGGCACGGAGATCCTCACCGCACCCTATCCGGGCTTTCCCACCGATTTGCAGCCGCAGATGGTCTCCTTCTTGTGCACGGCGCCCGGAACGAGCATCGTCGAGGAGTCGATCTTCAACGCGCGCTTTTCGTACGTGAACGAACTGGCGCGCATGGGCGCCGACGTCCGCGTCTCGATGGAAGGCAACACCGCGGTCGTAAAAGGCGGCACGCCGCTTTCGGGCGCTCCGGTTGAGGCGCCGGATATACGTGCCGGCGCTGCGCTGGTCGTCGCCGGCCTTGCCGCGCAGGGCGAAACCGAGATCATCGGGCTGGAATACATCGATCGCGGCCACGAACGGTTGGAGGAGATGCTTTCCACGCTGGGCGCCCAGGTGCAGCGCTCGAGCGGCATTACGCCGCTGGTCGAGCCCAACGGGATTTTCGAGACGAGCGCGTATCCTACGACGCGGGCGCGTCCGGCCGAAGAACAGCGGACACCATAGGAGCGGATTTTGGACATCGGGATAGACTTGGGGACGGCGAACGTTCTGGTTCACGTCAAGGGTAAAGGCATCGTGCTGCGCGAGCCTTCGGTCGTCGCCAAGGACATGAACAACGGCAAGACGCTGGCGGTTGGTGAGGAAGCGCGCCAGATGCTGGGCAAGACGCCCGCGCACATTCAAGCGATCCGCCCCTTGCGCGACGGCGTCATCGCGGACTTCGAAGTCACCGAGGCGATGCTCAGCTACTTCATCAAAAAGGTGATGCGCGATCGTTCCTGGCTCTCGTCGCTTTTCCGCCCCAAACCCAACGTCGTCATCTGCGTGCCCGCCGAGATTACGAGCGTCGAGGAACGCGCGGTCAAGGACGCGGCCAAGCTCGCCGGCGCCAAACACGTCGAGATTATCGAAGAGCCGATGGCGGCTGCGATCGGCGCCGGCTTACCGATCGAAGGTCCGTCCGGAAGCATGGTCGTCGACATCGGCGGCGGTACGACCGACGTCGCCGTGATCTCGCTGGGGGGAATCGTCGTCTCGCAATCGCTTCGCGTCGCGGGCAACAAGATGGACGAGGCGATCATCCGGTACATCCGGCGCGTCTACAACCTGATGATCGGCGAGCGAACCGCCGAAGAGATCAAGATCAAGATCGGATCCGCGTACCGTTTGGAATCGGAACTGGCGATGGAGATCCGCGGGCGCGATCTCATCAACGGTTTGCCCAAAACGGTCAAAATTACGAGCGAAGAGATTCGCGAAGCGCTCTCCGAGCCGGTCGGCGCGATCGTGGAAGCGGTCAAGGCCGTGCTCGAAAAAACGCCGCCCGAGTTGGCGGCGGACATCATCGATCGCGGCGTGATTCTCACCGGCGGCGGCGCGCTGCTGCGCGGTCTGGACAAATTGCTGGCCGAAGTCTGCGGCATTCCGGTCATTATCGCCGACGATCCGCTCTCGTGCGTCGCGCTCGGTACCGGCATGCGCGTGCGTATCTAGCAGCGCGATTCGTCGCGGTGTGAGCAACGTCATCGACGCGCGCACCGAATCGGCTGCGCGCGTGGCCGAAGAGGTCGCGCAGGTCGTGTTCGGCGGAGGCACGGTGATCTTTCCGACCGACACGGTGTACGGCATCGGCTGCGATCCGTTCCACAGCGCAGCCATCGAACGGATCTATCATGCCAAAGAGCGGCCGCACCATAAACCGCTTTCGCTCCACCTGGCCACCTTTGCCGAATTCGTCGAGTATGCGCGGCCGTATCCGGACGTGGTGGTCGCGGCTCGCAGGCTCATGCCAGGTCCGGTGACGATAATTATCCCGAAACCTGCGTTTATTGGTACGGACGTGACATCAGGCTTGACGACTCTGGGCTTCCGGGTTCCCGACGATCCTCTCTGCGGCGCCATCCTCGAGCGCTGCGGTCCCCTTGCGGCCACCAGCGCGAACGCCAGCGGCGAGCGAGCGTACTACGGGGCGGGCGATTGGGAAAATCTGCCGCCGGCCGATCTCTTCGTCGACGGCGGCCCGACCAAGTACGGCCGTGATTCCACCGTGATCGACATGACCGGCCGCCAGCCCGTCGTGCTGCGCGAGGGGGTTCTTACGGCGGAGCGGCTAAGCGAGCTGCTCGGCTCCGTAGCCCGGCACGACTGGTCGATACGAAAGAGGACATGAATCTGCCGATGCTGCTCGCGGCCGTCTTTGCCGCATTGCTCGCGACCCCGTCGCCGGTGCCGCGAAAAAGCGCCGCGCCGCATGGCCCGCGCGCAACCGCGCCGCCGCGCGTCACCCCGCTCGGCGCCGCGCCGCAGCCGTTGGGAAACGGAGCGGGCTTTTCGTTCCAAGATTGGAACGTCCACACCGATCAGCTCGACGCGAATTGGCAGAGCGGCTCGTTCAACGCACCCGCGCACATCACGCTCACGCGTCCGGGAAGCGACATCTCGGCGGATCGCGCGGTCGGGAATTTCAAACAGCATCAAGCCACGCTGACCGGTCACGTCGTGCTCCACGACACCAACGGCGTGCTGACGAATTTCGCCGGCGAGGCGCGCGGCTCGCACGAGCCGGCGGTGCTGACGTGCGACACGCTCAACATCGAAGGGACGACCAAGCAATACGTTGCGACCGGCAACGTGTATTTCAAACAAGGCGGCAGCGAAGTGCGCGCCGGCCGCGCCGTTATGGATGGAATCACGCACGAAATTCACCTGTACGATAACGTGCAGTTGACGCAATGAAGCGCGCGATCGTCATCCCGGCGGTACTGTTGCTTGCTGCGGCCGCGCCGCGTACCGCTCCGCGGCAGCCGCCAAAAGCCGCGCCGACCTGGAACATCAAAACCTCGCAGATGAACGCAAACGCCGCGACGGGGCGCTTCTCGGCGCCCAATCACGTGACGATGCTGCGTGCGGACGGTTCCACCGTCGATGCGGATCGCGCCGACGGCAACTATAAAGCCCATCAAGCGACGTTGTACGGGCACGTGACCGTCCACGACGCCGGCGGAACGTTCGGTTTGCGCAGCGCGTCTGCCGTGCAAGGGCGCGGTCCGGCGATGCTGACAGCCGACCGGGTCGCGCTCGACGACGCCGCGCACACGTACGACGCCTCCGGGGACGTGCACTACGAGCAGGGCGACACGACCGCCGATGCACAGAACGCGCATCTGAACGACCTCACGCACGTGCTGGAGCTCAACGGAAAAGTTCACGTCGTGCAGGGCGATCGGACGATGGATTCCGAGCACGCGACCTACAATACGCAGACGGGGGAAGGCCAGTCGGACAAGGACGTGACGATCACGATGCCCGGCCCGCACCCCTCGATCGCTACGCCCAAGCCGCTGACGATTCACAAGCCCAAGATTCCGTAACGCGGACATTCCCCGCGGCGGCGGGAACGATGATCGCTGATGGAGCCAAGCCTTTTTGCGGCGGCCGCCTCGCTCTCCGAACCCCTGGCCGCGCGCATGCGGCCGCGAACGCTCGACGAGTTCGTCGGCCAGGAGCACGTGGTCGGTCCGGGCCACGCACTGCGGCGCGCGATCGAAACGGACACCGTTCCCTCGCTGGTCCTTTGGGGACCGCCCGGCACCGGAAAGACGACGCTGGCGGAGATTATTGCGCGCATGACGGGCGCGCACTTCGCCTCCATTTCGGCCGTGAGCGCGGGCGTTGCCGATCTTCGAAGGATCGTCGCCGAGGCGCAGCACCGCCGCACGCTCGGCAAGCGAACCGTGCTGTTCATCGACGAGATCC
>DASRDE010000166.1:0-13673 GCA_035652755.1 Vulcanimicrobiaceae bacterium | reverse complement strand
GGCGCGGCAAATCCGAATGCCGTCAGCGCAGCGAAGGCAAAGGCAAAGGTCAGAGTCTTATTGCGCAACGATCGCTCCTCGCATCGGGCTGGCGTAGTGGAAGAAACATCCGAAAAGATACGTGCCGGCCTTATCGACCAGGATCGTCTGCGAACCCGTACCTGAGAGCATCGCGCCCGTGGTCCACTGCGAGGAGATCGTGGTACCGGTTCGGTTGAGCGCGCTCACGCTGAAGTTCGGATTGGCCGGAAACGACGTCGTCGAGCTCGAGATCAGCGTTGCGGTGTGATTGACGCCCGTGCCGTCGCTGTTCGTAAAGCGAATCGTGCTGCCGACCGGGACCATCGTCACCGGCGGGGCGAATCCGCCGGACTGCCCGTACGGCGTTTGAACCGGCGCGTGAAGCGTGAGATTGACGTCGATCGTCTGCGTGGCGGTCCCGCCGCCCGGCGGCGGAGCTGTTCCGCCGGGCGTGCAGGCTCCGAGCATCGCAAGAACGCTAAGTGCCAGCGCTGCTCGAATCGTCATCGCGCGACCGCCAGCGCGCCCGAACGCACTTCCCCAATCAGCTGCTCCGGAAGATTCGTTGAAGGCAGCATGATTTTTCGGAACGCGCCGTGCGCGTCGATCAGGTACACCACCGTGCTGTGGAAATCGGCGTAGCCGTCGGCGCCGCGCTGCGCGACCACGCCGAAGGCATGCATCACCGCGTGCACGTCCGCAACGCTGCCGCCGGCGACGATCCAACGCCGGGGGTTGGCCGAGAAAGTCTTGGCCAAGCGCCGCATGTCGGCCGCCGAGTCGCGTTCGGGGTCGAGCGTTATCGTGAGAAGCCGCAACCGGACGTGCCGGCGCTCCAACGACCCCGCTGCGGCAGAAAACTGCGCGTTGATGAGCGGGCACGCGTCCGAGCAGTGCGCGGAGACGAAGGTCAGCGCGACGGGCGTGCCCCGCAGCGCGGCCAGCGTGAACCGGTGCCCCGTCTGATCGACGAGGACCGGCTGCGCGGGCAATACGGCCGCGGCGGCAAGGAAAACGGCCGCCAAAATGCTTTGCATACGACCCAGGCTAGGGCGCCCGTGTGAAAAAAGTTTGAAAGTCTGAAAGCCGGGGTTTAGCGGGTCTTGATCGCGTCGCGCAGCGAGGCCGCCAGCGAGTGCAGCGCGGGATCGGCTGCGGAATCGGCCGCGGCCCGCTCGAAGGCGGCACGCGCCTCGGTGCGGCGGCCCTCCCGCAAGAGCACGGTGCCCAGCGCAAACCGCGCGCGGGCGTAGCCGGGCGCCAAATCCAGCGCGATCGAAAACTCGGCGGCCGCCGCGCTGAACTCGCCCAGGCCCGCCTGCGCGACGCCCAGGTCGTAGTGGGCCACCGCGTAGCTCGAGTCGGCGCCGAGCAGACGTTTGAATTCGTCGCGCGCCGTCGCGAGATCGTTTTGGCGCAGCGCGACGACGCCGCGCGAATACATGGCCCGCGCCGAATCCGGCGCCGCGGCCGAGAAGCGATCGGCGATCGCCCGCGCCTCGCGCAGATCGCCGCGCGCGATGTCGATGGCGATCAGGTTGGCCATGGCGGCAAGAAATTGCGGATCGAGAATCAATGCGGATCGAAACTCCGCGGCCGCTTCGTCGTTCTTACCGTCGTGAGCGTAAGCGATGCCCAGATCGTAATGGGCCGTGGATCCTTGCGGTTCGGGCGGGCGCAATTGAATGATGCGCGTAAATTCCGCCGCGGCTTGCTGCCATTTTCCGCGCGCTTCGGCGTCCAAGCCGATCGCAAAGCGTTCGTGGATCTCGCGCGCCGACGCGATCGCGCGCAACTGCTGCGGATCGTTGGTGCGCGGTGCGGGCGTTGGCTGCTCGTAGCTTTGCGCGGCCGCAATTGCCGGCGCGGCCGCCGCGAGCAGTATGCTCAGTGCCAGCCCCGCCCGCATAACTACGGCGTTTGTTCTGGGACCGGCAGTTCGGCGTCTTTAGGTGTGCGGGCGGCCGCCGCGCGTTCCGGCTTGCACGCCCACCCTTTGCGCCCGGCTTCCGTGATCGGCCCGAGCAGGGAAGGCGCAGCGGACGTTTGGAGCGCACCGCTCAGCATGGCTTCCAGGGAGCCGGCTCCGGCTAATGCGGTGGCAAGCGTCCCGAGCGTTCCCGCCAGGACCGCCGCCGTCACCAGTGACCGGAGGGTTTTCCTTGACATCTGCTCCCATTATATTCGAACGTTTGAAGAAAACATGAAGCGGTGGAGCATAGCCCTGCTCGCCCCCTTGCTCCTGGGGGCGGCCCCGGCGCCGCTTCTGGTCGGCGTGGTCCACGACCAGTACGGGCAGCCGATTGCCGGCGCGCGCGTCCAATTCGCTTCTCAGACGACGGCCACCGATGCCGCCGGCACCTTTTCGCTCGAAGCCGACGCCGCCGAAGGCACCGTCGCGATTTCGTGCGCGTACTGCGCCGGCGTCACGCTCCACGCAACGGCCGGCGATCCGGTCATCGCGGTCGTGCAGCGGTTTTCCGCCGTCGCCGACGCAGCGCCGAACGCGCGCGACCTGCGCGCCCTGCAGTACTCGTCGGCGGCGAGCGCGATCTCGCTTCGTCCGTACGCCGTCCTGAACGACAGCTCGGCGCCGTATCCGGGGCCGCACCTTTCGCTCTACGGACTGAGCTCGTTTTGGGGCGGCCTGATCGTCGACGACGGCGTTCCGAATTACGACGTGGCCTTCGCCGCATCGACGCTGCAGTTTCTGCCCGCCGCTGCATTGCAGAGCGCGCAGGTACTCGAGAGCGCGGACGGCTTTCGCTATGGCACGAGCGCGGGCGCCGGAACGTTTCTGCTCGGTACGCTGGGCGATCCGGGCTTTTCGGGCGAGGCCGTCGCCGGCGACGAGCGCGTCGCGGGCGCGACGGTGAATCGCTCCGGTCTGGCGGCGTCCTTGTGGGCCTCGGGAACGAGCGTCGATTCGCGCGACCGCGTCGACGCCGTTGCGCGCATGCACGTGAGCGACCTCGATTCGATCGGCGCGACCGTTATCGCCGCGTCCAGCCGCGAGTACGATCCGTTCGGACACTCGCTCGACGCCGCGTTCAACGCAGCGAAGATCTCGTACGATCGCGCCGGCGCGCTGCCCGTGCATGCCGACCTTCTCGTCGACGGAACCGGCTATAACGGCAACTTGTACCAGGACGCGGGCGTAAGCTCGGCATGGAGCGACTTTCAAGTCGACGCGAACGTGCAGAGTCCCGGCGCCAACGGCTTTTTCGCGGACGCGAGCGTGCGCAAGTCGACGGGGTTTTACGCGGACCCCACGCAGCCGGGCATCGTCGCGGGCACGATTGGCCAATCGCATGTAGACGCGGGCGTCTTCGTGCGAAACTCCGTGCTGTCGGCACGCGCAGGAGTGGCCGCGTATTCGCTAACGTCCGACGGCGGAACGGGCGCGCCGCTGGCGCTGAGCACGCACCTGATCGATCCGTCGATCGACGTTCAATACGCGCCCGCGCCGCAGTGGAGCGCGTCGATCGCGTCGACCGAGTATTTCCGCATCCCCTCGCTGCTCGAGCTGTACACGCCGCCCGCCGCGGGATCGCTGCAACTTTCGCAGGCACCGGTCGTCGTCGCGAAGATCGGCTACGGCGACCTGCACCGCCTGCGCTTCGAGGCCGTAAAGGCCGGCGGACAAACGCAGGCCTCGGGAGGGTCGGTGGCCTGGGCGATCGCGCCCAATCTCTCGCTGCGCGCCTGGAGCTTGGCCTTCTCGAACTCGATGGAAGGGACGGCCGCCGTGGCATCGTCGCTCTGGGCGACGTACGATAATCCCGCGGGGCTGCGCATCGACGCGGTCGAGCGGCGCGACCTGATCGACACCGCCGAAAATCAGCATCTGGACGCATCGCTGTCGGTGCCCGCCGGCGCGCATCTGCGCTGGTACGCCGGCACGGAGCGGCGCCGCTTCGACCGGTTGTACCGAACCGGCCTGCTCTTCACGCCGTAGTCCGCTAAGCGCTTCGATCCCTCAGAGTTTTTTCACGGACCTGCTGCATAGTCGCTTGCAGGAGGTCCGACACCGTGGACGTTTCGCGCACCATCGACCGCATCTACGCAGACTTCGCTCCGGCGCTGGTTTCGCAAGCCCGCCGCATTTTGAAGAACAGCGACGACGCCCACGACTGCGTGCACGACGTACTCTTCCGGCTCTGGCAGCGCCCGCAACTCTTCTCACCCGAAAAAGGCACGCTGCGCAGTTTCCTGTTCGCGTGCGTCGGCAACGAAGCGCGCAGCCGTCAGCGCCTGGCAGGGCGGCGGCAACGCATCCTTCGCGCCAGCGCGGCGGACTTTGCCGAACGCACGTGCGACTTCGACTCGCACGTCGACCGCCTCCAGCTCTCGCGCGCCATCGCGGCGCTGCCGCCCCTGCAGCGGCAAGCGATCACGATGCACTACCTGCACGACATGCGGCATAGCGACATCGCCGAGCAGCTGGAGACGCCCATAGGCACGATCAAGACCCGCATTCACCAAGCAAAACGGCGGCTGCGCTGTTCGCTCGCATAGCGCCCGTTCGCAAAAGGAGTTCGACCCAATGAACCTACGAATGATTCTTCCCGCGCTCGTTCTGACACTGGCCGCCTGCGGCGGCGGTGGCGGCGGCGGCGGTTCACCGCTGCCCAATCCAAATCCCAACCCCAGCCCGACGACGCCCGCGGACGGCAATATTCCGGCCATTGCGTCGGTCTCCGGCGCCAACGCGTTCGTCGCGCAAAACCCCTCGAATCACACGCTCTATTACCTGAGCAGCGACACCGCGACCGGCACCGGCTGCACCGGCGGATGCTTGGCCGTCTGGCCCGCATACATGGCCAGCGCCGGATCCACGAATTTCGGCAACATGACGGTCATCACGCGCGCCGACGGAACCGGGCAGCAGTGGGCATACCAAGGGCATCCGCTCTACTTGTTCTCGGGCGACGGCGGCCCGCTGCAGAGCAACGGTGAAGGCATCCCGGCCCCGCCCGGCGTCTGGCACGTCTCGCGTCCCGCCTCTGGAGGCGGCGGCGGTGGCGGCGGCGGCGGTGGCGGCGGAGGCGGCTACTAAACCGCGCACCTCCTCAAGAGCGAGCGCCGGAGCCACCCGGCGCTCGCATCGTTTCTACGGCACTGCATTTTTGTTATGATGAGCGTCGACCGTGCAACGCACCGCGTATGTCGCGCTCAGCGGCGACTTCGACATTCACAACTCCAAGAATCTCGAGCGTCTCTTGCCCCCGCCCGACGGGAACACGCGCCTCATCGTCGACTGCACGCACGTGCGCTACATGGACACCTCGGCGCTCGGCGCGCTGATTCGCTACCGGCGAATGTGCTCGGAATACACGGTCGAGCCGGATATCGTGATCGTCGCCCCGGAAGGGCCGCTGCGCAAAGTCTTCGACATCGTCGGCTTCGTGAAACTGTTTCAGGTCGTCGACACGATTCCCGTCGAGTAAGTCTTGCGCGGATAGACGCGCGCGACGTAGAGCGCCGTGAGCACGAGCGCCGCGATCGTCAAGACGCTGCCTTCGGGGCCGACGGATCCGCCGGTGAGCCAGACCGGTCCGTGCGACGACGTGGCCAGAAACGGATGCCACGGGCGCAAGCCGCTGTCGGGAACGCCGTAGAAGCACGTTTCGCCGAAATCCCACGCGGCGTGATAGCCGATGCCCCACCACAGATTGCCCGTTCGCCAAAGCACGAAGCAGAACACAATCGCGAAAAGGGCGACCTCGAAGATCCCCATCGGCGATTCGCCGGCGTTTCGCGTGTGCGCATACGTGAAGAGCAAGCTCGTGACGACGGCCGCGGCCCAAAAGCCGATACCGGTCGTGAGCGTGTACTGCACGTAGCCGCGGAAGGCGAATTCCTCGGAGAAGCCGACGAGCACGAACGCCGCGCCCCACGCGCAGAGGGCGGCGAAGAGCTGTCCGCCGTGCGTGGCGATGCCTTCGATGCGGAAGCCGTGCAGCAGAAACATCACGAACAGCACGAGCGAGATCGAGATGAAGCCGGCGGCCGCGCCGTGGCCGAAGCGATCGTTCGCGGGCGTGCCCGACGTGCCCAGGCCGTACGCGCCGAACGGACGCGATTCGATCTTCGACATGACGTAGGCGGCAATAACGACCAGCAGAAACGTCAGGCCCGAAAATGCGGCGGCGGTTCCGGGGAAGAGTGTGGTCTGACGCTGTACGGCTGCGGCCTGCGGAAAGAGTTTGGTCAGGATCGCGCCCGCGATGAAGAACTCCACCGCGAGAATCGCAAAGAAGATCAACAGGCGCCAGCCCGCGCGAATGCCGTTGGGGCCGACGAACAGCGTTTTCATGCGGGATATACCGCGCCGGCGCCGGCCTGTTTTGCTGCCTCGCAGGCTTGACGCGCCGCGTCGAGCACGTGCTGTGCGCTGCCGTCGCCGGAGATTTCGGCCACGCCCGCGTGAGCTCGAATACCGCACTGCGAAAGCGCGCCGGCGAACGACTGCGCGACGCGCCGCCCTTGCGCGCTGGTGCAGTGCCGAAGCAACACGGCGACGTCGCCGCTTTCCATGCGCGCGGGCACGTCTTCGGAACGCAGGTTTTCGTGAAGCAGGCGCGAGACCGTCGCGCGATCGGCCAGCGGCTCGAGCGCGACCCAGAGCAAGCTGTGCGCGCGCTCGTTCACGCGCGCGTCGTGCGCCGCGCTTTCGAGCGCGTGATGCAAATAGCGCGCGCTTTGCAAGCCGTCTTCCGCGCCCGTCTCTTCGAGCGACTGCATCTCGTCGGTCACGCGCTTTTCCGTAATGTCGCGATAGAGGACGATCGTGTGCGTCACCGAGCCGTCCGCGCCGCGCAGCGGGCGCGCGTTGAGCTCGACCCAGAAGACGGAGCCGTCGCGGCGGTAGTACGCGACCTCGGCCCGGCACGGAATCCCTTGCGCGAGCAGAGCGCGCCGGCGATTGGACTCCTCGACGTTCGTGCGCGGCCCTTCCAAAAAGCGCGACGTGTGGCCGATGACGTCCGACCGTTCGTAGCCCGTCATGCGCAGGAACATCTCATTGACGTAAAAGATGCGCCACTCGCGCAGCGGCGTCCATTCGAACATCGCGATCATGTCGCTGGCGCGATCGACCGCCGCCGACAGCATGCGCATGCGCGCTTCGGCTTCGATGCGCTGACTGACGTCCGTGGCCACGCCGCAGACGCCGTACACGTCGCCCTTGGCATCGACCAGCGGAAACTTCACGACCACCAGCGAGTGAACGCCGTCCGCGTACGTGCGGCGCTCTTCTTCCACAAGCACTTCGCGCGACTCGATGACCCGGCGATCGGCTTGGCGAAAGCGGTCGGCTTCTTCTTTGGGAAAGACGTCGTAGTCGGTGCTGCCCAAATACGCCGTGCGCGAGACGCGGTGCACCAATTCGTAGCCGCGATTGATGAAGACGTACTTGCCGGCGGCGTCCTTGACGAAGATGACGGCGACCGTCGAGTCCGCGAGTTCCTCGAGCATGCACCGGAGCGGTTACGCCCGCTTTGCGCTCCAGGCCTCCAGCGCCACGCGGGAAATGAGGTTGGTGGCAAAGATGAAGATCATCAGCAGCGCCGCGGCCGCATATGCCAGCTGGTGTGCCTCGCTGAAGGGCTGGCTGATGAACGACCAGACCACGTAGGTGAGATAGCCCACCGGCGAATGCGTCGGTGCCAGCGACGGCATATAATTCGACCATCCCGCCGTGTAGATCAGCGGCGCGGTCTCGCCCAGCGCGATACCGGTTGCGACCAGCACGCCGGTAAGAATTCCGGGCGCGGCCCACGGCATCGACACGGTCAACAGCACCGTCGCCGGACGCGCGCCCAGCGCGGTGGCCGCCTCGCGCACGTTCACGGGAACGGCGGTCAACGAGAGATCGGCGCTGCGCACGACGTACGGCAGCATGATGATCGCGAGCGAAAATCCGCCCGCGACGAGCGAGAACCCCCAACCGAGATCTTCGACGAGCGCGACGTACAGGAAGTAGCCCACGACGATCGACGGTACGCCCGCGAGAATGTCGATGCAGAAACGCACGAACGCGCGCGTGCGCGGCTGGGCGAACTCCACGATCCACATCGCGGTCGAGATGCCGACGATCATCACCAGGATCACGCCCAGCACCACGAGCAGCAGCGTGCCTGCGATCGCGTTGGCCAGGCCTCCGGCGATGCCGTTGGTGACCGTCACGAAGACCGAGGGTTTAAGCGCCGGCAATCCGCGCATCAGCACGAAGATGAAAATAAAGCCCATCACGCCGATGGCCAGCAGCAGCGCGAGGACGCTGGCGATCCACCACGCGTTCGAGAGATGGCGGGTGAGCACCGGGCGCATCATCGGCGTGCCCGATCCGCACCGCGCAGAATCACGCGCGCGATGATGTTCACTGCAAGCGTTATGATGAAGAGCAGCAGCGCCAGTTCGGCCAGCGATTTCTGCGCCATGCCGCTGGAATCGGTCAGCGCCGAATCGAGCTGCGAGACGATCACGGCCGCGATCGTGTTGACCGCCTGAAAGACGTTCGACGGAAATTGGTTGAGCGCAGCGCCGCTGACCATCAGCACGGCCATCGTTTCGCCGAGCGCGCGTCCCAGCGCCACGAGCACCGCGGCGACCAATCCGTTGCGCACGCTGGGCAGCACCGCGTGCGTGACCGCTTGCCACGACGTGCTCCCCAGCGCCATGCTCGCTTCAAAAATAGCAGGTGTCTGCGCGAGGATGACGTCGCGCATCGTCGCGACCATAATCGGCACGACCATGAGCGCGAGAATGATCGCCGATGCCAGCAGGCCGTTTCCGCTGCCCGCGCCGCCGCCTAGGAAGGGCACTCCCGAGGCGTGCGTGGTTACGAACGGGGCAAGACTGCCGCCGATCCACGGGACCAGCACGACCAGACCCCAGAGGCCGTACACGACGGACGGCACGCCGGCCATGAGTTCGATGAGCGCGTTGGCGATGAAGCGCAGGCGCGGCGGCACGCGGTAGGCCAGCGCAAGCGCCACGAGCACCGAGAGCGGGACCGCGAAGACCATCGCGAGCGCCGACGTGCTCAGCGTACCGAAGACGTAGACCAGCCCGCCGAACTCCGCGCCCGCCTGTGCGGTGATGCCGTTGTGGCTGACCGTTCCGCTGCCGTACTGGTTGCCGATGTTCCAGACGGTGCCGGTCAGGATGTTCAGCCCGTTATAGCGGATTGCCGGGAACGAAAAGACGAGCAGAAAGAGCAGAATCAGCGCGACGATTGCCACGCTGACGCCGACCATGACGCTCAACCCGGCGCGAAACGCGCCTTGCGTTATGCGCTGTTGAGACCAGGGAAGATGCCGGGGCGCGGATGGCCGCACCCCGGAAACGCTGCCGGCAGCCACTGCCTAGCTGATTTTGCCAATCTGCTCCAAACTCTTGTGCCGGACCGTGTCCGTGAGCGGCAGGAAGTGTACTGCGTCCAGGTACTTGTCGTTGTTGCCGCCCTCCGGGCTGACGACCCACTTGAGAAAGTCCACCAGCGCGTTCTTGGTGTCGGCGTCCGGCTGGTGCGGCTTGACGATGGCGTACTCGAAGTTGACGATCGGATACGACGCGGCGCCCGGCCCGAAGATGAGCGACATCCGGCCGTCGGACGGAATCGAGTTTTCCTGCTCGCGGGCAGCCGAGTTAATGGCCGTTTCCGTGGGCAGCACGAACTTGCCCTCGCGGTTTTGCAGGGCCGCGTAGCCCAAGTGCGCGGCGTTGGTCTGGTTGATGTACGCGATGCCGACGTACGCGATCGAGTACTGCGTGGACTGGCAGTTCTGCACCATGCCCGCATTACCGGTGGCGCCGATGGCGTCTTCGACCGACGGCCAGCTGATGGTCGTGCCGTACGCCGGACCGTTCTTCCACGACGGCGACGAGAACGACAGGTACTGCGTGAACAGGAACGTGTCGCCCGAACCGTCGGCGCGATGGATCGTCACGATGTTGTGGTGCGGCAGGCGCGAGGCGTATTTGCCGTTGATGCGCTTGATCTGCGCATCGTCCCACGAACGGATCTGTCCGCTGTAGATTGCCGCAAGCACGGGGCCCGAGAGGTCCAAGTGCACGTCGTTGAGGCCCGGCACGTTATAATTGACCTGCTGCGCGCTGATCGCCAGCGGGATGTTGAGCATGTCGGCCGATTTCACTTGAGCGTCGGACATGTAGGCGTCCGAAGCGCCGATCTGGGCGACGCCGGAGATCGCTTGCGAGATGCCGGTGCCGCTGCCCGTGGACTGCGTCGTGATCTGCACGTCGCCGTGATTCTTCTGGTAGGCCTCGACCCACAGGTTCATCAGCGGATACAGCAGGCTCGAACCGGTTTCGACCAGCCGGACTTGCGCGGCCAGCGAAGGCGCCGCGCACACGAGAGCCATGCCGAGTGCGATGGCCGGGAGAGTAAACTTACGCATCAATGCTCCAAGAAGGCAAATGAAAGAGTGCGCGAACCAAAATTGCCGCGCCCACCCGCGAGTCCAGCGTACCCAGCACCCGCTAAATGAGTCTTAAGTCAATCTTATGCCTGGATTAAGAACAGGGCGGATGCCTGCGCACCGCCCTGTTCTTCTTCTGCCTTGCGCTCAAGCGCAGCCGCGATTCGCTTATGAACGCGAGAAGTACGGCTTATAGTCGTACGGATAGAGATAATCGGCATAGTCGTCGCCGAAGAACGATGCGTCGCGCACCTCTTTCTTCGTGCGGCGATAGACCGTGCCGCCCAGACGCGCCGCGGCCGTATTGACCGGCGTCGTCCAATCTTCCGAGACTTCCGCGATGACGGCTGCTTGGCCGGGGCGCAGCGTGAACGTGGACTCGTAGCCGGCCTCTTCCTGTTCGGCGGCCTTGACGAGATCGGCCGTAACGCCGACTGTGCCGCCGGCCGCAGCGCCAATCGCCGCCGCGCTTCCGGCAGCGACGCTCGCAGCGCCTGCGATGCCCATTGCCGAGCCCACCGGGCCGGCGATCGCGCCGAGCAGTGCGCCGATGCCGGCGCCGACGATGGTGCGGGCGCCCAGATCGACGTGCTGCGTGGCAACGTCGACGTGGCCGAATTTATCCCGGTGGATCACGGCTGCGCCGTGCACGGTGACGTCACCGCTGTCGTCGAGGTTCCACAGCGCGTGCAGACCCTCGAACGCTTGCTCGTCCGTGTCGAAAACGATTCCTACATAGTTGTCCATGTGTTTCTCTCTCCAGTGTTATTCGAGTATTTTTTCTGCAGCGTTTTTCGGAAGATTCATTCGGGTCGCATGGCGCGAATCGGAATCGAATCGCGCGAAAAGCGCTGGGTTTTCTTTGAAGTGCTGCTCCAGCGCCTCGATGCGCTTCTCGTTGCCCGGGTGATCCGAAAGAATCTCCGGCGGCGTTTGCATGTCGGCGCTGGAAAAGTCGCGGAACAGCCACACCAAGCCCCACGGATTTAAACCGGCGCGCGCACAGTTGTCGGCACCGGTTAAATCGGCGCTCTCTTCGGCTCCGCGCGAGTAGTGCATCGAGTCCAGGTCGCCTATCGCCGAGATCGCGGCGACGGTTCCGAAATCGGTGCCCAGCAGAATTGCCGCGAGGATTTGACGGCGGCGAATCTGGTCGTCGTGGCTCATCTCCTTCATCGAATCGTGGTGAAGCAGATGCGAGGTCTCATGACAGAGCGTCCCCGCGAGCTCCTCGCGATTGCGCACGAAATAGAAGAGCTTGTCGATGACGTAGACGTTGCCGCCCGGCGCCGCAAATGCATTGGGATCGTCGCCGTGCACGATGTAGAAGTGGATAGGGTACGGATACTGCGGCTGAACCACGCGCGTTATTTGCTGCGCGATGGGCCGCAGCGCATCGTACAGAGGAGACGAGGCGACGACCACGCCCTTGTCCTTGAGATCTTGGAACGTTTGCGCCCCGTAATCCGCCTCCGTTTGATCCTGCGCGCCCGCCGTCACCGAGCACAGCAGCGCAAGACCGATCGCCAGTGCTAAGCGGCGCACGTTCGGCTAGACTTTCTTTGCTCCGCCGGTTTTTTCGGCGATTGCCTGGCTGACGTTTTGCAGCGCGGCTCTGATGTTGTGCAGCGTCTCCTGGCTGTGCTCGCGCAGTTCCGTCTGTTTGGCGGTTACCGACTTCTTGGCCGATGCGGAGGCCGCTTCAAGAGATGCGGCGGCGTTGGAAAAACGCGCGGCGGCGGCGCTGTGCTGCTCTTGGGCAATCGTGCGCAGCTGCGCTGCGAGATGGTGAGCCTTGACGGCGGCTTCTTCGTTGGCCTTGCGCATCGCGGCTTCGTTCTTGGCGGTGGCTTCGTCAAGCTGCTGATGCAGTTTGCCTGCCTGCGTGCGCAGCTCTTCGATAGCCGACTCGACTTTGATCATGCTAAAACTCCTTGGATGAGGGGTTGATGCGGCTATCGTATGCCGTTCGCGCGCCGGCAAACAGTGAGTGGAAGTCACTGCTTGCGAGCGGAGTGCCGGCGGATAGGCGGCTGGTTGGCCGCTTGAAGTTTTTCCTAAGCGTTTCTCACGCGTTCATTAGGCTGATGCCATGACGAGCGCGGAGAGTGAAGAGGCCCGCCGGCACAATCTTCGAGCGCTTCTCTTTGAGTGCCGATCGCGGTTAAAGCCCGGGGACGTCGGTCTGCCGCAAACCGGCCGGCGCCGCGTCGCGGGGTTGCGGCGTGAAGACGTCGCCGAGCTCGCGGGCGTGTCGACCGACTGGTACGCATCGTTCGAAAGCGGCAGAGCCGCGCGCGTTTCCGTGCAGTTCCTGGCGCGCTTGGCCGTCGCGCTTCGTTTGACGCGAGCCGAGAAGCGCGCCCTCTTTAATCTGGCAATCCCCGAGCTGTACGAGATGCGCACCGTGCACCGGTTGCGCTTTTTACACAAGGCCGCGCGCGAGCCGGTTCCCCTGCCGGCCGTCCGAGTCTCATAGTTGACAATATCATCAATTATGATGTATAACTCATGCATGAACGGCCCACTGGCGGCGCCCTATTCGGCCGACGAGGCTCGGCGAGCACAGCTCAAGGCTTTTCTGGTGGCGCGGCGCTCGCGGCTGAAACCCGGTGACGTCGGTTTGCCCGAGACGGGGCGGCGCCGCGTCGACGGCCTGCGGCGCGAAGAGGTCGCGGAATTAGCCGGCGTTTCGAGCGATTGGTACCGGTGGTTCGAAGCAGGGCGAACCGCGCGCGTTTCTTCCGCATTTCTCGCGCGGCTGTCCGAGGCGTTGCGCCTGGATCCGCTCGATCGCATTGCGCTCTTTTATTTGGCCGTGCCGGAAGTTTATGAGGCCTACGCCGCGCAGCCGTTGCTGCGGCCGCCGCTGCAACTGCAGGCCGCCGGTTAGCCTGGGCTCTTCGTGTAAATCCCGTCGAAGGCATCGGACCACGACTTGCCGTTGTCGTCCGATGACGTCCAGTGTTGACGGACCGTACCGTCGGGCTGAGGCGTCCACTCGATCCGCTGCAGCTGCATCTTACCATCGTTGCCCGGCGCGGTTCCGGTCATAACCATGCTCTTTCCGGTGAGTCCGCCGTTCAGAATGAGGAGGTAACCGTTGCTGTCGACCCACGTCTGATGCCACTTGCGGCTGGACGAGTCGTAGATGTTGAAGCTCATTCCGTGAATGCCGCCTCTTCCCGCCCAGTGCTCCTGGAG
>DASRDE010000165.1:0-9218 GCA_035652755.1 Vulcanimicrobiaceae bacterium | reverse complement strand
ATCACCGCCGAGCCCACCGTCGCGAACGGCCGCGTGTACGTCACGTCGTGGGACAAGCATCTGTACGTTTTCGGACTATGAAAGCAATTCGAACCGCCGCACTCTGTTTAACGTTCGCGCTGGCGGCATGCGCGGGCGGAGGCCAGCCGGGCAGCGTTCTTGCTCCGGTTACTTCTTCGCACGCGCGATCCGCGAGCACCGCGCTGGTCGGCTATTGGGACGGATGGCAGCGCAACAACCTCAAGCAAACACCGGCCGGCGTCACGTCGATTCCCATCGCCTTCGGATATCTCCATGGTCACACCATCACCCTCGGCGGAATCAACAAAGGGTACGTGACGGCTGCAGATATCGCCGCGCTGCATGCGCGCGGCATTACCGTTACGCTATCGCTGGGCGGATGGAGCCCGTATAATTCGTTTGTTTTCGACGGCGACGTCGCCGGTTTCGAAAACAATCTGCAGGCACTGCTTGCCAAGCTGCCCTTCGACGGCGTCGACTTCGACGAAGAGCACGGCACGACGGCCAAACGCGTGCAAGATCTTTCAACCTTGATTCCCGCTACGCGCGCATTTTTCAACAGCATCGGCATGACCGGTGCCATCGTCACGTATCCGGCCTGGAACAAGCCGTCCGATTACGGCGACGCTCGAATTCTGCGCAACCAACAGGTTGCGGGGGCGCTTTCTTGGGTGAACGTCATGTCGTACGAACATAATGACGTCGCGCGCACCGAAGCCGACGTTGCCGCGTACGGGGCGATTTTCGACAAACGGCGGCTGATGCTCGGGGTAGACATCGACGACAAACCGATTCCCTCAGATGCTTCGCTGCGGGCTCTCTATTCGTGGGTAGCCTCGAACGGGTACGGCGGAATGATGGCGTGGACGGTCAACAACATTACGCCCGGGCAATTAGCCGCAATGACCGGAGCCCCGTCAACGAACTGAATCACAACCTACATACGGCGGGAGGGCGCGCGCGCACACGCGAAACACGTTCATTCACAGCGGAGGGTGTCTTCCATGCGACTGCGCGATTTGGCGTTTTTCAGCATCTGCGTCATCGTCGCAGCGTGCGGGCGCAATGCAACGCCCGCGGCCGGCGGGCTGACGGGCGAGCGCTCTATAGCGCGTCCGGCTACACCGACGCCTTCGCCCACGCCGTCGGCCACTCCAACACCGGTGCCGACGCCCATTTTCAAGATCGTCGATCTCGCGCCGGCAATAGATATTCAGAACCTGTGGACGCACGCGGATGTCGTCAACGATTCGGGGATCGCAGCCGGAGCGAATCCGTACAAAGCCTTGGAATACAAGAACGGCACTGTCATAGCGTTGACCGGAATCGGCGGCGCTCCGTCGATATCCGCCGGGGGGATCGATACCTCGGGCGATATCAGCGGCACGGCGCTCGATGCGATGAAAGTGAGCCATGCCGTGGTTTGGCATGCCGACGGCTCGATGACTGTGCTCGATCAAGGAACGTCGTGGAGCAACACGGTCGGTTTGGGAATGAACGACGCGGGCGACGTGGTCGGCTACGGAAGTCCCTCGAATGACAATTCGCACGACGGTTTTCTGTATGCCGGGGGCCAACTCTCCGCGCTTCCCGTCCCGCAAGGTGAACAGGCGAACGGCACTTACGCAATCAGTATAAACAACTCACAGGCGGCGGCTGGCGTCGCATGCTGCAAGCCGAACGCAGCGGCGGAGTTCACGGCTACGAGCGCACAAATCGTTCGCCCGAACGGCGCGGTTTGGAGCGCTGCTGCAGGCATCAATACCATGGGCCACATCGCGGGTACGTTCAATCCCACGCCGATCAAGACGTCTACGTACCGCCCGTTTACGTTTGACGGAAAAACCGTCCACCTTTTGCCGTATCCCAAAGGCGATTCCGGCTGCTACGGCAACGCGATCAACGACAGCAATTTCGTGGTCGTCAGTTGTTTGGGCGGATCGTACCTCTACCAAAACGGCGTAGCGGCGAACCTGCTCGGCCTGTTGCCGGCAAACTCCGGATGGACGACGCTCGATGCGCACGGGATCAGCAATAATTGCATCATCGTCGGCGCGGGCACGTCGCAGACCGGCTTCGTGCACGCGTTCGAAATGGTCCCAATCTCGGGCGGCTGCCCGGCATCGCTCCCGCGCTAGGGCAGCGTCACCTGCAGCAGCGCGTCGCCGTTGCTGCGCACCTCTAAGTTGCCGAAACGATCTTTTGCGCGAATATCGGTCGCAAATGCCGTATAGGCCGGGTTACTCGACTCCGTAAAGTAGTGGAACGCGTTGTCGGCCTCGTACCACGAGATCAGCCGCAGGTGCGGATACGGGTTCGACTGACTTAGCAACTCCGAGAACATGTTCGTGATCCAAGCGGCTTTCTTCGCCCCGCCGTCTCCGTACTCGTTCGAAGCGACCTCGGATAGCGAAATCGGCTTGAGCGGCGCGATTGAGGTCGCAAGCTGGTAAGCGCCTTTGAACAGCTGATCGAAGGGCAGCCACTGCTGGGGTTTCGAGGACGTCCCGCGGTTGTAGCCGTCGAAGCTCACCCAATCGACGTACGCATCGCCCGGGTAAGCGAGGGCGGGATTATCCCACGGGTCCTTTGGAATTGCGTAGAGCGCGCTCGACGAAAAGCACCAGACGAACTTCACGTTCGATGCGCCTTGCGCGCGGAAAATGTTGACCATCCGCCGCCAAGCCGCAATGAAGTCCTGATCTGCTTGCGTGTTCGCACCTTGCCTGGAGAGCGCCCACGTCCACCAGAATCCGTTGAATTCATGAAACGGCCGCAGGAACACCGGATATCCGGCGGCGCGCAGCTCGCGCGCCTGCTGCGTCAAATACGCGTCGTATTTTCCCGCGTTGATGTCCGAGTACAAGATCCCGTTCGGCAGCCACGTTATCTCGGGAATGGTCTGCTGCTGCGGCCACTTGTCCATGCCCACCGAATGCATATAGGCGACCAAGTCGGTGCTCCAACTCGTGAACTCGGTTCCAATCGCAATATGATGGCGAAGAACTTTGGCCAGCGTCCCGCAGCGCACGGGCCCGTCGGGAAGGCAGACTGCACCCAGGTACAAACCGCCGGTTCCGGCGTTGTCGTCGTCTTGAACCGGCAGATTTAACGGCGTTGGGGTTGCGGACGGCGCCGGATGCAGTTCGCTGTACGGTACGCTTCCCGACGCTGGGCCGTTGGATGTCGGCACTTTCGGGCCGCACGCGCTCAAGAAAAGCGCCGTAACCGTGCAAAAGATAAAGCTGGTGACTAGAGTACGCTGGAGCCGCATCGGAGCACCCTCCCACCGTCTGTTATAGCATAAAGGCGCCCACCAGCGTTACATCGGGGTGCAGCTTCCGTTGACCGTGACCATCACGCTTCCGACGCGTACGGACTGCTGCGGAGGCGGCGTGTAATCATCGGGTGCAAGAGCATACAGATTTCCGTCCTGCGCCCCGGCAAAGAGCATGCCGTCGAGCACGACCGGCCCCGCGCCGAATGCACTGCCCGAACCGTAATGCCAACCGCCGTCGTTGGTGCGCAGTAATTGGATGCTGCCGTTTCCGGTCGTCGCGAAAAGATCGATGCTGGCGCTCGAGAGGCCCTCAATCGGCGTGTTACCGTACGTGCGCGTATGGATGATCGTCCCATTAACCGTCGCATCGTACATGTCGCCCGTCGCCGTGCCGAAGCCGGGACCGTTGCCTTGGATCGCGACGGCGGTGACTGCGCTGCCGTCGCCGTTGATCGCCCATTTTTGCGTGCCGTCGCTTTCGTTGTACGCGTACAATTTGCCGTCGGCCGAACCGGCATAGACGGCCCCATCGTGCATCACGACGGCGTTGACTTGTCCGCCCGTGGTGCTGCTCCACTTCACCGCTCCCGTGGCCGACGCATAGGCTATGACCGCGCCGGAAGCGGTTCCGACGATCGCAATCCCGTTCTTGGCGTCGTACGCAGGCGATGCGGTTACCGCCGACCCGGCGTTCACGGACCAATTCGCCGTAAAACCGGGATCGGAAAGCGCTGTGATTTGACCGGCGTCGTTCGCGATGATGACGGAGCCGTTCGCATATGCCGGCGAGCCCAAATTGCCGCCCAGCGACGTGGTCGTCACCAATTGCCCGTTCGTGTCCAGCACGTACAAGTTACCGTCGTTCGCACCGAAGATGACGTGCCCGCTCGGATCGATTGCCGGCGAAGAACGGATTGCTGCTTTCGAGGGAATCGTGTACGTCCAGCGCGGCGACCCCGAAGGCACGTTTACCGAGCTGACTGTCCCGCCGTCATTCCCGAAGTACGCGACGTTGTTCACGACGGCCGGCGACGTGTTGATCGGCGCTCCCGAGTTGTACATCCAATAGACGTTCAAGATCGATTGGCCGACGAAAATCACTTTGGCGATCACGGAGTCGTTGGGTTCTTGCGCCGGGTGTTGCGCCGTATAGCCGAACTGCGTCCACTCGTTGGTGACGAACAGCGTCGTACTGGCCGATTTTCCTGAGGTCTGCCCCGTCAGCGTAAGTGACGTGGGTCCGAAAGGAGCGTTCGCAGGCATCTGAAAGACCGTCTTGGGTACGCGGCCCTTGCTGTTGGCAATGGCGGTCGCGACCGTCGTGCCCAGGAGCGTGAACGTCACGGTCTCGTTCGGCTGAAACGACGTTGCGAACGCGTTGAGCGCACTGCCGGGCGGCGCGTCGGTGGTCGAAACCGTCACGACCGGCTCGCTTCTGCTCGGCGAAACGGTAAAGTACGACGTAGAGCCTTTGTCGACGAGGTTGCCGCCGTTGACGGCGTTTGCGAAGATCTCGTAACTGCCCCCGGCCGGCGGCACCGGAAGCGAATACGTCCAATTCGTGATCGATGTGCCCGGGCTCGAAAGCGTTGCCGCGTTTCGGTAGGGCGCATTTTGCCAACTGTTCGTCGTGCCGTTATACCATAGACCGTACGAGCCGCCGGCTTGCACGGCGACCTCGACGTTTTGCACGCTCGAAGCGTCGCTTGCCGTTCCGGAAATCGTCACCGCGCCGTTCGGATTCGGTATCGTGGAGTTATTCGCGGGGGAAACGACCGCTTCGCTCGGTTTGTTACCGTTGCCGCCGCCGGCCGTAAACGCGTACAGAAACCCGTCCGCGGACGGCTCGTAGATGGTGCCGTTATAGATCGCGGGGGATCCGACGATATATTTTCCCGTTTGGAACGAATACAGCGAACTGCCGCCGCTGAGCGAAAAGAGGCGGAAAGCTCCGGTGAGATCGCCGAAAGCGACGACTTCCTGCCCGGCGGGACCGGCAATCGCGGGCGACACGTCGACGCCCGCCGGTGCGGCCCAATTCCAAATCGGCGCGCCGGTACTGGCGTTGAGCGAAATCATACCGTTGAAATAGCCGAACACGAGCTGATTGCCGTCCAATGCGGCGCTCGAGATGACGTACCGCTTCCCTTGATAGTTTTGCTGGTAGACCTCGTAGTTCCAGATCGGATTGCCGGTGGCCAAGTCCAACGCGTACTCACGGCCGAACTCATTGGAAACGTAAACCACGCCGTCGGCGAACCCGTTAGTGCCGGCCGGTGAAACGGTCGAGGCAGCGCCGATGTCGTAGCCGGGGAAACCGCCGGTGTCGGTTTGATACTGCCACTTGATCGCGCCCGTCTGTGCGTCGATCGCGTATTCCGAGTCCGTTGGATCCGCCGTTCCGACAAAGACGAGCGGTTCGCCGCCGGTCGTGGCGCCGAACGAGGGCGTGGTCCACGCGCCGGAGCTGACCGACTGCGTCCAACTCGTGGTGCAGCTGGCTGCGTCCGTCCCTACGACCGGCCCGATCGGATTGCTTCCCCCACTGTCGAGTGCGTCCCAAAACACGGACGTATTGCCGCCGTTCGGTGCCGCCAGCATCGGGCTTCCCCAAACGGGTTTATTGTCCGGACTCTGCAAGGAGCAGATGACTGCGCCGGTCGCACCGTCGAGTTTATACAGCCGCGGGTTATAGGTCGTGCCGAACCATACGCCTCCGTCGGGTCCGACCGCCGGCGTGGCTCGGATTGCATCGCCCTGGCCGATGTTCGTACTCCAGAGAACTTGGCCGGTAGCGGCATCGAGCGCGAAGACGTCGGCCCGCTCGTCGCCCACATAGACGACTTCCTTGTTAAGTGCGGCATTAAAGGCGACTACCGGTGAAGAGAGCGCACTTGCGAACAGGTTCGCCATCCACTTGACGCCCATCTGGGGAGCGTTCGAAGTCGTGATCGCCGGGTCGGGCTGGTATGAAGTGTGCTGGTTGTTGCCCAGAAATTGGGACCACTGCGCTTGCTGAGCGCTCGCGGTACCAATCGTCGGGCCCAGCGAGAGCAAAGACAAACCCAACGCAGCCAAAATGCGGACGTGCGATCTCATAGAATCGAGTATAGGTAGCGCACTTCGCGGGGGTCAATGGGCGCGTTCGGATAAAATTAGTACTTTCCGACTACGCGACGGCGAAGGGTCCTACGCGATCTCGCTTGCCCTCTGTGCGTCGCAGGCGTCTCCTCACGTGCCTTTCTCCGCTCCGACATACCTTATGAGCTTTATGATGACCGCGGGCACAGTCGAGAATGCTGCCGCATCGCCATACACGGCGTACCATTCACTATTGCCGGCTTTGCGATGGTATGCGATGGAAATATTGGAGGCAATCTGGAACGGAGCAGCGGCGTCGAGCGTCGGCGGGGTTCCGATGATGCGCCGGACGCCGATACCGAGCGATTCGTCCGGCCCGCTTTGCAGATTGAACGCCGCTCGTTCCAGCCATTGCGTATACGTTGAGCGCGCGGTGAACTGCTGCGTATCGTCCAGCTCGAAGGTCAGCGTTGCACGCCGGCCCGCGCGCACGTTCGCGACGCGCGTCCAGGCGTCGAGCAACCCGGGACCAAAGCGCCCGGTCGTGAATTCGGCCGACGACTGCGTTGCCGTTCCATAGCCGTAATAGACGACGACCCCCTCGCCGGTATTCGCCGGAGAAAGCACTCCGCTGCCCAATCGAAGATAGGCAGAGCCGGTTGCCAGCCCGATGCTCCAAAGCTTTCGCGTAGCGAGCTGCGCATAAATCCATTGATCGCTCTGACTGGAGCCGCCCGAAAACCCTTGATAACGGTCGAATTGCGCCGTAATCCGAACGTCTTTGATCGGCGACGAAGGCGCGAACCGAAAGTCGTTGCTCGCGCTCAGAGCATATCCGGCGATGTCGGGGTGGGCCACGAATCCGTCGACCGGATTGTAGTATTGGCCGATCTTGCGCAGCGTAAGCGCGACTTGACCGGTGGGCGAATACAGGTTCACGCCGGTTTCATAACGCTGCGCCCGATCTCCCGCGGCCACATTCGTCCCGCTGTCGCTGCCGTAGCGAATCCACTCGGCCAAATGATGCAAATCGTCGTGCGTGTAGCCCGCGCTGACGGTATCGTCGTGAACGTCCTGGGTGTCCGACGTGCCGCGCTGAACGGAAACGCGATTCTGTTGGGCGGGGTCCGTATAGTTGAGGACCTGCGCGGTGTCCGAACGGCGTATCCCAGCTGCGTCAAAGCCCGCATAGCTGAACAATCCGCGCTGCCCCTCCACCGCGTAACCGTCGCGGGGCGTCGGAATGCTTGGAGTATAGAGTTCGGTTGCGGGACACTGGAAACAATAGCCCGTTGTATTGTAAAAACTCGCTCCTTGGGTGAAGAACGGCCGCACTTCGTTGACTTGACGAGCGAAGGCACTAGGCGCGATCGTCTGTTGATCGACTTCCACATCGGAAGAATCGGGGCGCAGCGCCGCGACTAATGACGTGCCTGCGAACACGGGAATCGAAAGATCCGCGCCGGCCCTGGTTGCCGCTCCCGCGGACGGCTGCTGCTGCAGGCTCGATAGAACGTAAACGCCGGCGCGAGGCTGCGCGCGGCGCGCCGCCAGTGCCGGCAAGCCGCGTGCGCCGGCAGCGTAAGTGACGTCGTTGTGATTCTGCTGCTGCGCGCCATAGCTCCAAACGATGTCGTCATTGGTTCTTTGAACGACGCGCGCGAACTGCACCGCCCAGTTTCCCGAACCCGTTCCGTGCATAGCAGCAAGCGGGATTTTCATCGTTACGATGTATCCGCCGCTCGTAATTCTTCCGGTGGACCACCAAGTGGGCTCGTAAACGTTGTTCTCGCTCGAGTATTGATAGCGCGTACCGATTGGCGTGGAGATGAACAGATAACGAAACCCCTTTGGTCCGTTAGGCCACAGGTCGATCTGCACGGAGTCGTCCACGCAGCAGCCGACGTCATTGGTGAACTGCGAGGCGGCTATTGGTTCGCTTTGTTTGACGTCGAATGCCACATAAATGTACGCCTTATCGGCCATGACGCGAGCCACCGTCTCTTCGGGTGCGGGCCCGTGCGAGCGCAGGTTGTACTGCAGGCGCACGATGGCAGCGCTCGTCCAGGCCGGGTCCGACAGGGAGGCGTCGATGCGCGGAGCCGCAGCGGCGGCCGGAATCGCCAAGGACCAGGTAACGGCCGCTAGCAGAGCGTTCATCGGCGTGAGCGTAGCGTTACCGCAGGCCGCCGGCCACGAGTTCGTGCCGAACGGGATTCAAACCGGCGCGAACCGCACGAATGCTGCCGCCGCGCTACTTCTTTCCGCGGGCGAATGCGGCTACACTAGCTACGTGGATCGCCCGAACCGCCTGCGAAACGACGTGCTGCTCTATGCGACTCTGTGGACCACGCTCGGGTTGCTGGACGGGGTGCAGACCCTCATCGCGGGCAACCTCAACGGCCAACACCAGACGGCCGCCTATGCGATAGGCACGGGATTGTTGAATTGGTGGTCCTGCGGGATGCTGACCCCGGTCTACCTTTGGCTCGTGCGGCACGTCCCGCTCCAGGCTCCGCATCTGGCCGCGCGCGTGGCCCTGTACTTGGCGGTTCTTTCGTTTTCCGCGATTCCGAAGTACGCGATTTGGGTACCGCTGGAGAACGCGATCTTTCACACAGGCTGGTCGTTCGTCCCCACCGTCAGCGCGGAAATTTTCGGCGTATTCATCGGGATGCTCTCGTTTGTGGTGCTGCTGTATGCGATGGAATATTATCGGATGGCCCGCGATCGTGAGATTCGCGCGAGCCGTCTGGAAGCCGAGCTGTCGAATGCCCAGCTCGAGTCGCTTCGCGCTCAGATACACCCTCATTTCTTGTTCAATACGCTCAACAGC
>DASRDE010000164.1:0-4365 GCA_035652755.1 Vulcanimicrobiaceae bacterium | reverse complement strand
GCGGGAGCGATCGCGATAAAGCCCTCCTTGGCAAATCGTCGCACGACGTCGCGAATCTGCGTATCGACGCCCCATAAATGGTGCACGACCACGATGCTCGGCGTATCCGCCCGAGCCTCGCGCGGCCTTGCCGCATAGGCGCGAATCGAATCGCCGAAGCCCGCCCCCTCCAGGCGAACGTCCGACGCGGCAATTGCGGGGTCGTCCTCGCGTACACGCACGAAAAAAGCCTCCCCGCCTCAATAACCAGGCCAAAAGAGTAGGGTTTCCCCTACTGCTGCCGCGCCCGCGCCCGGCTACGATGTCAACAGGCAGCCCTTTGGAGGAGTCTCTTATGAATAAGGCCGTTTGGCGCACCGCGGTTGTCGCTGCGGTGGCGCTCGCAAGCGCATGTTCCGCCCCCGGGTCCGCGCCCGCTCCGTTGCCGGTGCTCGATGCGTCGTCGGTCTCCCAATCGTTCGCGCCCAGCGGCTTCGGCAGTTGGCTGTACACGTGCTCCGCTTCGACCGGAACCTGCGCGACGTACACTGTCAGCGGCACCGCGCTGACGTACAAGAAAACGCTGACCCCTCCGGGCCGGCCGTTAGGCGGGTTCGCAACAGCTACCGGGACGTGGTATGAAGCGTTGGTCAGCGTGTCCGATGCCGTCACGTACAAATCAACTGCAAGCGGACCGTCAGGTCCCACGTCCACGCTCGCCGACACGGGCGCAGCCCCAATCGACGTCGCGGTGAACACCGCGAAAAAGCTCGTCGTGGTCTCGAATGAATTCGGCGCGAACCACGGCCCTGCGAACGTGGAAGTCTATCTCAACGGTGCTAAAACGCCGACGCGCACGCTCAACTTCGTGCCCAAAGGCGGCCAAGGCGTCGGCTTCGGCGTCGCGACCGACAGCCGCGGAAATTGTTATTGGATGGTGGACGACACCAAGAACTTTAATGCCGACGTCGTCGAATTCGTCGGCTGCACCGGGAATGCCAAACTCCTCGTGACCACACCGAAGTTCGGCGCGGCGGGCGGTGTCGCTGTCGACGGCTCAAATAATCTCTACTACGTCGATCAAAGCAACGGCGTCTATAAATGCACCGGCACCAAGAGCTGCGTCCAACTCGCCGGCGGATTCAGCACGCCGGTGTTCATCCGGTTCGATGCGGGCTGGAAGAACCTGTGGCTGACCGACACGGGCTCCGCGCAGATCTTCGCGCTCAATCCCAGCACCGGCGCGATAGAATCGACCACGCCCGAAAACGGCGGTGCCGCACCCGGGTTGGCGTTAGCCCCCGGTCCGGCTCACTGACTCGGCCGGTCTGCGCAACGTATCGAGTAATCGCTGAGCGACGACGCGGGCTGCCGGAGCAATCTCCGCGTCGCCGCCGCCGGCGATTCCTAGAATAACGCCGCGGCAATCCGTTCGTTTTACGCACATCACCGAAAGCGCAAGCAATTGCTGTCCGTCATCCAGACGAGTCTGCGTCGCGAGCACGTCGTCGAAATCGGGCGGAGCCAGTACGGAAAGGTGCAGTCCGTCTTGATCCGGACCGAGCACGAACTCGCGCGGCAGAAAAGTTCGCAAGGCGTCGGTCAAGATACGCCGTCGCCGCGCGTACATATGCGACATGCGGCGGATATGCCGCGTGAAGTACCCGTGCCTGATGAACGCGGCCAGCACGCGCTGCTCGGACTTGCCGATGCCGTGCGTGAGCACGCTCGATGCGGTGTGAAGCGCCGCGCGCAGGTGCGGCGGTGCGACGATGTAGCCCAGGCGAAGACCCGGCGCCAGCGTCTTGCTGAACGTGCCGACGTAGATCACGCGCTCCTCCGAGTCCAAACTTTGAAGCGCCGGCAACGCGAGCGCGTTGAACTCGCTGTCGTAGTCGTCCTCGATGATGTAGGCGTTCGCGCGCTGCGCCCATCGCAGGAGTTGGGCGCGGCGCATGAGCGGCAGCGCGCCGCCGATCGGGAATTGATGCGACGGAGTCACGTAGGCAAGGCGCGCGCTTGCGGGCAGCTCCGCCGTCTTGAGCCCGTGTTCGTCCACCGGAACCGGTAGCGGCGTTAATCCCCGCAATTCGAACGCGGCTCGCGCAAACGGGTAGCACGGGTCTTCGATAACCACGGCCTCGCCGGGCTTGGCGAGCATGACGGCGACCACGTTAAGCGCGGCCTGAGTTCCGTTGACGACCGCGACCTGATCGGGAGCGGCTGCAATTCCGCGAAATTGCGCCAGATGCTGCGCGATACTTTCCCGCAGCTCCAGCAGTCCGTTCTGCGAGCGGTACCCGAGATGCTCCTCGCTCGGCATTGCGTGCGCGGCGCGCGAAAGCCGCTCCCACACCCGCGACGGAAACGCCGACAGATCCGGCGTGCCGATGCGCAGCGCTCCGCGCGTCGACGCGATGGCGCGCAGCGAAGGCGCCAAATGAGGCAAGACGTCGACCGGATCGTGCGGTGCGCGCTCGGCAGCGTGCGGCAGCGCCGGCACCTTCGGCAATTCGGCAGCCACGAACGTGCCCGAGCCCGTTCGCGCCTCCAAATACCCTTCGTCGATCAGTTGCTGAAACGCCATGGTCACGGTGTTGCGCGCGACTCCTAGCCGTTTTGCAAGGTCGCGGCTGGGCAGCAATCGCGTGGAGGGCGGAAAGAATCCATCTTGAATCGCCGTCCGCATTTTGCGAACCAGTTGCGCGGTCAAGCCCTCGGACGAGCCGCGATCCGGAAAGAGCGGTTCCAGCGACGGCATCTGATGCATTGACACTGATAATCAGATTGGCGAGCGTGCGGCTCCTCCGTGCGTTTTAACGAAGACTCACGAAAATTGGCCCGCCGCAAAACGATCGCAATTGGATCGGTACCTCACGCGAGCGCGTTTTTCGCCGTCACGTGCAAAAAACGCCCGCGTTGGAAGTGCGGACGGAACGCACGCGGCGCATTCGCAACAAGGGACAGAATTCGCTGCAACCGTTCGGTCTACTGATTTGAACGGAGAACCATTATGAAACCAAATCATCGCGGCAGACGCGGCGCGTTTGCCGTGGCATTGTCCATAGCGGCAGCGCTATCGATGATGCTCATCTCCTTGACGCCGGCATGGGCTGCCGGCGGCGTGCAAGGGAACCTCACCGGAGCGGTTCAGGACGCGAGCACCGGCAAGCCGCTGGCCGACGTCCATGTGAGCGCGCAATCGGCGTCGGGTTCCTTTAGCGGAACCACCGATGCCGGCGGCCGCTTCACGCTCTTGGGTTTGCCCGCCGACACGTACACCGTCTCGTTTACCAAGAACGGCTACGACTCGGTATCGCAGCCCGGTGTAGCGGTCTTCGGCGACGAGACCGACAGCATCGGAACGATCCGCATGACCTCGTCGCTGCGCACGATCGTGCACGTCAACGCGCGCGCTCGCAACGGCGCTTTTCAGCCCACGCAAACACAAGATGTGACGACCATCAGCGGTCAGCGCATCACGCAAGCACTGGGTAACCCCGCATCGCAAAACGAGCAGAACCTGATTCTAGCCGCGCCCGGAGCCATGCTGGATTCGCAGGGCAACATCACGGTCCGCGGTTCGCTCAACGTGGAGCTGGGCTACCAGTACGACGGCGTGAACTTCACGATTCCATTCTTCGATGGAAACGGCGGAGGCAGCGCCGGCGGTATTGGCGGCTATTTGAACAACCTGGCAGGCGGTTCGGGCGGTTCGCTCCAGGTCGTTTCGGGCTCGGGCGACGCCACGCAAGGCAACATCGGCGCCGGTGTGATCAACATCGTTCCGCCGCGCGGCACGTATCCCGCGTCGGGGCTGCTCAACGCGCAGGTTTCCGAACCGTGGTACGGCCACCAGTTCGATTTCAACTACGCCTGGGCCACGCCGAACAACCGCTTCTCGGATTACTTTTCGTATGACGGGTCGCGCGTGGCGCCCAAGTACGCACCCTATGGCGCCGACGCATCGACGATCGGCCAGTACTACGGCTTCAGCCGCGTCGACCACGACGATCTTCAAAACAACTTCGTATTCCGCTTCGGCCACAGCAACAACAGGTCGCTGCAGTGGCTGCTGCGCAACTCGGACGAACGCCAATACGGCAACTACGGCGGCCTGCAGCAGGCAACGTACTATCCGTACAACCCGATGGCGATGAGCCCGTGGGCGTTCTTCTTCCCGGGCACGGCGCCGTACACGTCACAGGAACAGCAATACGCCGCCGTGCAGTGGCTGCTTCCGGGCGTGCCGTCAACCAACGTCCTGCCAACGTCGGCCGAAGAGATCAATGCAACCCCGCTCACGTTCAACAAACTCGGTTACACATGGAACATCAATCCCACGACGTTCCTGAACTTGAGCTGGGCCAACTTCTACAATCAGAC
>DASRDE010000163.1:0-3680 GCA_035652755.1 Vulcanimicrobiaceae bacterium | reverse complement strand
CGAGGGTACCTTCACCGCGACAGGCCAGGCTATACCTCCGATGGCCGATCCGAAGCGGGCCCAGTTCGATGACGCGGCGCTCGAAGCATAACGTCCCCGGTTCGAGCTGCGTCCAGAAAACGGTGTAAGGCGACATACCACCACATCCGATCTCCACATCAGGCCAGATGGTGCCGGTGGTCTAGGAACTTCTTTCCTGTAACATAGCCGCAGCAGCCATGCCGTCGATAGCTGGGGCGCTGTAAAAAGGTGTGCCGGCTCGACTTCCTTTGGACAGATGTAGTACGCTACATCATGCCGCATTCGCGATGACATCGTCAAGGCGGAAATTGGGCGACTTCGCCTCGGGGCGCAAAAGCTTCAGACGTGCTGCCTAATGCATAAAAAAGGATACCTACCAATGGCCTCGACAAACCAATTCACCGCCGCAAACGGTGGGCCCGTCGCGATCGATATTGCGCTCGAGCCCGATGAAACGATGGCCGAGCGCTCGCTTGCCGACAACGCCCGGCTCTTGAAGAATTTCCCGCCGGGATACGCACTCGACGAAACGCATCACGCCCACATAACGATGCTGCAGCGTTTCGTCCCGACGGCGGATCGATCGAGCTCGCCGGAATCGTCGTCGAGCCGACGGACGACCTCCTGAGGCTTCAGCAGAAACTGATCGAGGCCGTCGCTCCGCTTGCCGTCGCCACCGCGACCTCGGCGCGTTGTTCACGACGCCGGCCGAGCCGGACATCCATCCCGGAGTGATCGAGTACATCGCGGCGTTCGTCCCCGATCACTCGGGCAAGAATTTCCTGCCGCACGTTACCATCGGCGTCGGAACCAAGGCGTTCTTGGATGCGATGCTCGCGGCTCCATTCGAGCCGTTTACGTTCTCGCCCGTCGGCGCATCGATCTATCAACTCGGCGATTTCGGGACCGCTCGCAAGAGTCTCAAGACGCTGGAGTTCAAAGTATGAGCGATCCGTTACCCTCATGGAACGAGGGCCTGGCAAAGGCTACGATCTTGGACTTCGTCCGCAAAACTACCGCCCCCTCAAGCCCCTCGTTCGTGCGCCTCGTGCTGAGCACTGCAACCTTCGCGCCGGATCAATCGAACACATGTTCGATTTATATTCGCATCGCGTCCTCTTGACCAGACACCTACCGGCGATGTATATACGTTGTATGCACATCGAGCATGCTTACCCCCTCCCGCCGGGCACCCGCGCCAAGGAAGGCGATTTCGTCAAGCTCGCGGCTGATACGTTCGAACGGCTCGTCTTTCAGGACACGCGCGTTTTCAAGGCCGGGAATAGCCTCGCGATTCGAATCCCCAGTGCGATCGCGAAAACGATTCAACTCGAGGACGGCAGTCCGGTCCAAATGGCACTCAGTGACGGCATCATTTGGATACGGAAGGGGCCGTCGCGTAAATTGCAGGACTTGATCGAGCGCATTACGTCGGACAACGTGCACCACGAGCACTTTAGCGAATTCGGCAAAAACGAGACTTGGTAGCACCCTATGTTCCCGACAATGGCGATATCGTCTGGCTCTCCCTCGATCCGCAGAAGGGTCACGAACAAGCTGGCCGACGCCCCTTTCTCGTACTCACGCCGAGAGCATATAACGAGAGAACATCGCTGATCGTTGGATGCCCGATCACGTCACGCGCAAAGGGTTATCCCTTTGAAGTAGGGCTCTCACCGGAAAACGCTCTTCAAGGAGTCGTGCTCGCCGATCAGGTGAAGAGCTTAGATTGGCGGGAGCGGCGCGCGGAATTTGCTGAAGAAGCGGCTGAGGTTACGTTACGCGCAACCCGCCAGCTTATCAAAACTCTCCTCAACATCTAGGGCTCGCTCTACAAAAACAAGCATTTTATGTCCGATTAAAAAGCTCTAGGCATGATACGCCTTCCCGCCTTTCATCCGGCAAGCAGCGACGAGCGCGCTCGGGTCACGCTTTCCGCGGCAGAAGACGCTCATGCCGATGCCGATTACCTCGTGCTGGTGCTTGCGTCGTGCGCGATCGCAACCTTCGGCCTGCTCGAGAATAGCGCCGCGGTGATCATCGGCGCAATGATCATCGCGCCCCTCACGCGACCCATCCAGTCGCTCGCGTTCTCCGTCGTGGACGGTTCGCCGCGCCTCTTCCGGCAAAGCTTGGTCACGCTCGCCCTGGGAATGGGCCGCGCGCACGAGGCCCACGCTCCTAGATCTCGGTGTTGCCTTGGCAGCCGGCGCGGTCGGCGGGTTTGCGAAGATCAAGCCCGGCCTCTCGAGCACGATCGCCGGCACCGCGATCGCCGTCGCTCTGATGCCGCCGCTCTGCGTCGTGGGCCTATCCTTGGCCTATCACGACCTTAACGCCGCTGTCGGCGCCTTCTTGCTTTTCGTCACCAACTTCCTCGGGATCACCCTCGCGTGCATGGTCGTCTTTTTCGCTGACGCTGCTCATTGCTGCGCCCCTCGGCGTAAGCCTGCGCGAGCTCCTGCGCGAGTCGGCCGTCGAAGCCGCTCTGCACGATGCGCTGGTCCACGACACCGTCACGTTTCGGCACGCCGCCCTCGTTTCGAGCCGATTCGATTGGCTTGCGCGCCCACCAACCGTAACCATACTGGTACGCTCGAGTCACGTACTGACCCCGCATCAGGTCTCTCTCCTCGAGGCCTTTTCCGCACGCAAAACGGGGCTTCGAAGCACCGATCTCTCGTACGAGGCTCAAATTTTCCGGCTGTCGTATGCCCAATGCAGTAAGGCCTGCCGCTGCCGGCGGCGGCACGAAAGATCGCACGCGCGGCAGTTCTTCCGGATCGCGGCCGCATGCCGGGCGATCGCTCGCCATCGCCGAATCTGACGGGCGTCGTCATCGGTCCGCCGTCCCATATAATACCGGCAGTACCACTGAAACCAGCCGCGTGGATCTTGCGGATGGATCCAGCCGTTGCGCCGCCATACTGCGAGCGGTTGCGACGCATTGACGCCGAAGTAGTTCAGTTTGGGATCGTGCCGCTCGGCGCACAGCTTCGCTTTCCGGAACCACGCGGCCGGGAACTCGTCGCGGCAGTCGGTCAGGTATTTTCCCCCAAAAACGCCGAGTTCCAACATTTCCCGGGGCGTCAACTCCGGGGTGAAATCCCGCGCAAAATTCTCACCGATCGGCTCCGTGCGATAATAGACGTAGCCCTGCTGCATCTTGTCGTACACGACGACTTTGACCGGCTTCATCGTCAGGTACACCTCGCAGTATCTGCGCTGCTCCGCTTCCCGCGAGTCGGGTCACGGTAGCGACCCTTCGTCGGCTTCGATCTCGTCGTGGAACGTATATTCGCCGACGTGCTTGACGGCGGCGAAGGTCCCGTGTACCGTGATCTTCTCGCCGTTGGCGATATGCGGCCGCCCGAAGGTAAACACGTGCAGGCAGCCGCCGTCGCAGATGTAAAAGGTGTCGTAGGCGTTGCCCTTGTGTGAGGTCTTCTGCTGTAGATTGCGGACCGTCCCGGCTACGGCAACGTGCTTGCCGTCGTACGATGACGGCGAGCGAAGAATCGCTGCGATCGAATCGCCGGCGACGGCGACGCTCGAAAATCCGCAAAGAGCGGCAACGGCAAATCCGGCTAGAGCGGAGAAACGATGCTTCGTGTCCCAGGCCACTCGGCTGTCAAAGCCCTTACAGGATAAGGAGATTT
>DASRDE010000162.1:0-16412 GCA_035652755.1 Vulcanimicrobiaceae bacterium | reverse complement strand
GCTCGTCATTTTCAACTTGGTGCAAACGATCGGCTTTTACGGCTTTGCGTCGTGGGTGCCGGTGCTGCTGGCGAGCGAAGGGCTGACGTTTGCCAAGTCGCTGCAATACGCGTTCGTCATCGCGATCGTCAACCCGATAGGCCCCGTAGCCGCCATGGCCGCTGCGGATCGGTTTGAGCGCAAGACGCAAATCGCGGTGCTGGCGCTGGCAATTGCAGCCGCAGGGCTCGTGTTCGCTCGCGCGAGGGTACCGGCGGCGATACTGCTCGCCGGCGCCTCCGTCGCGTTCCTCAATGCTTGGTTTTCGAGTATTTTTCACAGCTACCAGGCCGAGTTGTTTCCGACGCGCGTGCGCGCTCGGGCCATCGGGTTCGTCTACTCGTGGAGCCGCCTGAGTGCGGTCTTCGCGGGGTTCGTTATCTCCGCGATCCTGCGAGCGTACGGAACCGCCGGAGTTTTTGCCGCCATTGCAGCGGCGATGGCCGTGGCCGCGCTTGCGGTCGGATTGCTCGGTCCCCGATCCACGAACGTCGAGCTCGAGGCGCTCGGAGCGGAGTAAATCTGCTTACGCGCTCTGCGCGTCCTGCACCAAGCGCTTTATGAACGCCGCGTGGTTGAACGAACCGCCCGCGCCGAATCGCACCGCGATCAGGCCCAGCGACGGGATGACGTAAAGCGCCTGTCCGCCGGATCCGCTCGCATAGAAGAGATCGGCGGGCGTTCCGGGCAGCTGCAGCCACCAGCACAATCCATACCGCGGGTTTGCGGCCGAGCCGCGAAAGCACTGCGCGTAGCGCGTCCGGCGATCGCAGACGAAGCGCCCGTACGCAACCCAGTCGCGCGCGGTCGTAAATGCTCCCGTCGGCAGCGGATTGGTCCCGTCGGAGAGCGTGCGCCAGCGAGCGATCGCGACATCCGCGGGATCCAGAACGCGCCGGCGCAGATACTCATGCGGCGTTAAACCCGCGGCCTGAAGTTTGACGGCGAAGACGGCTCCGAAGATTTGAAGCGGTATGCCTCCGTACGTAAACGCCGTTCCGGGCGCGGCGCGCAGCTGCACGTCCAGGGCCTTTGCGTACGGCGGGACGGACGCACCCAAGCCGCCGAACGGCACGCCGGCGACGAGCTGCAGGAGCATTCGCAGCGTGACGCTCGCCTTCCACGCATCGCTTTTCCACGCTTCAAACGTTTCGGAAACGGGCTCGTCGAGCCGCAGGAGTTCGTCGTGCTGCGCTTCGATCGCGGCCACGCCCCAGAAGCTTTTGGTGCCGCTGTACAGCGCGTGCGGCGCCCCGGCCCCGAATCCGGCGTCGTACCGCTCGAACACGATCGCGTCCTCGCGAGAAACCACCAGCGCTTGGGGTTTGAAGCGGGCGTGATAAGCGTATGCCGCGTCGAACACTGCGCGCTCGTTCGGTGCGTTACGCTGCGCGCCTGCGGGTACAGTGTCAGCGATGCGTTGGGGAATCTGGTGGTTCGCTCTCGTCGCGTGCTACTTGGCCGCCGCACAGGCGCAGGTCGGAACCGAAGCCGCCGCCGGCGCAGTCATTGCCCTCATCGCTACCGGGATCGCCGCGTCGGCGTTCTCCGCACCGGACGCCGACGTACGCGTGCGCCCGGCGGCGCTGCGGCGGTATTCGGCGCTTCCGGCGCGCATGGCCGGCGATGCGGTACGCCTTTGCGGCGTCATCGTCCGCGCGCTCCTTCGCGGCGACGAACTCACCGGGTTCTTCACGCGTATTCCGCTGCGTCCGGCGCAAGGCGATCCGGTGGACCAGGGACGCGAAGCGGTCGTCGTCTACGGCGTGTCGGCCGCGCCCAACTCGATCGTGACCGAGGTCGACCCCCGCGGCTCGCTGCTCGTGCACGAGCTGCAGGCACGGCCGCTGCAAACGCAGTCGGAGGAGTGGCCGCTGTGAGCGGATTCAACGGGTTGCTCGTCGGCGCCGAGCTGCTCTTCGTGCCCGCGGCGATAGCGGCATTCGTCGCGTTGACCGCAGACGTCGTCCGCCGTATCGTTGCCGCTCAGCTCGCAGGGCTGCTCGTCGCGATCCAATTGGTCCTGCTTTCCGTCGTTTTTGCCAATCCGAGCTTTTGCGAGCTCGGGGAAGCGATGGCGCTTCTCTCGATCGGAGGCGGATTGCTCTTCGCTCACTTCCTGGATCGGTGGCTGTAATGCGCGACGTCGCCTGCGCGGTCGTGCTCGTTGCCGCCGCGCTCGCCGCGATCGTTTCCGCGCTGGGGGTACTGCGCAGCCGCACGCCGTTCGCGGCGCTGCACGCATCGGGCGTCGCCAACGTGCTGGTGCCGCCCGCCGCGCTCGTTGCGGTCGTCATTCAAACCGGCTTCGGGCTGTCGACGGTCGGAATGCTCGTGCTCGCGGTGACGCTGGTCTTGGGCGCGCCGATCGCATGCCACGCGCTCGCTGCTGCCGAGCACCGGAGAGCGCCGCGATGAGCCTGCTCGAAATTATCGCCTTTCTGGCCGTCGCCGTGCTCGGCGCGGCGGTGGTCGCGACGCGAAGGCCGCTCAATCAGGTCGTCGTCTTCGGCCTTTTCGGCGCGAGCATGGCGCTGCTGTTCTTCGTGCTTCAGGCACCCGACGTCGCGCTCTCGCAAATCGCGGTCGGTTCGCTCGCCATTCCGGCGCTGCTGCTCGTCACCCTGATGAAGACCTCCGACAAGATATGAACGACCGCGCGCGTACTGTGCTGTTCCTCGTCAGTGCCGCCGCGGTGGCAGCAGTGCTGATCGAAGGCATCTCCGGACTCTCTCCGTTCGGCGTCCATCAGAGCGCGTATGCGGCGATGCTGCTGCGCGTCGCGGTACTCGAGCGTCACGTCTTGAACGTCGCGACGGCGGTGAACTTCGACTATCGCGGCTTCGATACGCTGGGCGAAGAGTTCATACTGTTCACGTCGATCGCAGGCGTGCTGATGATCTTCAGCGAGCTGCGCGGTGGGAAGACGTTCTACCCCGAGCCCATGGATGAACCGGAGGACCGCGGCCGCACGGCGGCTATCCGCCTTTTTGCGACGGGCCTTGCGGCGTTCGTCGCGGCGATGGGCATGAACGTCGCGCTGCACACGTCGATTACGCCCGGCGGAGGTTTTCAAGGAGGCGCGATCTTCGGCAGTGCGGTCGTGTGCATCTATTTGGGCGCCGGATATGCAGCGCTTGACCGCACCGCAAAAAAGAGCCTGCTCGATTTTCTCGAGGCGTTGGGCGGCGCCGCATTCGCGCTCATCGGCGTTGCGACGGCGTTCGTCTCCGGCGTCTTTCTGAAGAACTCGCTCCCGCTCGGCGCTGCCGGCTCCATTCCCAGCGGAGGAACGATCTTTGCAATTAACGCCGCGGTCTTTCTCGAAGTGGGCTGCGGTTTCGCGCTGCTGCTGCTCCTGTATTTGCATCAAACGTGCAAGACCGAAGAGGAGCAGCGATGAGCGGCGCGCTGCTGTACTTGCCGTACGCGGTCGCCGTGTGGCTCTTCTTGGCCGGCGCGTACGGCTTGGTCCGCAGCCGCCATCTGGTCCATTCGGTGCTGTGCCTGGCGGTCGTGCAATCGTCCACCTACGTCCTGCTGCTCTCCATCGGATTTCTTGCCAAGGCCGGCGCGCCGATCTTCAATCCGCCGCAAGTGCCTTCCGGGAGCCGATCCGTCGATCCGGTCGTGCAGGCGTTGACGTTGACCGACATCGTCGTCGGCGCGACGGTAACCGCGCTTCTGCTCGCAATGACGATTCAGATTCACCGCCGTAAGGGCACCGTAGATCCGCACGCGCTGCGGCTCACTCGCGGATGACGTACGGATTCGTCGACCACCTCGCGCCCCTGGCGGTCGCGGTGCCGCTGATCTGCGCGGCTGCGCTCACGCCGCTCTCGCGTCACCTTCCTCGCGCCGCCGCGGACGCGATTGCGACGGCAGCGGCCGTCGCCGTGACGGCAATGTGCGCCGTGCTGACGCTCGCCTCGACGCACGCGCCGATCGTCTACTGGATGGGCGGGTGGGTCCCGCGTCACGGTCTGGCCGTAGGGATCGGTTTCGTCGTCGATCCGATCGGCGGCGGCTTGGCCACGCTCGCTGCGCTCTTGGTCACGTCGGCGCTCGTCTTCTCTTGGCGATATTTCGACTCCGTGGGCACGCTGTTTCACACGTTGATGCTCGCGTTTCTGGCTGCGATGTGCGGTTTTGCGCTCACGGGCGATCTCTTCAACCTGTTCGTCTGGTTCGAATTGATGGGCGTTGCCGCGTACGCGCTCACGGCGCAGAAGATCGAGGAACCCGAAGCCATTGCCGGAGCGATAAATTTCGCCATCACGAACAGCGCCGGCGCCTTCTGCGTGCTCCTGGGCATCGGACTGCTGTACGGAAGGACGGGCGCGCTCAACCTGGCCCAGATCGGCACCGTACTGGCGCAGCGCCCGGCGGACGCACTGGTGATTGTCGCGTTGCTGCTCATCACGTGCGGTTTCTTCGTAAAAGGCGCCGTCATGCCGTTTCACTTCTGGCTCGACGACGCGCACGCGGTGGCACCGACGCCGGTCTGCGTCCTATTTTCCGGCGTCATGGTGCAGCTCGGGCTGTATGCCGTGGCGCGCATCTATTGGACGTGCTTCTCACCGGCGATGGGCGGCCACGTTGGGGCGGTTCAGGCGCTCTACATCGGCGTCGGAATCGTCACCGCACTGGCCGGAGCGTCGCTTGCGTATTCGCAGTCGCATCTCAAACGGCTGCTCGCGTTTTCGACCGTCAGCCATTCCGGCATGTTCGTCTGCGCCATCGCGTTGTTCAACGCCGCCGGCGTCGCCGCGGCGGCGCTTTTCGTCGCGGCTCACGGCCTGATAAAAAGCTCGCTGTTCATGTGTGCCGGAGTCGTGCTCAACCGCTTCAAATCGATGGACGAAGGCGCACTTCACGGCCGCGCGCGCTCGCTTCCGGTAACCCGAGCGGTCTATTTCGCGGGCGCACTGGGTTTGGCGGGTTTGCCGCCGCTGGGCATATCGGCGGCCAAAGTGCTGTTCGACGCGAGTTTCGATCGGCAGGCAATGCTCTGGATTGCCGCCGTCGTTGCGCTCGCGTCCGCGATCGACGCGGGTGCCGTGCTGCGGTTCGGTTTGCGCGTTTTTGCGGGGATCGGCGTTCGCGCGCCCGGCGGTCCGCTGCCTCAAGCGCAGCCGGCCGAGACGCGTTCGCGCGAGGCGCTCTCCGAAAAGTTCACGATGTTTGGCCCCGCAATCGTCTTGCCGGCGATCTCCATCTGGCTGGCAGTGAGCGGCACGTTCGTACACGGCGTTGAGCGTGCGGCGCGGCTTTTCACGGGCCAACCCGCGTATGCTGCGGCCACGCTGGCGCATCGCGTCCAACCGTGGCCTCAGACCGCCGGAGAGGCGCTCGAGCCGTCGGCGTACGCGATCAACCTTGCAGTTTGCGCCGGCGCGGTGCTCTTCGCTCTCGCCGGCGCATTCGGATTGCGGCTTCCCGTCCTCCTCCGCACGCCGTTTGCGGCGATACGGCGGTTGCACAGCGGCATCTATCTCGACTACATTGCGTACATGATGTTCGGCATCGGCGCCTACGGCGTCTGGCTCGTCCTCGCGCGCTAGCTCTCCGAAGTGAAAGCGTTCGTTCACCGCTCCGGGCGCCCCGGTGATTTGACGTTATCCGACCTGGATCGCCCGCGTATCGGCGAAGGCGAAGTCCTGCTGCGCGTTCGCGCGTGCGGAGTCTGCCGCACCGATTTGCACATCGTCGACGAAGAGCTCGAGCCTCGTCACAGCACGATCGTTCCGGGACATCAAATTGTCGGAGAAGACGTGCAGACCGGAGAGCGCGTCGGCGTTACCTGGCTCGGAGGCGTCGACGGCACGTGCCGTTTCTGCTTAAGCGGCTCGGAGAACTTATGCGATGCTCCGGTCTTTACCGGATACGATCGCAACGGCGGATACGCCGAGCTGGTGAGCGTGCGGCGCGATTTCACGATCGCGCTGCCGCCGGCGCTCTCGGACGAAGAAGCCGCGCCGCTGCTGTGCGCGGGCATCATCGGATTCCGTTCCCTGCGCGTTGCAGGCGTTCAGCGCGGCGAGCGGGTCGGCTTGTACGGATTCGGCGCTTCGGCGCATCTGGCGCTGCAAGTGCTGCGCGCCTGGGACTGCGAGGTTTACGTGGCTACGCGCGGCGATCGCCACCGCGAACTTGCCGCGCGGCTGGGAGCGGCCTGGACGGGCGACGCCACGGATCGGCCGCCCTGCGGGCTCGATCGCGCGATTACGTTCGCGCCGTCCGGAGACGTCGTCGTCGCGGCACTCGCAAGTCTGCGAAAGGGCGGAATCCTCGCGATCAACGCGATCCATCTGGACCGCTTCCCGCAGTTCGATTACGATTCGCTCCTGTGGGGCGAGCGGCAGATACGCAGCGTTGCCAACACGACGCGCGCCGATGCGGCCGATTTCTTGGAGGCTGCCGCGGCATACGGCGTCCGGGCCGCGGTAACGGCTTTCCCTATGGCCCGCGCGGCCCAGGCGCTCGAAGCGCTGCGGACCGATCGCGTCGAAGGGGCGGCTGTGCTCTTGCCTGGTTGGGTATAGTAGTCTGGTGAGCCGCGCTTTCGTCAAAGAAGACGACGGTCAGAACGAGCCGCAGCCTCAGCGTCCGCCTCGTCAGCATCCGTATTACGTCACGCCGGCCGGTCTCGAGGCGCTGCGGGAGCGCCTGACTCGCGCGCGCGAGGGCGGAAACGAACGTGAAATCGACGATTTGCAGGAGCGCGTCGACGCCGCCGTCGCCGTCGATCCAGCGGAGCGTGCCGATGACGCGGTCCACTTCGGCGCGCTGGTAACCGTACGCGATCCGCAGAAACGCGAATTCTCGTACCGGATCGTCGGAGAAGACGAAGCGGACCCCGCGCACGGCACGATCAGCTGGCTTTCGCCGCTCGCGCAAGCGCTGATGGAGCGCGGTCCCGGCGACCGCGTGATCTGGGAGCGCCCGGCCGGCAACGTTCCTTTGCATGTCGTAGCAGTGAAATACGAGTAGCGGTGGCGCATTTCGACGCTGCCGCCGCAATGCGTGAAGTCGGCGAACGCGGCGAACAGATCGCTTCGGGCGACCGATTGATTCCCGTAGCGACGGCGGTTATGGCCGTCCTGGCCGCGCTTGCCACACTCTTCGCCCACCACAGCTCGATCGCGTCGCTCGCACACAAGAATCAGGCGATACTCTTTCAATCGCAGGCCACCGATCAGTACAACTTCTACGAGTCCAAGCGCATCCGCGCGCAGTTGGACCAGGCGCTGCTGGACTCGGGTTCGGTCGCGCCGGCGAATGCGTCGGCGATGCGCGCGCGCACGCAGCGGCAGAATCGGGAAGCCGTGCCTGTCCTCGAAAAAGCCCAATCCTTGGAAGCGCGGTCAACCCACGCCTTCGAAGATTCCGAGCGGGTGATGAGCGCGTATCAATCCTTTCAAGTTGCCGCGACGATCTTCGAAGTCTGCGTCATTCTCGTTTCCATTACCGCCTTGATGCGCACCCGGATCCTGTTATGGGTGGGCGTGGCGGGTACCATTGCGGGCCTTGCGTTTTTAATTGCCGGCTTCGTACAGTAGCTAAAACGCCGACAGTTGCGCGATCGCGCGTTCGGCTTGCGGACGTAATTCGTCGTACGTTGCCTGCTCGGCTGCGGTAGGTGCCTGGTACGCGACGTCGAGCTCGTTCATGAGGAATCCCAAGTGATCCCGCAGCCGCACTTGGAAGACCGAGTCTCCTTCGCTCGACCGGATCTGCATCGGCACGAGCGAGAGGATGAGCGCATCCAATTCCTTGCGGCGTGCCGCGGAGAGCCCTGAACGGCGGGCCATCGCAGTATCGATCGCGCGATCGAGCTGGTCGAGCGTGGCGCGGATGCGCATCGCCAAGTCCAGGCGCGCCTCAAGCGCGCCCGCGCCGGGCTGCAGCCGCGGATCCAGTTCGATCCTAAACGGAACGCTCTGCCGCACGGCGCCGTATTGCATCACCGCGGTATAGTCGCCGGGCGTCACCGTGGGGCCGTCCACGCCGTCCGGAACGTCGTCGGTCGTCGGGATGTGATACCCGTTGACCTCAGTCGCCGGCGGATAGCGAAGATCCCATGTAAAGGCGTTCATGCCCGGTTCGACTGCCGTGAGATCGCGCAGCGCGTAGGCCATCTGCGTCACGTGATCCATCTCGCTCAGCGCCTCAGAGGATGGTTTCTTTTCGTGCTTTGGCCGGGCATGCAGCGCAAAGCTGCGGATGAGGGTTCCGTGCCCGTCGTAGAACGAGAGCGAAAGCGGAACCGTTCCCTTGTAGTCTTTGGGAAGATTGAAGAAGAGCGTCGCGCCGTACGATGGGTTCTGACCGCTGTTCGAACCGCCGCCTCCGCCGTACGCATGCGAAAGCCAGGCCGACTCGGGAGCAAAGAGCCGCAACTGCGACGTGCTCGCGGCGGGCGTCCGCGCCAGCTGCTCGATCAGCGAAAGGTTGTCCAGGATCCAAAACGCGCGTCCGTGCGTCGCAATCGCGACCTGTCCTTGGCGTGCGTCGATCGCGATGTCGCGAACCTGCGCGCCCGGCAAATTTAACGCCAGCGAGTGCCACTGCGTCCCGCTGTCGATCGAGAAGTAGACGGTGCTGCGCGTGCCGGCGAACATCACGCGCGGATCGCGCGGATCTTGCCGAACCACGAAGACGTATTGATCGCTTGGGATTCCTGCCGTCATTTGCTGCCAGTGCGCGCCGTAGTCCGTGGTCTTATAGACGTATGGATGGAAATCGTCCCATTGAAATCGCCATGCGGTCACGAATGCGGCGGCGCGGTTCGTCCACGACGGCTCGATGCTGGTGATCTCCGCCCATTGCGGAAGCGAGGGCGGCGTGACGTCGCGCCAATTCGACCCGGCGTCGGACGTCACGTGCACGAGCCCGTCCGACGAGCCGGCCCACATGACGTCGCCGTCCGACGGCGCGACCGCAAGCGCGGAGATGAACGGGTACGTTTCGGTGCCGACTTGATCTTGATCGATCGGTCCGCCGCTGTTGCCCTGCACGCGCTTGTCGTTGCGAGTGAGGTCGGGGCTGATCGCCGTCCACGTCCGTCCGCGATCGGTGCTCTTGAACACGACTTGGGCCGCATCGAAGAGCTCGTGCGGATTGGCCGGAGAGAAGAAGATCGGATGCGACCACCCGAAGCGGTATTGCATGGCGGATGCCGGAGCGCCAGACATATATTTCGGCCACGGGCTGACGTTCTTGTTGTCCCCCGTGGCCGTGTTGAATTGCGACGTGAAGCTGAAGTAGCCGCTGCCGTACGTCACGTTTCTATCGTCCGGATCCGGAGCGATGAACGTGCTCTCGCCCCACGCGACCTGATGCCATGCACCGGGCCCGAGCCCTTCGCTCGATGCGCTCGGCCCTTCGGTCGCGCCCTCGTCCTGCTGCGCTCCGTACACGTGATACGGAAACTGCGAGTCCAGCGCGATGTGGTAGAACTGCCCTGTCGGCTGATTGCCCTGCGAACTCCACGTTTTGCCGCCGTCGACGCTGATCGTGGCGCCGCCGTCGTTTCCGACCAGCAAAATATTCGTGTCGTTCGGATTGACCCAAACGATGTGGTGATCTCCGCCCGGGCTGATCGTCTTCCAGGTCTTGCCCCCGTCGACGGTTTTAAAGACGCCGTCGACCTGCGGAGCGTACGCGACGTTGCGCCTGCGCGGGTCGGCATAGATCGCGGTATAGTAGAAGGCGCGTTGGCGCAATTTCCATTCGGAGTTGACGCGCTTCCACGTCGCTCCGCCGTCGTCCGAGCGAAAGACGCCGCCCTCGTGCGCCTGAACGATCGCATACACGACGCGCGGGTCCGCGGCGGATACGGAGACGCCGATCTTCCCGAGCATTCCCGCCGCAAATCCGGGGTGCGAAGAAATATTCGTCCAATGCGCGCCCGCATCGACGCTCTTATACAGACCGCTCCCGGGGCCGCCCGTGATCAGGGTCCACGGGGTCCGCTGCTCCTCCCACATCGCGGCGTAGAGAACGTTGGTGTGGCGCGGATCCATGACGACGACGTTGGCGCCCGTGCGATCGTCGACGAACAGCACTTTCTTCCACGAACGGCCGCCGTCGGTCGACTTGAAGACGCCGCGCTCGCTGTTCGGTTTAAAGACGTGACCCAATGACGTCGCGTACACCACGTTGGGGTCGCGCGGATCCACGACGATCGACGTGATCGTATGCGTATCGGAGAGGCCTGCATAGTGCCACGTCTTGCCGCCGTCCGCCGATTTGTAGATGCCCGTACCCGTGTCGAAATCTTGACGGATGTCGCTCTCGCCGGTGCCTGCGTAAATGACGCGCGCGTTTGAAGGCGCGACCGCAAGGGCGCCGATGCTCGTCGCCGTCGCAGGCAGCTGTCCGTCGCTGATGTTCTCCCAGGTCAGGCCGTAGTTGGCGCTGCGCCAGATGCCGCCCTGAACCGCGCCCATGTAAAACAGATTGCGCTGCGAGGGAATGCCGGCAACGGCGACGGCGCGGCCGCCCACGAACGGGCCGATGCTGCGCCACTGCAGCTTGGAGGCAAAGTATTCGGCCGGGGGCTGCGGTGCGGCGCTCGCCGAGGCGCATAGCAAAATCGAGAGGAGAAATACCGGAACCGCACGGCTCATGCGCGGTCTTTCGCACCTTTCTGCCAAAAACGCTTCATCGCAACGTTTACTGCATGAGCCGGCGAGGGCGGCGCGTAGTTGAACGGCGTCTCATCTCCGGAGGAAGACCCATGTTCGCACGCTGCCGGCCGGTGCTTCCGGCCCTCATCCTCGTGACCGCTGCATGCAGCGGCGGCACTCATACCCTGCCCGCTGCGTATCCTCAATCGCACTCGGCGCTTGCGCCGGCCGGCCGCACGATCGTCCTTGGCGCACAAGTCGTGCGTTTCGGCGGAGCCTTCAAGAGCAACGCCGGCGCCGGCTGGCTTCGGCCCGCTCCAGCGAATCAGCCGCTGCTGTACGGCGCGTCGTACGACGGCGGCTTCATCAACGTCTATCCTGCCCAAGGAAACAATCAAACACCGATCGGGCAGCTGACCAGCGGCTTGACCACGCCGCAGGGCTTGGCAGTCGATAAGTTCGGACGGTTGTGGGCGGCAAACACGAACGCGTTCAACGTCGTCGCATTCAAGCGCGGCGCGACCACGCCGTTCACGACGCTGAACGACCCGGGATATTACCCCGTTTCGGTTGCCGTCGACTCCAAGGGAACGGTGTACGCTGCAAACGTGCAAGGCAGCTCCGGTCAGGCCGGCAACGTCACGGCGTGGGCCGCGGGCAGTACCAACCCGACGAAAGTGCTGTCCTATAGCGGATTTCAAATCGTCGTCGGGATCGGAATCGACGCGCACGACAACGTCTACGTGTCGTACATCCCGCAGAGCGGTCCGCCGGCACTGGTCATGTTCCCTCCGCACTCGAAAGTAGCACAACCGGTATCGATCCAAAATGCGACGCTGAGCGACGTGACGTTCGATTCGAACGGAAATTTGGTCATGGAGGATGGTTCGGGTTCGCTCGGCGTGTGGGCGCCGCCGTACAACGGCATGCCCGCGCGCACGCTTCCGGCGTTCGGCAACGAGCCCACGTTGAACCGCCGCGAATCGAAAGTTTGCGTCGCGTACGCGAATTTCCAGAATCCGCAGATCGAGTGCTACTCGTACGCGACCGGGAAATTGGTCGATACTATTACTTCTGGTTGGAGCGGTTCGGCGATTCCGTACGGCGACGCCTACGATCCGGCCGCGCCCCTGTAAGGCGGTCGCGCAGCAAGCGGGTTTGGTCTGCGACGTACGCGCTGGAATGGCGAGCGCACTCGAGCGATTCTTCGATCGCTTCGCGTGCGTCTCGCCTTCGTCCGAATGCGTGCAGCGTTTGCGCATGGACTCGCTGCGCGAGCGCAACGATGCGCGGATAACCGGCGGACCGCGCGCCGTCCGCGGTTGCCGCTGCTAGTTCGCGCGCTTCCGGCAGATTTTGCAACTTGAAGAGCGCGCTGGCGGCCAGCGCATCGGCCGAGAGGCATTCGTAGCGGCTGTTCGATAGCGACCGCGCCGTTTGTGCGCAGCGCAGCGCACGCCGCGCGCTCCCGATCGCCAGTTCGATGTCCGCTGCCGACGAGGCCAGGTACATGCGCAGGCGTCGCGGGAGAGCGGCGTTTACCGAATCGACCAGCTCGCGATACGCCGCGCGATCGCGCGGAGTCCGCGAACGCATCCAGCGCGTCACGTGCAGATGATGATCGCCGTACAGCGCGCGCCCCCGCAGCCCTGCCGCAGCCGCGCGCTCGATAGCGAGTTTGAAGAGTTCTTCGCCCAGCGTCGATCGCGGCACGGTGAAATTGGCCAATTCCGCCTGCATCAGCAGCAGATCCACGCCGAGCGTCTCATCCCCCGCGGCTTGCGAACCGAAGGTTTGCAGCAACATCCGCGCGCGCGCCGCTTCGCCGCTGAAAAATGCCGCGTCGGCACATGCGATGGCCGTGCGGTATCCGGGGGGATCGTGGCGGCGCACGGTCTCCGGGCCGTCGGCGAACGCGCGAAGCATGCACGAGGCCGCGTCGTGCGCGTCGCGAAGGCGGCGCCGCGCCGCAGTCTCGCCGATTCCGGCGATGCGCGAACTCGCCGAACGCAGCCATTCGCCGGCAGCGGCGTACCTGTGCATCCACAATTCGATCGTCGCCAGCCGAATAGCCGCATCCGAAGCAAACGCAGCATCCGTCGAGCGGCTTCCGATTGCGTCGCACAGAATTGCGCGCGCCGAAGCCGTTTCGCCCGAATCCGCAAGACTGGCGGCATGCCGCAGCGCGCGCTCGGCGAAACCGTCATCGACTACTGCGAGCTGCGGCCGCGCGTAGCCGGCAAAAGCTTGGAGAAAGATGTCGTGCGCACGCCGCCGTTCCCGATGGTACTGACGCTCGGAAAGACCCAAATCGCCGGCGACTTGCGCCGGTCGATGATTTTCCACGTCGACGCGAAGAAGAATGGCCACCCATCGCTGGTTTTGAAGCGCGGCGATCGCGTCGAGTGCGCGCCGGCGCACGGCCAATGCGGCGCTGGACGGCCCCATGCGCGCGAAGGCTTCGCGCGCGAGCGGATTTCTGCGGAGCTCTCGAGGGTTGCTCAGGTATCGCAGCAGGTGGCGCGTCGCGCAGTACGCCGACCGAGCCGGGTCCGATCGCGGCATATGGAAAGATTCCTCGGGCCAGGCCAAGGCCTTTCCCGGCCGCCGACTGATAAGTTATCTTAAGGATACATTATAAAGATTAAGGAAAGTGGTATAATAGCCGCAAGGAGGCGGCATCTTGCGCTTTGCGTCGATCGCCCTGAGCTGCGTCTTCACGTTTTCAGCACTGGCCGCGCGCGCGGACGATCCCGCCGCGCTTTCGGCCGAGCGCTCCCAGACGTTCGTCGTCCAATCGCTGATCGACGGCCGCCAAGCCTTCATCGGCGGCGGCGTGCTCGTAGCTCGAAGCGGCGACGTCATGACCATTGCGACCGCCGCGCACGTCGTCAACGGTCCGCCCCAGAGCTTGCGAATCCTGGATACGACGCGCCGCGCGTACTATGAAGTGCTGCACGTGCGCCTGCTGCTCGAATACGACTTGGCCTTTATCCGGGTACGCGCCCAGCCCGATTATGCGATGACGCCCCCGCCGATAGCTGTGCCGCAGCCGGGCGAACCCGTCGTGCTGTGGGGGCACCCTGCGCGAACGTTCTGGCGACTTGCCAGCGGCAGCGTCGTACAGTCCGCCGCGCAGCTTCCCGGCGAAGACGGCAGCCCGCGCATCACGATCGTTTGCCCCAATTGCGAGCACGGAGACTCGGGCTCGGGCGTCTTCGACGGCAACGGCCGGCTCATCGGCATTCTCACGCAGGCGTGGCGCAGCCCCGGCCACGGTCCCGTGCAATTCATCGAAGTCGAACCTGCGTCACTTATTTCGCAGGAAGCGCAAATCGAAGATTCCGCGGCCTCGCGCTGACTGCAGCGCGAGCGGTGTCGTGCTGCTGCTCTGCAAACGCAGCATTTAAGTTCGCCTTAAAAAGCAATTAACGGGCCTTTAAACTGCGGTGGATACCCTGCACTGAGTACTCTTCAGGTGCAGGAAAGGCGGCCTTTTTTCGTGTTTCGCGCAGTTGCCCTCGCTCTCATCACTTCCATCTTGCTCCCATCTGCCGCGCTCGCGCAAAGCAGCGCGCCTGCGCAAAGCACCGCGCCTGCGCAAATCGCGGGACGCGGAACGATCGCCGGTGCCGTCGTCGATTCCGGCAACGGCTTACCCTTGGCGAATGCCAAGATCGAAACGCAGGGTCCGACCCACACCGTCGTCATTAGCGATGCCCAAGGAAAATTTACGGCGGCGAATCTAACGCCGGGTTTCTATCATCTGCAAGTCAGTCTCAACGGTTATCAGACCACCGTCTCCGATCCGGTCTCCGTTTTGGGAACGCAGTTGGTCACCGTTACCTTGGCGATCGCGCGGCAGTCCTTCGGTTCGCAGGGCCTGCGCGTCATCGGCCACACGAGCGTGCACGCTTCCCAATCGCTGCAGCGCGCCTCGGTCATTTATAAATCCACGAGCGCCGAAGCGATCGAACGCGAAGGCTTCTACCGCGTAAGCGATTTTCTGCAGACGCTGCCCCAGGTAAACGTGAGCGCCGCGACGGGAGGCAGCTTCACGCCCTCGCCCGGCGACGACCAGTATCTGGATATTCGCGGCATCGGCGGTCTGGAGACCATGGCCTTGCTCGACGGCCATCCCATCGGTTTCGGAATCAATCGCGGAAAGAATCTCGGATACAATTGGGAGATCTCACCGACGTTCGCGCTGCGCAACGTCGAGGTCGTGTACGGATCGGGTGCACAGGGTTTGACGCCTTATAGCGCTGTCGGCGGTGTTATCGACATGCAGACGCTCAACCCGACGCCCGAATTGCACGCCAACGTCAAGCAGGGGTGGGGGACGTTCGACAAACTGGTGACGTCCTTTAATGCCACGGGTCCGGTCACGAGTCGGCTGGGCTTTGCCATCGCGGCCGGAGTGCAGTCGATCGACGGTCCCTATAAGAACGACTATTTCTATCAGCCCGCGGCCGCGTTCGACGCGAGCGCTCCGGTGGGATCGTCAGTTTACAACCTGGCCATATACAAGGATGATACGGCCGTCGCGAACCGCAGCGACCTGCTGAAGCTGCGCTACGCGCTGGGCAACCCCTCGAACCTGTCGCACCTGACCGTCTCGGCGCTGAGCGGCTCGTACTGGGACGACAAGACCGGTAACGGCGATCAGGACTATCTGCCGTTCGATACCGCACTCGCAATCGGCAATAATGCGCTCGCGAATTACACGCCGACCAAGAATCCGCCGCCGTACGGACCGAGCAATCCGCCGCCGTGCCCGAGCGGAACGTTCGTGGGCACGAACGCCAACGGATCCGCGTGGGGATGGGGACCGAACGGTCAGCCCGACGGCGGCCACACCTGCGTCACGCCGCAGCAGTACGCAGGGTATGAAAGCGGATTCCAAGGCGCCGGCCCTGCCTATCAGGCATTTCATATCGCCGATTACTCGCTCAAATACGAGCAGCCCACGGGCGCCGGTCTGCTGACCGTCGATACGTTCACGAACCGCTGGTTCCAGCTTTACGATCGCACGTTCCAGCTGCCGTTCTTTGCCGCTCCGGGCGATAATCTGTTTACGCTCAGCCCCGCCGTCAGCACGACGGGCGCTTCTATCGCCGACCTCTTTGCCGGCAAAACGAACGATTTCGGCCTGGGCTTTTCGTACAACAACTATGCGTATCAGTTCTACCAAAACGGCTCGGCGCAGCCTTCGCCGATCGTTCATGACAAGAACGTCTTTCTGGAGGACGTGTACCATCCGCAAAGCGGCCGCTATACGATCTACCTGAACGCGACCGAGAAGAATTCGTCGATTACCAATACGTCGGCGCTGGATCCGCGGCTCGCGCTCATCTACAACGTGACGAAAAACGACGTGGTGCGGTTAGCCGCCGGGTCGACCTGGGTGCAGCCGTACGCCACGTACATCGATTTGCCGTACTCGCCGATCGCGACGGGCGCGTTGAACGGCAATCTCAACTGCACCGGCCTGACGACGATCGGACAAGTTGCAAACCCCAATCTGCGGCCCGAACGTGCCGTCGACGAAGAACTGAGCCTCGGCCACCGCTTCGGAGGGGACTCGCAGATCCAGGCTACGGTTTACAGCGAGAACGTAAACGACAAGATCTATAGCGAGGTCATCCCCGTCGCCGGGCTGCCTGCCGGCGTCATCGACCCGACGGTGCTCAAGAACTTCCAAAACGCGGCGAATGCGGCGTGCGGCAGTGTTGCGGC
>DASRDE010000161.1:0-8045 GCA_035652755.1 Vulcanimicrobiaceae bacterium | reverse complement strand
CTGCGGGTCGATCCCGTTGTACGTCGTCGCAAGGTACGATAAGCCCGGGTCGCGGTCCGCATTGCTGATCGAACAATAGAAGCTGCGCCAAGCGCACGCGTAGTACGCGGCCAGGATGTGGGGCGTCGAGAAGCCGTGAATCGTCGTGAGCAGCGGCGGCGTTTTGGTCGCAAGCGCGTACGTCATCGGCTTCCAATCGAAATTGTTGTGAATGAGATCGAAGCGATCGGCCAGATGCATCAAATGCCCGATATGCAGCGCGGCGGCGACTTCGGCATTTAACGCGGGATCCTCGGCGCAACCGACCGGGATTACCGATTCAACGCGGCCTTCGAAGCGCGAATTGGCGGGCGCGAAGAGCGTCACGTCCAAGCCGCGCCGCCGCATGCCGTCGGCGATGTTGAACGCGATCTGTTCCCAGGGCCCGTAGCCCGGCGGCGGGGTCGGCCAGGTAATCGGAGCGAGCACCGCCAGCCGCAATCCTTGCAGGTTCACGGCTCCCCGTTTACCCAATGAACAAATCTCAGCCTTCGTTTGCCCGAGGAGAGTTTTGATGCGACGCTTTTCACCCTTTGCTCTCGCCGCGATTGCAGTTCTTACGCTCTCGACCGCCGCATTTGCCAAGCCGACGCCCGTGCCGGGCGGCGCCAAGCAGATCGAAGGCGTCGATGCCGTGTATCCGAATGCGGCGTTCAACGGCTTCGTGCGAATCGTGCCCAAGTATTTCGGTCCCGAACGCTCGTCCGACAACGTCATCGAGCATCCCGCGGATCCGAATCAGCAGGTCCTGGTCTTCGAGGCAATTATCAGCGACGGCCGCTCGCAGCCGTACATGGACGATCCCAGCATCAGGCTCGCCGACGCGGATGGCGTGACCGCCGATACGCGCAGCGTCGAGCCCAACGGCATCATCCTCCAGCAAGCTTCAGCCGCGAAGCTGCACGTCGTCTTCTGGGCGCCGAAGGACTTCGTACCGGATCATATCGTCTTCACATGTCAGAGCACGAAGTGCAAGGCGATACGCATCCACCTCAAACACTGATCGCAAGCGGCTCGGCCGCGGCGGGCTCTTCGTACGCCGCCAAGATCGCGCGAGCGTGCTCGACCACATCTGCGCGAAGTTCGGGCGGGTCGAGCACGCGAACCCTCGCGCCCCACGAAGCGGCCGACGACAGCGCGGTGCGGTAGCTCGGAAACCGAATGCGCAGCCGCCGTCCGGCGGGCTCTTCCGCCTCGATCTCCACGTCCGAGTATGCGGTGGCGGTCACCATTTCGATCGAATCGTTTTCGACGAAGATCGTGACGGCGATCGATTCTTCCGTACGCTGAAGCGCTTCCATCGACGAGCGCCAGTGCGCTTCCAGATCGAAGTCGGACGGCCGGCTGAATTGCGAGGGCATCTCCTGCGCGTCGGCCATGCGCTCAACCCGGAACGAACGCATGCCGCCGGACGCCTCGCGCGCGATGAGGTACCAAATTCCCGCTTTGGAAACCAAGCCGAACGGGTCGACGACGCGATCGGTCGCCACGCCGCTGCGGTCCCGATATCGAATCCGCACTTGCCGATCTTCCCAGACCGCCCGCCGAAGTTCCGAGAGCAGCCGCGCCGGCTGTTCGCTCCGGTACCACTTATTATGATCCAGCAGAATGCGCTGCCGCGCCTGCTCCGTTGCGCGGCGCTGCAATTCGGGGAGCGCCCCGGCGAGTTTTTGCAGCGCATTTTGGTGGCCTTGGACGCCCAGCTCCGAGAGCGGATCCGCCGCGGCCAAGAACAGCGCGTGCAGCTCGTCGGTGCTAAAGCGCGTGATCGCCTGGCGGTACCCTTCGGCGAGCACGATGCCGCCGGTACTGCCGCGCTCGGCGTAGACCGGAACGCCCGAAGCACCGAGCGCGTCGACGTCCCGGTACACGGTGCGCATCGAGACCTCGAGCTGCTCGGCCAGCTCTCGCGCGCTGCGCGGACTGCGCGCTTGCAGCAACAGCAGCAGCGAGACCATTCGGTCCGATTTCATCAGGGAGAGACTTCGCGCTTCACGCGCACGGCCTTTTCCAGCGCCTGGAAAGCTTTGCTCGTCAGGTCGTGATCGAGAACGCCGGCGATGAAGCGGGACGCGGCTCGGACCTTGTCCAGGTCGACGCCGGTTTCGATGCCCATGCCGTGCAGCATGTACAGCAGGTCTTCCGTGCCGAGGTTGCCGGTAGCGCCGGGTGCGTACGGGCAGCCTCCTAGGCCGCCGCTGCTGGAGTCGAAGATCGCGATGCCGTGCCCGAGCGCGGCGTAGACGTTCGCCAGCGCGGTTCCGCGCGTATCGTGAAAGTGAAAAGCCAACCGCGAAATGGGCATCTCGCGCAGCAGCAGCGGCACCAGCTCGTCCACTTGGCTCGGCACCCCGACACCGATCGTGTCGCCGATGGAGATTTCATCGCAGCCCATGTCCAGCAGCCTTCGGCTGACGTCCACCACCGCTTCCGGTCTGACCTCGTCGCCGAACGGCGAACCGAAAGCGGTCGAAACATACCCGCGCACCCACATCGCATTTTCTTTGGCGTTGCGCACGACGTCGCGGAACGTTTCGATCGACTCTTCGATCGTCATGTTGATATTGCGTTTCGTGAAGGCTTCCGAAGCCGCGGTGAAGACCGCGATCGCGTCGGCGCCCGCGGCCTTGGCGCGCTCCAGTCCGCGGATGTTCGGCGTGAGGACCGGGTAACGCACGCCGTCCCGCCTGCGAATTCGCGCAAAGACGTCGGCGGCGTCGGCGAGTTGCGGAATCGCCTTGGGACTGACGAACGACGTCGGCTCGATCAGCGGCAAGCCCGATTCCGAGAGCAGATCGATGTAGCGCACCTTGTCGGCCGTCGAAACGACCGCGTGTTCGTTCTGAAGGCCGTCGCGCGGCCCCATCTCGCAGACGACGACCGCTTTGGGAATGCTCATGCTGCCTGACCTGGTTCGACGCTATCCACTCGGCGCGCTCCCAGAAAACGCGTGATCGCGCGAAGCGTCAGGGGCCAAACGCGGTCGTTCGCCAAAAAGCCTTTGCTCAGCATGATGAACGGATCGAAATGCCCGATGATGTTCATGTGGTTGGCGTGCGGCCCGGCGATAAAATGCGCCGGAATGCGGCTGCCCAGCGTCGCCGAGTCCGCCCAGACCAGGCCGTCGTTGTCGTAGCCCCGCGCGGGAATGAGGCCGGCGATGGAGAGCATTCGCACGCTTTCCGGTCCCGTCCAGGGCTCGGAGTCGAGGACCCAATCGTACCATCCGCGCGGCGTGCTTTCCCAATGCCCGCCGGTGCCGTTCAGCCAGCGCATGAAATTCGAGTAGAGGTCCATGTCGCCGAAGGCCTTGTCCGGGATTCGGAGCATCCCGTAGAGTTGCGGAAGCGCGAACGTCTGCACGCCCCAGTTCGGCGTTGCGATCGCAATGGCGTGGCTGACGTCGTGCGCGCGATGTTCGTATCGCCGCAAAAAGCCGCGCACGACCAGGCCGCCCAAAGAGTAGCCCACGAGCACGATCGGAAACCGGCGGCCTTCTTTGCGTAAATCCTCGAGAAATTCGGCGAAGCGGTCGATGCGTTCGTTGAGCGTGTCGTTGAATTGCGAGAACGTGACCGAGTCGATTCCGTACGCATCCAAACCCGGGACCTCCGGCGTTCCGCGCCGCAGCAGGTCGAAGTGCTCCGGCGGCTCGTTATAGCCGGGCACCATGACCATCGTCAGCATTAGGTGACGTCGACGAGGGTCGCGCCGGCCGCCACGATCTCGCCCTCGCGCACGTGGACGGCGGCGACGGTACCCGCGCTGGGCGCCTCGATGCGGTGCTCCATCTTCATGGCTTCCAGCACCAAGAGCAGATCGTGCTCCTCGACTTGGGCTCCCGCGCCAACCGCGATCTTGACGATCTTCCCCGGCATCGGTGCGCTAACGCTCCCCGCACCCGACGCCGCGCCGTGCGATCCGCGCGACAAAGCCGAGGGAGGTTCTGCCCAGTGCAGCGTCCAGCTCTGCCCGTCCGCAAAGACGGTGACGCCGCCGCGCGTTACGACGGCTTTCTTTTCAACGTCACCGGCGTCCACGTCGCCTTCGTAGTCGCCGTCGACTCGCCACACTCCGGGCGTTTCGGTTGCAAACGCTTCCATCGTGACGTCGCGTCCGCCGCAGGTGAGCCGCAGCGGAAGCCCGGTCGATGCGATCCGCCAGGGCGCGGTCCCGTCGCGCAGCAGCGCACCGGCCGCGGCGCGCAAAACGGCTTGCGGAACGTCCCTCGGTTTGGAAAAGATCGACTCGTCGAGGCGCTCTTCGAGAAAGCGCGTGCTGAGGTCGCCGCTGCGAAACGCTTGGTCGCGAACGATCCACAGCAGCAGCGGAACGTTGGACCGAACGCCTGCGATGCCGAAGTCCGCAAGCGCGCGATCCAGACGCGCGATCGCGGCCGCGCGATCTTCGCCCCACACGACCAGTTTGGCGAGCATTGGATCGTAGTAGACGCTGACCTCGCTGCCGGCTTCCACGCCCGCGTCGACGCGGACGCCGGGGCCTTCAGGTTCATCCCAAACGGCAATCGTCCCGGTCGAAGGCAGCAGATGATTTGCAGGATCCTCGGCATAGATCCGTCCCTCGATCGACCAGCCGCGCGGGCTGACGTCGCTCTGCGCGATCGTCAAGCGTTCGCCGCGCGCGATGCGCAGCTGCCAATGCACCAAGTCGACCCCGTACGCCAGTTCCGTAACGGGATGCTCGACCTGCAGGCGCGCGTTCATCTCGAGAAAATAATAGCGGCCGTCCTCGTCGAGCATGAATTCGGCAGTGCCGGCGTTGACGTATCCCACGGATTGCGCCGCGCGGACCGCCGCGGCACCCATCTCGGCGCGCAGCTCGGGCGAGAGCGCGACAGACGGCGCCTCTTCGATGATTTTTTGGTGCCGGCGCTGGATCGAACATTCCCGCTCGCCCAAGTGAATCGTGTTGCCGAACGCATCGCCCAGGATCTGAAATTCGATGTGCCGCGGACGGCGCAGATAACGCTCGAGCAGCACCGCGTCGCTGCCGAAAGCCGCCAGCGATTCGCGTTTGGCCGCTGCGAGCGCCTCGTCGAATTCGGCAAGTGCGTTGACGACGCGCATACCGCGCCCGCCCCCGCCTGCGCTGGCCTTGATGAGCAGCGGAAACCCCACGCTTTCGGCCTCCGCGCGCAGCCGCTCCCGTGATTGATCGTCGCCGTCGTATCCGGGAACGACGGGCACGTCGAATTCGCGCACGCGGCGTTTTGCTTCGATCTTGCTGCCCATCGCCGCCATCGATTCCGCCGAGGGCCCCACGAAGATCAAGCCGGCATCCGTGACGGCGCGTGCAAACTCGGGGCGTTCGGAAAGAAAGCCGTATCCGGGATGCACGGCGTCCGCGCCGAGCGATTTGGCCGCGGCGACTATCGCTGCCGCATCTAAGTACGATTGCGGCGCAGGTGCGGGACCGACGCAGCGGGCTGCGTCCATAAACTGCAGATGGTATGCGCCGGCGTCGGCCTCGGAGTAAATGCCGACCGGAGTAATGCCGAGCTCGCGCGCGCCGCGCGCGACGCGCACGGCGATCTCGCCGCGATTAGCGATGAGGAGCCGGCGGATTACGCGATCCAACTGGGCCTCCGGCGCTCGAGGAACGCCCGAAGCCCTTCTTGGCCTTCGGCGGATATTCGGCGTCCCGCGATCGCTTCCGACGTGATGTCGAGCGATTCTGCATAGGTCGCTTGCGAAACGTGGGGAATGAGCGCTTTCGCGGCGGAAATTGCCAGCGGGCCGGCCGAAGCGATCTCGTTGAGGATCCGTTCCATGCACACGTCGAGCGTATCGGCGATAACGACCTCGTGCACCAAGCCGATCGATTGGGCGCGCTTGGCTTCAAACCGCTCGCCGGTCAAAAAGAGCGCCCGCGCATTCGAAACGCCGATCTTTGCCAGAACGAAAGGCGAGATGACCGCCGGAATGATGCCGAGTTTCACTTCCGTAAATCCAAAAACCGCATCCGACGCGGCGACGACGATGTCGCAGACCGCCGCAAGGCCGGCGCCGCCTCCGAGCGCCGCGCCGTGCACGCGCGCGATGACCGGTTTGGGGCAGCGGTCGATCGTCCGGAACATCTGCGACATCGCGCGCGCGTCGGCGACATTTTCCTCGAAGCTCAGCTCCAGCGACGAGCGCATCCACGCGACGTCGGCTCCGCCGCAGAACACCTTCCCCGCGCCCGAAAGCACGATCGCACGCACGGATTCGTCCGAACCCAGCTGCTCGAACGCGGTGCGCAGCTCCGCGATCAGCTCGGCATTGAAGGCATTGCGCACGTCGGGCCGGTTCAGCCGCACGTGGGCCACCGAGCCTTCCTTAAAGCGTTCCAAAATGGGAGGGTTGCTGGCCATGGCGAGGGCCGTGTTCGAGCCGCCGCCTCATCCACCTTGGGCCTTTGGAGCGTTACAATAGGGATGGTGTCCGAGCGCAAGATCGTCTATCGTCACTCCCTGGTCACGCGCGTGACGCATTGGGCGTTCTTCGTCGCGTTCTTGGTGCTGGTCAGCAGCGGGCTGCAGATCTTCAACGCGGCGCCGTACCTGGACGCGTCCGACAAGACCGACGCATCGCGTCGCGTCCTTGCGATTGGTTCGCCCGCGCAGGGCGTCGGCACGACCTCGGTCTTCGGGCGCGCGTTTACCACGACCGGCTGGCTGGGATGGACGGACGACGGGATGGGCGGCCGCGACGCGCGAGCGTTTCCGGGCTGGATCACGATACCGTCTTACCGGGATCTGGCGGACGGCCGGCGCTGGCATCTCTTCTTTGCTTGGATCATGGTCGTCTGCGGCGCCGCCTATTTGATCTGGGGCTTTGCGCGCCGCGATCTGCGCGAGCTGGTGCTTCGGCCGGGCGACGTACCGAAAATTTGGCCGATGCAGCTCTATTACTTGCGCCTGCGTTCCGAGCCGCCGCCGCACGGCAAATACAATCCCTTGCAAAAGGTTTCGTACACGCTCGTGCTGTTCGTCTTTGCGCCGCTGCTCGTGCTCAGCGGTTTGGCGCTCTCGCCCGGTTTCGACGCATGGATGCCGTGGGGCATGCACTTGCTTGGCGGGCGTCAGTTCGCGCGGCTCTGGCACTTTGCCGCGATGGCCGCACTTCTGGGGTTCCTGGTCGTGCATTTGGGTGCCGTAGCAACGACCGGCGTTTTCAATCATCTTCGCTCGATGCTTTCGGGGTATTACCGCTTGGGCGCGCACGACGGGACCGGCGTATGAGGCGGCGTTTGTTCATTGCCGCAAGCGTTTCCGCAGCGCTGTCGGCCTGTTCGCCGCTCGGTACGAAACTCAACGAGAACGCGGGCTTTCATCACCTGCTCGAAAGCGCCGAGGCGCTGAACCACCGGGTGATCGGCACCCGCGGGCGCGCGCGCGAATACGCGGAATCGGATATCTCCGCCGATTTTCCGATCAACTCGCTTCCCACGCCGAGCGGCGGCTCGTACGCGGATCTCGCGCGCGGCGGATTCAAGAACTACCACCTGCTCGTCGACGGCCTGGTCGATCGCCCGCAGCATTTCACGCTCGACCAGCTGAACCACTTGAGCGATCTCGACCAAATCACGCGCCACGATTGCGTCGAAGGCTGGAGCGTCGTCGCGCGCTGGCAGGGCGTCCGGCTCAGCACCCTGCTGCAGATCGCGGCTCCCAAACTCTCCGCGCGCTACGCCGTCTTTCATTCGTTCGACGTCGACGACAGCGGTACGCCCTATTACGAAAGTTTGAATCTGGAGCAGGCCGCGCATCCGCAGACGATGCTCTCGCTGCGCCAAAACGGCAAACCGCTCGAAGTCGATCGCGGCGCTCCGGTGCGCCTGACCGTTCCTACCCAACTGGGCTATAAGAGCGCAAAATGGGTCCGCAGGGTCGAACTCGTCGCCTCATTGGGCGGGATGTTCGGCGGCAAAGGCGGGTATTGGGAAGACCAGGGCTACGAATGGTACGCGGGCATATAGCCCGCGGCATTACGTAGAGCGAAGCG
>DASRDE010000160.1:0-4034 GCA_035652755.1 Vulcanimicrobiaceae bacterium | reverse complement strand
CCGAAAGCGTCACAGGCGCCCCTTCGATCCGGGCCGAACGTGCGCCGGATGCCGCACCGCCGGCGCGCACTTGTCCACATCCCTCACAGGCGCGCAGGGCGGTCCTGTGGATAGCTCAAACCCTCGCAACGCTTCTTGGAGGTCCTCGACCGTTGATGAAACCGCGCCTGCCGCTGCTCGCCGCCGCCCTCGCCGCCGTGCTGGCGGCCTGCTCGGGCAATAATTCCGGCTCCAACGCCTCCTCCAGCGCCGCTCCGGGGTTCAGCCCGGGCGCCCAGAACGCCGGCGCGGGGAAAACGATTGGAGTTTCGATTCAGGACACCGAGGCGCAGTTCTACCAGCAGATGCAAGCCGGTATGCAGTCCGAGGCCAAAAAGTACGGCTACAAGCTGATCGTAGTCGACGCGAACCGCGACAACGCGCGCCAGCAGTCGCAAGTCGAAGACTTCATCTCGCGCCGGGTGGACGCCATCGTCCTCACGCCCTACGATTCGCAGGCAATCGGCAGCGCAATTGCCGAGGCCAACAACGCCAAAATCCCCGTCTTTACCGCCGACATCGCGAACGCGAGCAAACAAGGCCGCGTCGTTTCGCACGTTGCCTCCAACAACGTCCAAGGCGGACGCCAGGCGGGCTTGCTGATGTGCAAGGCCGTCGGAAACTCGGGCGCGGTTGCCATTCTAGACGAACCGGAAGTGACCAGCGTCCAAGATCGCGTCAAAGGCTTCAAAGAAGCACTGGCGCAGCAGTGCCCGGGCGTCAAAGTCGTCGCCGATACGGATTCGGGCGGAACGCGCACAAAGGCGAGCAATGACATGGGCGACATTCTGCAGGCCCATCGCGATCTCAAAGGCGTGTTCGGCGTCAACGACGACTCCGCGCTGGGCGCGCTCACGGCGATTCGCGCCGCCAATGCGACCGGCATCGCCGTCGTCGGCTATGACGCGACGCCCGAGGCGCGTACGGCTATTGCAAACGGCGGCATGTACGGCGACGCCCTGCAGCACCCCGATCGCATCGGCGAGCAGACGGTCGACGTCATTCATCAGTACTTTACCGGAAAAAGCGTGCCCGCGCGCATCGATGTGCCCGTCGGGACGTACACGAAGGCCGGCGCGCACTGACCAACCCGCTTTTAGAGATGCGCGACATCGGGAAATCGTTTCCCGGCGTCCGCGCACTCGACGGCGTGACGCTCGATCTGCAAGCGGGCGAGGTGCATGCGCTCGTGGGCGAAAACGGCGCGGGAAAGTCGACGCTGATGAAGATCCTTGCCGGCGCGCAGCCGGCGGACAGCGGCGAGATCCGGATCGACGGCAGCGCGGTCACGATCGACTCGCCGCGAAAGGCCGAAGCACTCGGCATCGGCATGATCTACCAGGAATTCAATCTCGTACCGGCGCTCACGCCGGTCCAGAATCTGGTGCTGGGGAGCGAGCCGATGCGCGGTCCGTTTCTCGACGAAGATGCCGCACGGCGACGCGCGGAAAGGACCTTTACCGAGCTGGGCGTGACGATGCCGCTGACGTCGGAAGTCTCGCGCTTGCCGGTCGCGCAGCAGCAGATGATCGAGATTGCCAAGGTGCTCTCGCGATCGGCGCGCATCATCGTCATGGACGAGCCCACCGCCGCGCTGACCGAGCGTGAAATCGATCGGCTCTTCGCCGCCATAGCGGCACTCAAAGCACGCGGTGCCGGCATCTTCTACATTTCGCACCGCATGGAAGAATTGCCGCGGATCGCGGATCGCGTCACCGTCCTGCGCGACGGCCGCGCGATCGAAACGCGCAGCGTCAAGGATTTCCCTCCCGACGACATCGTGCGCGCGATGGTCGGGCGGCGGCTCGATTCACACTTTCCGGATCTGCCGCCCGTACCGCCGGATGCGCGCGTCATGTTGGATGTACGCGATCTGCAGCGCCCGCCTGCGGTCAACGGAGTCAGTTTCAACGTGCGCGCAGGCGAGATTGTCGGCCTGGCAGGCCTGGTCGGCGCCGGACGCACCGAAATCGTTCGCGCCGTCGCCGGCGCCGACGTGCCGAATTCCGGAGAGATCTTCATTGCGGGCGAGCGCGTTCGCGAACGCTCGCCTTCGGACGGAATCGCGGCCGGCATCGCGTTCATCACCGAAGATCGCAAGGGCCAGGGTCTCGTCTTGGGCATGAGCGTTCGGGAAAACGTCACGCTTGCGCACTTGGCTCAATTTCAAAACCGGGAGATGCTGATCGACCGCGCGCGCGAGCAGAGCGCGACGCAAAAGTACGTCGACGAACTGCGCATCCGCACGCCCGGGACCGAACAACTCGTTCGCAACCTCTCGGGCGGCAACCAGCAGAAGGTCGTGCTCGCCAAATGGCTGCTCGGCGACGCAAAAGTCTTTCTCTTCGACGAACCGACGCGCGGCATCGACGTCGGTGCGAAAGCCGAGATCTACAACCTGATGGTGCGCTTGACGGAGAACGGAGCGGCGATCGTGATGGTCAGCAGCGAACTGCCGGAGGTGCTCGGCATGTCGCACCGGATCTTGGTCGTGCGCGGCGGCCGAATCGTGCGCGAGTTCGATCGCGCGCAGGCCACGCCCGACGCAGTGATTTCCGCAGCCGCGGGAGCCGCGGCGTGAACGCAGCCGCCCGATCCTATTGGCTGCGCGTTGGATTGGCGTTGCTGCTGCTGGCAGCCGTTGCGCTGGCGATCAACGCGGCTGCGCACGGCGCTTTCCTGCGCCCCGAAAACATCGTTCGAGTCCTGCGCCAAATAACGTACAACTGCATCATGGGCGTGGGCGAAACGTTCGTGATCATCACCGCGGGCATCGACCTTTCGATCGGCTCGCTGATCTCGTTGTGCGGCGTCGTGATGGCGCTCTTTGCCAATGCGACGGGCTTGCACGGCTTGGCGCTTATCGTCGCGACGCTGCTAGTCGGGCTCGCGGTCGGCGCGGCGGCCGGCTTCATCAATGCGGTGCCCGTCGTAAAGCTGAACTTGCCGCCCTTTATCACCACGCTGGCGATGATGCAGGTGGCGCTCGGCCTGTCGTACATTGCGTCGTCAGGCAGACCGGTCGCCCTGGTTTCGAACGATCTGCAGTCGATCGGATACGGCTCGTTCATTCACCTGTTCGGAACCGGAATCCCCAATCCGGTCCTCTGGATGGTCGCCGTCCTGGCCGTCAGCTCGGTCTTGCTGACCCGTACGCGGTTCGGTCGCTACGTCTTCGCGCTTGGCGGAAACGAGGAAGCCGCGCGTTTGGCGGGCGTGAAGGTCGGTCAGGTCAAGACGCTGGTGTACGTCATCAGCGGCATGTGCGCGGCAATCGTCGGGTTCTTGTACCTGGCGCTCTTCTCTTCGGGCTCTCCGCAGACCGGAACCGGCAACGAAATGCTCAACGCGATCGCCGCGGTCGTCGTGGGCGGCACCAGCTTGATGGGCGGGCGCGGCAGCATCATCGGCACGTTTTTCGGTGCGCTGCTCATCGGTCTGCTCGACAACGCGATGAACTTGCTGGGCATCAACTCCTACTTGCAGTGGGTCGTGCTCGGCGCGGTGATCTTGCTCGCCGTCGTCGGCGACGAATTGCGTAAGCGCTACCTGCGCCGGGCATAACGTTCGGCGTGGCGGCCGGAGCAGCGGTAACGAGCCAATCCGCCCGCAGCCGAAAACGCGCTGCGGCGCCCTTGAGCGCCCTTTCGCTTGCCGCGTTGGGCGTCGTGTTCGGCGACATCGGAACCAGCCCGCTCTACGCGTTCGGTCAATGCTTCACGGGCGACTTTCCGGCTGCCGCGACGCGCGGAAACATCCTTGGCATCTGCTCGCTGATCTTGTGGACCCTCGTCGTGGTCGTTTGCATTAAGTACGTGACGTTCATGATGCGCGCGGATTTTGAAGGCGAAGGCGGCATCCTTGCCCTGCTCGCGCAGCTGATGCCGGCCAAACGCACGGCGATGCCGATCGGTTTGGGTGCGCTCGCGTTGACGGTGCTGTTCGGCGCATCGATGCTCTACGGCGACGGCGCGATCACGCCGGCGATCTCGGTG
>DASRDE010000159.1:0-4794 GCA_035652755.1 Vulcanimicrobiaceae bacterium | reverse complement strand
CGGAGCACCTTCGGGAGCTCCGTAAGCGTCTGTTGATTGCCGTAGGAACGGTACTGGGTCTGGCCCTGGTGCTCTTTTGGCCCTCGCAGTTCGTCATACCGTGGCTGACCAACACGTATTTTAAGGGCGTGCAGCTGCATGCGTTCGGCCCGGCCGACGTGATCCTGGTCGAGTTCAAGTTTTCCATCTACGCCGCGATCGTCATTGGGTTGCCGGTGCTGCTCTATCAACTGTGGATGTTCGTCGTGCCGGCCTTTCATCCGCGCACGCGGCACTTGGTGTACGCCTACGTCGGGCCGTCGTTCTTGCTTGCACTTGCAGGCATCGCTTTCGCGCACTTCTTGGTGCTGCCGCGAGTGGTCGGAACGCTGATCGGCGTCACCAATCACGTCGCGACGCCGACGTTCGGAATCGAATCGACGCTCAATTTCATCCTGCTCGTGATGCTCGCGTTTTCGCTGATCTTCCAGACGCCGATCGTTATGATCGCGCTCGCGCGCATCGGAATCATCAACTCGGCATTTCTCAAGCGTTCCCGCCGCTACTTTCTCTTCGGCTTCTTCTGTTTCGGCGCCATCGCCGCCCCGGACGGCAATCCGCTGACGATGGCCATGATGGCGCTGCCGATGTACGCCCTGTACGAAATCAGTCTCTGGATCATCGCCCTGCTCGAGAAGTCGTGGCACGCCGAAGCGGGCGCGTACTAAGGTTGAATCGATGACGGACGCGCTGCGCTCGTTCTATAACGACTTCACCCGGACGTTCGGCAACGTGCTCTTCGCCGTTTGCCTGCTGCTGGCATGGGCGCTCATGACGCTGGCGGGCGTGGTCGTCGACCAAGGCAAGGATCCGTCGGTGTATTTTTCGATGTACGCCCCGCCCGTTGCCCGGCTGATCCTGCGGCTGGGGATCGACAACATCTACCACTCGCCGTACTACGTCGGCATCATCGGGCTGATCTTGGTTTCGCTGACGGTCTGCACGTTCAAGCGCGTCATTCCCGCGCGTCTTCCCGCCCTGCGTCCTCTGCCGATCGATCGCATCCCGCTCAACGCGACGATCTCCGTGCCGGGCGACGCCTCGCAGCTGCAGGCGCGCGTCGACGACTTTTTCCGCGGCCGCGGCTGGATGGTGCGCAAACGCGAGTTCGGCGGCGTCGAGTGGACGTTTGCCGACAAACACAACTGGGCGCGCCGGGGCGTGCTGATCGCGCACGTCGGCTTCGCGATCATCGCAGCCGGGACGACCGTGTATTGGGCGCGCGGCTTCTCCGGCGACGTACCGATTGCCATGGGTCAGACGATCCGCGTGCCGCACCGGCAGGCGACGCTGCGTCTGGACGACTTCCGCTATAAAATTCAGCCGATCATGACCAAGAGCGGCATGGTCTATCAGCCTATCGATTACGTCTCGTACGTCACGGTGACCGGCGCGGACGGCGCAGCGCGCCGGCAGACGATCCGCGTCAACCATCCGATCGACGTCGACGGATCGCTGTTCTATCAGTCGAGCTACGGTTTCGCCCTGCGGTTTTTGGTAACGCACGACGGTACCCGCGACGGCGACCTCTCGTCCAAGCTGTATGAAGTCGGCGAGAGCATCGAGTTGCCCGGCTCGCAGCGGCAGATCCAGATCGATCAATTCGTGCCCACCGTCGATCGTCAGACCGGAGCGCCGTCGGCCGACCCGCGGCTGAACAACCCCGCGGTCGCGCTCGAAGCCATTCAAAGCGGCCAGAGCGCCGGTGCCGCGCTGGTTCCGATGAACACCTGGATCGACGTCGGCGACGGGTGGCGCATCACGCCGGTGAAATACGTCATGGTCAGCGGCTTGCAGTACCGCTACGATCCCGGCGTTGCGCTGGTGGGTGCGGGAGCGTTCGTCTTGCTGGCGGGCCTTATCGTCTCGTTCTACTTTCTTCCCGCGCGGCTCTTCGTTCGCGTCGACGGCGGGACCGTCGCCATTGCCGCCACGACGGTGAAAGGCTACGACATGTTCGAGACGCAGTTCAACGAGCTCGTCGCTCAACTGCGCCGGCACTTTGCGCCGACGCAGCGCTCGGGCGGCTTGAATCTGGCTTCGGAGGTCACGTAAGATGCAAGGTCACATGCCGCTCGACGAAGTGCTGCTCATTATAGCGATCGGCGCTTATAGTGTTGGAGCGCTCGCGCTGGTCGCGTACTTCTTCTCGCGCGAGGAGTGGCTGGCGCACCTGGGCATTCCGCTCGCTATCGCGGGATGCGCGGCACAAGTGGCCCAGCTCGTCGCGCGCTACGAAACGACGCACATCTGGCCCCTGCTCAACCTCTACGGTTCGCTGTCGCTCTTCTCGGCCGTCTCGGTGGCGATCTTCATCTTTTTCGCGTTCCGCTATCGCATCTGGTTCGCCGGCGGATTCGTGCTGGCGCTGGCGGCGCTCTTTTTGGCCTACGGCGCGACGTGGAACGAAGGTTCGATGCCGCCCGTGCCGTCGCTGCAGTCGTACTGGGCGAAGATCCACGTCCCGCTCGTCGTATCGTCGTATGCCGCGTTCATGGTGGCGTTCGTGATCGCGATCATGTATTTGATCAAGTACTACTACGAGCGGGGCTTGGAAGGCGGCCGCTTCTCACCGGGGCGCATGTTCGAAGGCGCAGGCGGTTCGACGCGCGCGGCCTATGCGTACGAGGGTCCGGATCTTTCCGTCGCCGAGGCGATCTCCGATCCGCGGGCGGTTGCAGTAAAGATGGATACGCCGAACATCGCGGCGGCCGCGGCCGCGGGGAACGCCGGTGCGCAATGGATGAACGCGATGCCCAGCTTGGCGCAGCTCGACGTCCTGATCTATCGCATCGTCGCGGTCGGGCTGCCGCTGCTCACGCTGGGCATTATTACCGGAGCGATGTGGGCTCATGAATCCTGGGGAGCGTACTGGCAGTGGGATCCCAAGGAAACCGCCGCGCTCTTCAGCTGGATCGTGTACGCCATCTACATGCACCTGCACACCCGCAGCCAGTTCCGCGGCCTGCGCAGCGCCTGGATCAGCGTCGCGGGCTTCCTTTCAATTATGTTTTGCTACTTCGGCGTGAACTTGTGGATCAGCGGCCTGCACAGCTATAAGGTGTAGCCTCCGAAGACGTTCGACTCGGGGGCGGAGAGGGCGGCAGGCTGCCCTTTCCGAGCAAGGTCGATGCCGCCGGCGAAGGGCGGGCGTAGAATCGTTGTGAACCACGCCCCCTTGGCATCCACCCACCCCGCGGAGAGACGAACCTTGTCCACACACGCCCATGCCCAGCCCGGCGAGTCCGGGCACGCCGCCGGCCGCGCGGAGCCCCAGACGGCCGAAGAGATTACGCGGCGACGCTTCATGGCCAATGCGACCATCACCATTGGCGGCGTGATCGGCTTGGTGCTGGCCATCCCCATCGTCGGCTCGCTGATTCCCGACGTGGGAGCCGGCGGCGCCACCTGGACGCCGTTGGACGCGGCCGGATGGAAAGAACTCCAGAGCGCGACCGACAAGGCCGTGAAGATCGATTTCAACCTTCGTACCAAAGACGCATATCTGCCGATGCAGAGCGTCCCCGAATCGGTCTGGGGCATTAAAGTCAAGGACGTCGCCAAATTCAAGGCGGCGCGTACCGACCTGTTCACGCCGGCGGGCAAGGACGAATTACCGTACGAGATCGTGACGATGGGCTTCGTGCTCTTCAGCCCGATCTGCCCGCACCTGGGATGCCGGTACAACTACGACTCGGACTCGAACAAATTCTTGTGCCCGTGCCACGGTTCGCAGTTCGACGAGCTGGGCGCGCACATTGCCGGACCCGCAGCGCGCGGCCTGGATCCGCTGCCGCTGCGCGAGCAGAGCGGCGGAGCGCAGGTCGAATGGATCCGTTATAAAGCGACGATCCCGGATCGCATCGTCGTTTCGTACAGCAGCTAGCACGACGCAGGAGTAACAGCAGCAACGATGCTCAACTGGATCGAGCGCCGCACCGGCTTCATCTCGCAAGCCAAAGAGTTTCTGGAAGAAGATATTCCCGGCGGCGCGAGCTACTGGTACGTCTTCGGCAGCGCCACGCTCTTTGCGATGATGCTGCAGATCGTCACCGGCATTTTCCTGACGTTCTTCTATTCGCCGTCGGCGTCGACCGCATGGGAATCGACGCGCGACATGTACGTGCACCCGTTCCAGCACTTCGTGCTGAGCGTCCACTATTGGGGCGCATCGGCGATGATCGCCCTGCTCTTTCTGCACATGCTGCAAGCGATCGTCTGGGGCGCCTACAAGTCGCCGCGCGAAGTCCAATGGATCGTCGGCGTGCTGCTGCTGCTCGTCACGATGGTCTTGGGCCTGACCGGCTATTTGCTGCCGTGGGACATGGACGCGTATTTCGCCTCGCAAGTCGCGATCAACCTGACGCTGCAAATGCCCGTCATCGGCGCGTTCATCCAGCAGTTCGCGCAAGACGGCACGACGATGGGCACGCTGACCATCAACCGGTTCTTCGGCTTGCACGTCTGGCTGATGCCCGCAGCACTGGTCGGTTTGGTCGGCGCGCATCTGGCAATCTTCCGCTGGAACGGCCCGGCAGGGCCTCCCGTCGAGGATCCGCGGCCGCTCAAGGTCGGGCGCTTCTGGCCTGACCAGATGTTCATGGACGCGGTCGCCTCCCTCTTCGTCTTCCTGATCATCATCGCACTGGCGGCTTTTGCGCCGCCGTTCCTGGACGCCAAGGCAGACCCGTCGAACTCGACGTTCATCCCGTATCCCGCCTGGTACTTTCTCGATCTGTTCGGGTTGCTGCAGAT
>DASRDE010000158.1:0-11154 GCA_035652755.1 Vulcanimicrobiaceae bacterium | reverse complement strand
ATGCGGGTGAAGCTCGCGACGGTGCCGACGCCATCTTGCGCGTACGGCGTGTCGCCGAAAACGGCGCGGCGCATGCGTTCGAAGATTTTGGCCGCCGGCACGCTCTCATGCGCGCGGACCTCTTGTTCGATCGCGCCGCGTTCCGTATTCCAATCCGATGCCGCCATCCGCGCGCCGTTCATCCGATCGGCTTCCAGTGCAAGTGCGACGCCGACGTAGAGCGACGGGATTTTGAAATAGTACTGCGTCGAAAAGTTACCCGTAGCGGCGTTATACTCCGCGCCCGCGCGGTTGGCGACGATCGCGAATTGCCCCGGCGAAACGTCTTTGGTGCCGCGGAACATCATGTGTTCGGTGGCGTGCGCGATTCCGGGCATCGTATCGTCGTCCGAGCCGACGGCGTACGACATGTAGGTCGTCGCAACCGGCGCGAGTTCGTCGCGGACGAGCACGACGCGCATCCCGTTTTGGAGCGTCTCCCGCACGACGTTCGCGTCGCTCGCGGGCGGGGTCTGCGCCGACACGGCCGTACCCGATAACAAAAAGCCGGCGAGTATACCGGCGACAAAGCGCTTCACGTGTCAGACCCCCTGGTCGCGGGAATTCCGCGCGGCGCTACGCGGCGCCTGTCAGCTCGAGAAAAGGGCGGATGTCCTCATCGTCGACCTCGATGCCGACGCCTCGCGTGTGGTAGCGAATGTCGTGAAAGTCCGACCCGGCCGTCATGACCAGTCCGAGCCGTTTCGCGCGTTCGCGGAAGTGGTGCACTTGCAGGCGTTCGTGCGAGGGATAGAAGACCTCGAGCCCGCGCAGCCCGTGGCCGACGAGTTCGTCGATGACGTCGTAATCTTTCAGACGCCCGGGATGCGCGAGCACCGGAACGCCCCCCGCCGCGGTAACGACCTCGATGGCTTCGTGGGGTCCCATATGCGTGGACGGGACGTAGCCGGGCGTGCCGCGCCGTAAAAATTTCCGGAACGCGGTCTCGATGTCGGGTGCGATTCCGCGGCGGATCAGCGCCTTGCCCACGTGCGGCCGGCCCAGTGCCGCCCGCGGCGTCGCTTCGGCCTCCACGTGTTCCATTGCGATGTCGTGCCCGGCTTCGCGCAACTGCTCCACGATGCGGCCGACGCGTTTACGCCTGGCCGCCCGATTACGTTCCAGCACGTCTTGCAGCCGGCCATTCGAAGTGGGAAGCGCATAGCCCAGGATATGGACTTCGCTGTCCGCGTATGCCGTGTTGATCTCGATGCCGGTAACGATGCGGGTCCCCGCCGGCGCTGCAAGGCCCTCATACGCTGCCAGCGTGTCGTGGTCGGTGATTGAGAAAATTTGCACGCCGCGCCGGTGCATGAACTCGGAAAGACCGCGGGGCGACAGCGTGCCGTCGCTCTCACACGTGTGGGAGTGAAAGTCGACGATCACCCTGGTCCGGTCACGCCATGCGGCGTTCTATGGCCAGCGATATGCCGGTGCGCTCGTTGCCGTTGATCTCGACGTCTATAAAGGAAGGGATGCACGCGAGATCGATCTCGCTGCCGCGCAGGTAGCTGCGTGCGATCGCCACGGCTTTTACGGCTTGATTGATGGCGCCGGCGCCGACGGCTTGCAGCTCGGCGAAGTCCCGTTCGCGCAAAACGGCTGCGAGTGCCCCGGCGACCGAGTTGGGATTGCTCTTAGCGGAGACTTTGAGGATGCTGGTGGTGATGGGCTTTTCCGGATCCTGTATCATGCTATGCCTCGCTGGAAGATGCGCTTGATATCCGTAGCGCGCCCGGTCTCCACATCGATCGTAACAACAGCGGCGCAGAATTGTTTGGTTCCGGACTTCTGCACACTAAAACGCTCGGAAAAGCCGGTGATGAACCGATCGAGGACGGGGCCCGCCTCCATTCCGATGACCCCATCGGTCGGGCCGGTCATCCCCACGTCGGTCAGATACGCGGTGCCGCCGGGCATGATGTGTTCGTCTGCCGTTTGAACGTGCGTATGTGTACCGTAGATTACCGAGACGCGTCCGTCAAGAAACCGACTTAAGGCAACCTTCTCGCTCGTCGCCTCGGCATGAACGTCCAGGACGATGAGCTTGGTCTGCCCCCCGAGGTCGTCGAGCGCGGCATCGACCGCGCGGAACGGGTCGTCCACCGGCGGCATGAAGGTGCGGCCCATCACGTTAAGCACGGCGACCCGGCAGCCGTTGGCGCTGGCGAAGCCGTAGCCGCGGCCGGGCGCGGTCGGCGGATAGTTCAGCGGCCGGATGACGCGGTCCGACGCGTCCAGCTGCGCGCGAAACTCGCGTTTGTCCCAGATATGGTTGCCGCTGGTGAGAAAGTCGACGCCCGCTTCGAAGAGCTCTTGCGCGGTTTGCGCGGTCAATCCGAAGCCGCCGGCGGCGTTTTCGCCGTTGGCGATGCAGAGATCGACGTTATACTGATCGCGCGCAAGCGGAAGGCAGCGCTTGAGCGTATCCCGGCCGGGCGACCCAACGACGTCGCCGACGAGCAGGATGGTGATTGTGCGTGCTATCTGCGGGCCGACGCTTTCGCTTTCTTTTGAGCTTTCAAGAAGTAGACCAGAACGCGCTTCTCTTCGCGGAACCCGACCAAACTTTTCGATTGAGCCGGATCGCGCAAGGCTTCGATGGCCGCTTCCACGACTTCTTCCTGCCAGGCCGGGTCTTCATCCGGATGTTCTTCAGCAACGGGATTGCGGACGAGCGCGGCCCCGAACCGGCCTGCGAACAGCGCGGTAAGCATGGTGAGCTCGTCTTTCGAGAACGTGTCGAGGTCGCGCGTAACGTGCACAAAGCTCATGGCCCGATCGGATTCGCACTCCACGCGCACGTCGCCGCTCTCGGCCGTAAGCGAGAGAAACCCTTGGACGTGCGCCTCGATCTCCTCGACGATGGCGCGCTGCGACGCACGGTCAAGGCGATTCTGAACGGCAAACGAGAAGCGCACACTGCCCTCGCCGGGTGTACTGCGCATCGAAGCGATCTCGGGGTAGCGCACCAGAAGCGCGCACACCAAACTGACGGTATCGCTGTTCTCGACGGGCAAGCGGGCACTCATGATGCGTTCTGCTCTTTCCTAGGGTGGGCGCCCCTTATTAGACGCGGACTGAAGACGACCCCTTGTAGGTCTTTCACGCCCTCCAACCCGGCGGCAATAGGGGCCGGTTCCGGGCTTAGCAAGCATTGGGCCAAAGGTCTTAGACCCCGCGCCCATTGGCAGAGGGCACCGACCCCCGCGGTACCTCTATTTCCGCCGCTGCGAGGACTACCATTATGGTCAGTATGGGCCGCACAACGATTCTTGGCGCCTTCGGCGCCGCGCTCTCACTCTCGCTGCTTGCCGCCTGCGGCGGCGGTGGCGGTTCCAGCCCCCCATTACCGGGAGGCGGCGGCGGGGGTGGAAACCCCTCCTCCAGCCCGAGCCCGGGAGCGACGGGGACGCCCGTCGGCACACCCACCCCGCGCGCTACGTCGACTCCCATGCAGTCGCCGACGCCGCTGCCTACGCAAACCCCGCCGCCCACCCCGACGCCGTTGCCGACGCCGACGCCTCTACCGACCGCGACGCCGACTCCAAACAGTACGCTGACCGTCGGCACCGGCGACGGGCAGATCAACGGCATCGACAACACGTTCGGCGGCATCGGTGAAGAAGCGGGTGACGGCGACTACGCGACCGGGGGACAAGGACCGACCGGGTCAACGTTCGGCCCCGCGCAGATTCCATGCCTCAAAGACATGTGGAATCAGCTGCCATATCACGTCCACGCGTTCATCGGGATGTATTACAACGGCAGTGAAATCGGTTTGCCCGACGGCGTAGGCATGGCCGATCCGCGCGCCGACATGACGTTCCAAGGCATTCCGAACTGGACGAATTACACGTACGATCCCAACAATAAGAGCCAGCCGGGCTGCTTCTATCAAATGCACACGCACGACCCCAGCGGCACTGTGCACATCGAAGCTCAGCCGCCAAACGGATTGACGCAATACGGCACCTTGTACACGCTGGGCGACTTCCTCGGGCTGTGGGGCGTGCCGTACACGCAAAACTCGATCGGTCCCTACAGCGGCGTGATCACGGTCTATTGGTCGGGTGCCGTCGCGCGCGGAGGCCCGGGCACGAACGGCGAGGTCGGTTCGAACTACTACATGCTCTACAACGGCGATTGGACGCAAATCCCGCTCTACTCGCACGAGGTGATCTGGCTGGACATCGGTCCGGGTAATCCCGTCGGGTCTTCGCTGCCGAACGTCGCGTTTTGGGACGAGTGGTAGCCGAAGGCAGTGCACGCTAAATGACACGAAGAGCGGCTCGTGGATGAACGGGCCGCTTCTTTATTGAACCTTAATCGCGTGAAACGCGCGCTCGAATTCTCCACCGCTGCAGTACTGCGCGCGCTCTGCGCGGCTGCGCTTCTTCTGCCGGTACTCACGCGCCCGGCGGGTGCGATTCCGGTCTTTGCGAACGGCCAAGGCGTCTCGTGCCAAACGTGCCACACAACGTTCCCGGGCATGACGCGCTACGGCATGATGGTCATGATGACCAACTTTCAGATCCTGAACCGTCATCTGCAGGATCAGGCCCTCCCCATCTCCGCACGCCTGTACATCCAGTCGATACTGGCCAACAGGGACCACCCCGGCAGCACGCTGGTGCAAGACTTCTCGCTGTTGGGCGGCGGCTTCGTCGGGCGCAATTTCACGTGGTACGCCGAGCAGCACGTCATCGATTCGGGTTTCATCGGCCAAACCGAACAGGTCTGGCTCTCCTGGAACGGTTTGCTGCACGGCACAAACTCGATCCAAGCGGGAAAATTCCACACGCCGTTTCCCTTCATGCCCGCGCACGCATGGACGATTAGCCAGTACCTGCTCGCCGCGCAAACCACCGGGCAGAACGATTTCAATCCGAACGACGCGCGTTGGGGTTTGGCCTTCAACGGCATGTCGAACGAGTTCATGTACAACGTCTCGTGGCTCACGGGCGCCGGCTCAACCGGCGACGCGCTCGACTATAACCAAACGGCGCACGCGCGGGCGATCGACGTCAACCTTTCCTACGGCGGGATGTCGATTCCATGGAGCGTCGGACTTGTCGGCATGCGCGGGTGGGCGCCGATCTCCGATCCCTCCACCGGAGCCTTTTTGAATACCGAGCCGTTCTCGCGCGAAGGTCTCTATCTGGCCTACCAAGACGATCGCTGGCACTACCAGACGATGTACTACCACGGCCAGGATTCCAATCCCGACGTCGGCGTGCTCAATGTACCGATGAACGGCTTTTTCTTCGAAGTCGAACGCGACCTGGGCTGGCAAAATCACATTCTGGCGCGCTACGACGTGGCCTCGAGCGACACGCTCAATCGCCAGTTCGTCTTCGACTTCTCGCACAACGTGCTGCCGAACTTGGCGCTCATCGGCGAGCTTGCCGGATATCCGCAAGCGCGCCCGCAGTTTGCCTTTCAAATCGCATACGGCGTCCCGTATCAGCAAGGCCGGCGGTACTTGGCTAACATGCATCTGGAGCCGGCGTCAGCTGCGCTAGGGGCGAGCTCTCTCGACCCCGGATCGTCGCCTTCTCCCACACCTGCGCCGGCAGCCGATGCCGACGAGGGCGCAAAACTCGTTCAAGCCAACGGCTGCGAAGGCTGCCACGGCGCGGGTCTTCACGGGGGGACGGTAGGGCCGCCGCTCGTTGGAATCGAGCATCAGTTGAACGCGGACCAAATCGCGGACAAGATCGAGCATCCCAAGGCGCCGATGCCGAATTTCGGTTTTAGCGCCGCGCAAGTTGCGGACTTGGTTGCGTATCTGTCGGGCCTGGACGGGGGCAGTCAAGGAACCCGGCCGGTCGTCACGTTCGATCCCGCGGTGCCGACCGACATCGCTACGATCTCGGTGCGCTTCCCGGGAACTCCGCCCAAGAGCGTCCGCGTTCTGCCGATCATGCAGATGGGCAGCAGCACGATGCAGACCCGCGAAGTCGACCTCGTACCGTCGAAATCCGATCCGCACGTCTTTACCGGCCGCGTCGTCTTTTCAATGGGCGGGCCGTGGACGGTGCGCCTGCAGTACGACGGCAAGACGATGAACGTTCCGCTGAACGTCGGACAGTAGTGCGCCGGGCAGCCTTTTTGCGCCGGAGCGCCGGTGCGATGGCGGCAATCTCACTGGCTCCGATGAGCCTGCGCGCTCAGGCGGACGATGCGGTCCAATATACGCTCACCGCAGCACCGCTCGCATTTGCACCCGCGTCCGGGCCCGCATTCGCCGGCCTGGCATTCAACGGCTCGATTCCCGGTCCGGTTCTGCGCGTGCGCGCGGGGCAACGTTTTCGTGCGCGTTTCATCAATCGCTGCGGCAAGCCGGCGACGATCCATTGGCACGGCATGGTGCTGCCGAACGCCATGGACGGCGTCGAGAATGTCACGCAGCGGCCTGTTCCCAGCGGCGAAGAATTCGTCTACGAGTTCGCCGCCAATCCGCCTGGCACCAGATGGTACCACGATCACGTTCGCGGCGGTCTGGTGCGCGGATTGTTCGGCATGCTGATCGTCGAGGATCCCGCGGACGAGCGCTACGACGCCGAATACGCGCTCGTCTTTCACGACGTGCCGAACCTCGCGACCGTGCAGCAAGCGATGATGGGGGTCAGCCCGGCGCCGATGGTCGATCCGCTCGGCTCTCCTGAACTGCGGGAGATGCTGCCCGACGATCGCATGGGCGACGAGGTCTCGTACGTCGCGCACTGCATCAACGGGCAGACGTACCCTTCAACGCAGAAGATCGCGGTGAACGTCGGCCAGCGCGTGCGGCTGCGCGTGCTCAACGCAAATCCGACGCAGACGCGATACGTGCGTTTGGCGGAGCACCGTCTGACCGTCACGCACAGCGACGGCAACCGGATGGAGAAACCGCTGGAGGTCGACGCGCTCCGGATCGGCGTGGCCGAGCGCTACGACGCGTGGTTTGAAGTCACCAAACCCGGTGCGTGGCTGCTGCAAGGGCTGAGCAGCGAGCCGCTCGCGTACCAGCAGGCGCTCGTCGTCCATACGCCCGGATTCGAAAACGCGGCCCCCGCTGCCAGCCCGCAGTCACTGGCCGGCGTCGATTTCTTCACGTACGAATCGGCCGGAGGTGCGGGCGGCGTTGAACCGCGCAGCGGCGCGGCGGCGTACGATTTTACGCTCGGCGGCGGCGAGTACGGCAGCGACAAGTGGACGATAAACGGAAAAACCTACCCGAATACGCCGAAGATCTTCGTCACGCGGGGCGAGCAGGTCTCGATTCATTACAAGAACACCACCGATATGGACCACCCCATGCATCTTCACGGCCACGTTTTTCGTTTAACGGGCGTGGACGGCAAGCAACTGGCGCGGCCTCTGCCCAAGGACACCGCCCTCGTGCGGGCTCACGGCGGAACCGCCTTGTGGGCCTTCACCGCGGACTCGCCCGCGGGGCGCTGGCTGTTGCACTGTCACAACGACATCCATATGATGGACGGGATGATGACCGAGGTCGTATACCGCTCGTGAAGAGCGCGTGTGCGTGGAGATTCGGCTTAGCCGCGCTGCTGGGGCTCCCCGCGGCGCTCTTTGCGCACGCCCTGGTCTTCGGGGGAGATCACGCCGTCTCGGGTTCGCTGCATCCGGCCGCCATCGACTTGGCGTGGCTGTTCGCCGGCATCTGCCTGGCGATGGCCTGCGGCCGCGCGGCTTGCCGGCGCTCGGAGCTGCGCGTCTCCTTTTCCGGGATCGCCGTAAGCGGTGCGGTTTGGTTCGGCGCGATCGAGCTGTGCGAGCAGCCGCATGCGATTCCGTTTTTTACCGCCGCCTTGGCCCTAGCCGCTGCTGCGTGGATCGCGCGCGCGGTCTTCAACGCCTTCGCCGCGCTCGCCGCTGCCGTTGCGGTTTCGTCGCGCTCGACGCGCACGCCGAGTCCTCAGCTGCACGTCCGCCGCGGTGTTTCCATTCCGCCGCAGTCTGCCTCGCTGGCGCATCGCCTCCGGCTCTTCTCGCGTCCCCCGCCGATCTTCGCTTAAACGCGCCCGTCCCGTCCGCGGACGGCTTATCCTACCGTTCCACCCCGCGTTTAAGGAAATTCATTCATGTCCCGTTTACTTGCGGCACTGCTTGCCGCGTTCGCGATCCTGACCGGAGCAATTCCGGCACTCGCCGCCACCACCGGCTTGGTGCGCGGCACCGTCATCGTCAACGATAAGCCCACGTCCGGCGTACGCGTCACGCTGCGCGGCGAGGGATCGCTCTTGGCGCGAACCACCGATGCGTCGGGCGCGTACGTTTTTTCACAAGTTCCGTTCGGGTCTTACACGCTCACGGCGTCCTACGCCGGCGTACCCGATAAATCCGTGAGCGTCGACGTCGCGTCCGATCAAGTGCTGACGGTCAATATGGCCCTCGGCACACTCAAAACGATCGCGTCGGCCTCCGTCACCTCGCATGCGGGCGTCACTGGAACGCCGGTCTCGGTCAATAACGTGACCCGTTCTCAGATCGCCGTGCTGCCGGCCAACACCAGTTTGGACAAGCTCGTCGAAACCGTCCCCGGCATCGTTAAATTCTCATACAACGAACCGGTCGCCCACGGTTTCCACGGCGTCTCGTACGAGATCGACGGCGCGCCGCTGCCGCTGGCGACCAGCTCGAACTTCGCCGAAATCCTCGATCCCAAGAACATCGATTCGCTCGAAATTTCGACGGGTGCGATGCCCGCCGAGTACGGCGGCGGACGGCAAGGCGCCGTCGTGAACATCATCAGCAACCGCGCGAGCGATCTGAGCGTTCCATACCAGGGCTATCTCACGTTCGGCGGCGGTAACTTCAGCCAAGCGCTCACGAGTTTCGACAATGCGTTCAAGACGGGAAAGACCGAGATCTTTTTCAACGCGAACGCGCAGGCAACCAGCCGTGGGCTGGATTCTCCGACCGCGGATTCGCTTCACGACAACAACTCGCAGGCGGACCAGTTTCTGCGCACGATCACGACGTTCAACGATCGCCAGTCGCTCGCGTTCGATTTCTCGAACCAGCTCGCGCAGTTCCAGATTCCTATCAACGTCAATCCGGTCAATCCGACGGATCCGCAGTTTTCCGTGCCCGGCACCGACGACGTTCAGCGCGAATACGACCGGTATGCCAGCCTGAACTTCACATCGGCCTCCAAGGACGGCAACGGCATCTTCCAGTTCATCCCGTGGGTGCGGTACACTCGCATCGCCTACGACGGCGATCTCGGCAAAGACGTGCTGGGCCTAACCAACATCGGGCCGTGCGGCAACCTCAATCCGGTGCCGTCGTTCTGCACCGACCCCAACGCACCGGCGTACCAGAGCGTCACCGGCCTACGCCAAGATCGCGTGGCAAACTACGTGGGTTTGCGCACGTCGTACTTCCGGGCAAGCGCGCACCACGCCGTGAAAGTCGGCGTCGATGCCAGCCGCGAAATCTTCAAAGCATCGCAAACGTTCGCATGCTACGATCCCAGCTGCTCTACGATTACCGGAAGCTATCCGCTGGCGCCGCCGGCGTCGCTTTCGCTGAACACGACCACACAGGACCAAGCCGGCACGCTCGTGGGCCTTTATGCGGAAGATAAATGGACGCCGTCCTCGCGGCTCTCGTTCAGCTACGGGTTGCGGTACGACCATTCCACCGGCTACGTGGGCGGCGATCAGATCAGCCCGCGCGCCGGCGTAAATTACGCGCTGGACGCCAAGAATGTGGTTCATGCGTACTACGGGCGCTTTTATGCCGCTCCGCAGCTCGAAGACGTGCGTGAAGCGTGCGTCGTCCTGCAAGGCTGCCCCACGACGCCGGTCTACGATCTCAAACCCGAAACCGATGCGTATAGCGAAGTAGGCATAGCGCACTCGTTCTCGCCGCGCTTCACCGGATACCTCAATCAGTGGAACCGCAACGTGAGCAACGTTCTGGATACGACGCAGCTGCTTAACACGCCGCTGTTCGCCGTCTACAACAATGCGATCGGGCGCGCGCACGGCACGGAGCTGCGCCTTCAGGAGACGCTCCCCAACGCCGATTCATGGTTCGTTTCGGGGACGTGGTCGCAATCGCTGGCAGCGGGCATCTCGGGCTCCACGTTCCTGTTCCCGCCCGGTTCGAGCGGCGGCACGACGTCGCAGCTCATCGCCCAGCTGCAGCCGGAAGATCACAGCCAAGCCGTCGCCGTGAACGGCGCCTTCACGCACCGCTTCGGGACGGGCAAATCGTACTATGCCACGCTTCAGGGTGAGTACGGGACGGGCTACCCCGTGAGCTTCCAGGGGTTGGTCAACGGTCAGCCGGTCGCGTTCAGCGGAACGCTGCCCACGCACCTCACGGCCGACTTCTCGATCGGCCGGGAAGCGGGCCGCAACGGCGATCGGAGCGTGGGCTTCGATCTGAACGTGCAGAATCTGTTCGACGATCGGTACATCATCAAGATCGCCAACGGATTCAACACCACGCAGTACGCGCAGGGCACGACCGTGCTCTTCCGCGTGACGGCGCCGATGTAAAACTCCCGGGGATGCTGCCGGGCAGGAGTGCCCGGCAGCGCGCCCGGAACGTACCGCCCCGAGGATGCACGATCTTACTCAAGGGCGCATCGCCGTTACCGGCGGCGCCGGATTCATCGGAAGTGCGCTGGTGTGGGCGTTGAACCGCCGCGGTATCGACGAGATCTTGATCGTCGACCGCCTCGACACGTCCGAAAAGTGGAAGAACCTGGTTCCGCTGCGATTCCGCGACTACGAGGATGCCGACGATTTCCTGGCCCGCCTCTGCGGCCGGTCTAATACGCCGGCGGACATCTCTACGGTGCTGCATTTGGGCGCCTGCTCTAGCACGACGGAAACCGATGCCGCCTTCCTCATGCAGAACAACTACGAGTACACCAAACAGCTTGCGCGATGGGCCGTTGCAAATAACGTGCGGTTTGTGTACGCGTCCTCCGCTGCAACATACGGGGCGCGCGAGCGCGACCTGCGCGACGACGGCGACTTGGACGAACTTCGTCCGCTCAATATGTACGCGTACTCCAAGCACCGCTTCGATCTCTACGCGCGGGACGAAGGCCTTCTCGATCGCATCACCGGCATTAAATACTTCAAC
>DASRDE010000157.1:0-22019 GCA_035652755.1 Vulcanimicrobiaceae bacterium | reverse complement strand
TTCTTGGCGCGCTACGGCAGCCTCGAGCGTGCCGTACCCGCGTCCGCGGCTTCCCTCGACGTGCCGTTCGTCGGGAGAAACGCCGAACTGGAGGAGCTGCTCTCGCTGCTCGAAGGTGCGCCGTCAGCGCTCGCGCTGGTCGAGGGCGAGCCGGGCATCGGCAAGACGGCGCTCCTCGATCGCTTCGGCAAGACGGCAATGCAGCGCGGCATGAACGTCGTCTCACTTCGAGCGATCCCGGATGACGCGCGGCCGTTCGCAATTTGGGCTTCCTATTACAGCGCGCTGAGCGGCGAGGAGTTCGATGCGTTTCTGCACCGGACGCACGGAGCGGCTGCCGACGAACTGGGGGCCGCGCTCTCGCGCACGCTGCCCGAGCGGACGGTGCTGATCGTCGACGACGCTCAATACTTGCGTGCCGATGCGCTGCAAACGCTCGTCGTGCTCGCCAAACACGTGGCGTTGGAACGCGGCCGCGTCATGGCGATCGGCACGCGCTCCGAAGGACTCCCCGAACTTGCGCAGCGGCTTGGCGAGACGGCGTACACAGCCGTCGCACTCTCACCGCTCTCCGACGGGGACGTGGATAACGCGATCGCGCTGGCCGGCGTCGATCTCGACGCAGCCGCTTCGGACGCGTTCCGCAAGCGCGCGCGCGGACATCCGCTGTACGTGAAGGGATTGCTCGAACAGCTCGTGCGTTCCGGAGCGATGCGTCACGAAGGCGGACGCTGGCGCATGGCGTCGGCGGAGGCGGATCTGGAATTGCCCGCTTCGCTGCGCCGGCTCATCGAAGCGCGCATTCGTTCCCGCGGTGCGCACGCCTTAAACGTTGCCTGCGCGCTTGCACTGGAACCGGCCGCCGCTCCGCACGAGATCGGGCATGCGTGCGGTCTGTCGGAGATGGAAGTGCTCGATGCGCTCGACGATCTGCTCGGACACCGCATCCTGGTCGAGCCGCAAACCGGACCGCGTCATTTCGCGTTCGCGCACGACCTGCTCGCCGAGGCGGCTCGAGGAATGCTGCCCTCGGCGCGACGGACGCGCCTGCATTCGCGATTCGCGCACGTCCTCGAGGCGTCCGAGGTTCGGGAGCGTTCGATTCGCAGCGCCGTGCATTTTGAAGCGGCAGGAAGCTTTGCCGACGCTGCCCGTGCATATTTGAACGCCGCGCAGGAGTCGGCCGAACTTCAAGCGCCGCATGCGACGTTGGAGCGCACCGATGCCGGGTTGCGGTGCGCCGCGCAACTCTCGCCGGCACCCCACGTCGCGGTCATCGTCTCCAAGCTGCTGCAGTACCGTTCGTTCGCACATCGTCTGCTTTGGAACCTCGAGGCCTGTCTGCGCGACGCCGAGCAGGCAGTGGACGAGGCGCGGGCGAGCGGCGATCCGCGCTGCGCCGCGGATGCGCTCGTGGTCCTGAAGTCGGCCATCAACATAGGGTCGATGGATCGCGATCGAGCCGTGCGCGTCGCGCGGGAACTGGGTGCCGTCGCCGAGCAGCTGCACGACGAGGAACTGCTCGCTCAAAGTCTGATCGACGAAGGCCACGCCTACCGCATAGCGATGGATTGCGATCGGGCGCACCCCGTGCTCGCCCGGGCTCTCGATGCCGCGCTGCGATCCGGCGCTCCGCAACTCATCGTCAAAGCCGGAATACAGCTGCTTTCGCTGCAAACGATGTGGTGGCGCCTGCAGCAAGCGGAAAAAACGGCGTCACTGCTCGTCGAGAATCTCGGCCGCGTCGACTGGGCATACCGCGCGCACGCGTGGCTCGTGCTGGCGATGTTTTTCACCGAGATAGAGCGATACGAAGATGCGCAGAGCTCTCTTGACGGGGTGATGAAGATTCTGGAAGGCGCGCCGCTCAAGCGCGCGGTAACGGCGCCGAATGTCGCGCGGCCCGAGATCGCGATTCGCGCGGATTACTTTGCGGCCGTGCTCGACGCAGCATGCGCGCGATGGGATCGGGGCCTGACTTCATTTTGCGGCCACCAGGCCATGTACGACACGCTTTTGCACGAAGCGCGCTATGCGAATCTCTTCGCGGCGGCGCGGGCGGATTTGCTGCTCGGCCGCAACGCTCCGGGCGACTGCGATGCGGCGTCGGCGGATCTTCCCGATTCGGCCCAGTGGATTCCGGAAACCGGCTTCCAGCCGTCGCACGCGCCGATCGTGGTTCGGGCGCGGTTCTGTGCCCGCCGCGGCGAGGAGCGCGCAGCTGCGCTCGTGACCGAAGCGCTCGATTTTCTAGCCGGCGAGCACGCTCGATTGCCCATGGGAACGGACGCAGCGTACGCGCGCCTTGCCCAGGCGGCGTCGGAGGCCGGCGCGCACGAAGCCGCCCGGCGTGCCGGTGGCGAGCACGAGCGCCTTCGCCGGCAAAAACTCGAGGCCGCCGGTATTTTAGTTTCGGTTTAGCGCGCGCCCGTATTCTACGGCTGCGCTCCCGGCCGCCGCCGGGACGCACGCCGATAGGAACAGGTCACGCTATGTGGTTCAAACCCGCCGCGGCTCTGGCGCTGGCAGCAGCGCTCGTCCCGGCAGCCGCGCAAGCCGCGGATCCTCCGACACCCTCGCCTACTATGCCGGCGATGCCCGCCGGGTACCCGTTCGCGACTCCCCAACCGCTCAACGCGCACGTTTGGGCCGTCAACGGATCGCTCAAGAGCGAAGTCGCGCAGACGCAAGCGCAAGTCGCAAAGACGAACATCCAAAGTCTGGGTTCCGGTTCGATGGCCTCGACGTTGGTCAAGAACGCAGCGCTCTCGGTGCTGACTTTCGCCGCCGGTCCCATCGGCATGATCGCGGGCGGCATGTTCCACATGTTCGGCCATCATTCGGTGGCGCAACCCACATTCCACGCCGTGCTCGCGCTGGGCGGCACGCAATCGCAGACGGTCGTGCCGAGCGCCGTTCGCGAGTTCGATTGTTCGTACGCAGACGTTGCCGGAGTCGATCCCGATGCGTTTCAATGCGAGCTCGTGCATCTGAACGTCAGCAAAGATAACTGGCGCGTCGTCGCAGTCTCGACATCGAGCGATCCCTCATCCATGGCGCAATTCATGATGCCCGCCGGCATGGCCATGCCCAACGTTTCGCAACCCGGATCTCACGACCGCATTGCGCTCGACGAGGATCGCGTAACCGGCGCTTCGGCTCAAGTGCTTGGGCGCGGCCAAGCCCGCATCTCGCTCGCCCAGCCGTTGGCGCCGGGGCAATACGCGATCGTATTGCGTCCGATCGGCGATGCGGAAAACGACTCACTGCTGCGCGTGCTGCGCACCGTCTGGGACTTCACGGTCGCCTGAAAGGAAAGGTTTCTCTACAATGAAAACGCGATTTCTCGCGCTGGTATTTTCAGCGCTTGCGCTCACCGCCTGCGGAGGCGGAGGATTGAGCGGACTGCTCGGAGTGCCCTCGATTCCGACACCGTCGCCCGCGCCCGCTATCGCCGTCGTTCCGTCTGCGCTCACGCTCGCGCCCGGCGCAACGGCGACGGTCACGGCATCGGAATCGTCGGCCTCACCTTATTTCACCGCTCAGAGCAGCGATGCTACAGTGGCGACCGTTGCGCAAGGCAACTCGTCCAACGTCTTCGTCGTAACGGCCGTAAAAACGGGAAGCTGCAAAGTGATCGTTACCGATGCGTACGGAACGAGCGTTAACGTACCGGTTACGGTGAAATAGCCTGCGGCGCAATCGGAAAGGTGCGCGTGAGGATGCTACTGAAGCAGAGCGCGGCAATGAGCGACTCTCAACTCACCGGCATCGCGCGCCTTTCCGAGCGCCTGCTCCAACTCAAGGAGCGTCTTTGACTATGCCGGTAAGACGCGGCTGATCGGCGAACTCGAGCGGCGCTCGAGAACCGATACGTTCTGGAACGAACCCGAAGCCGCGCAGCGCGTCATGAAGCAGCTTTCCGAGCTCAAGGCCGACGCGGACGCCTTGGACGCCGCCTCGCGCCTGCTCACCGATGCCCGCGAACTGCTCGATCTTTTTGCGGACGATCCTGCCGCATCGGAAGAAGCCGACGCAAATATCGCCGCCGCCGCCGAGCGGATCGACGAATTGGAGATGGCGGCGAATTTCGACGGTGAATTCGACGGGCACAACGCCATCGTAAGCATCTTTGCCGGCGCGGGCGGGGTGGACGCAGCGGATTGGACGCAGATGCTCACGCGGATGTATCTGCGGTGGGCCGAGGCCAAGGGCTTCGACGCCAAAGTCGCCGACGAGTCGCCGGCCGAGGAAGCCGGCCTTAAGTCCGTGACGTTCTTCATTCGCGGACGGAACGCGTACGGTATGCTCGAGAGCGAGCGCGGCGTGCACCGCCTGGTACGCATCTCGCCGTTCGATGCGGCGCACCGGCGCCACACGTCGTTTGCCGCAGTGGACGTCATTCCGGAGATCGAAGCCGGCGAGAACGTGCAGGTGGAGATCCGCCCCGAAGATTTGCGTATAGAAACCTTTAAATCGGGCGGCGCCGGCGGCCAGTACGTCAACAAGACGGAGTCCGCGGTACGCGTCATCCACATCCCGAGCGGCCTGATCGTCGCCTCGCAGCAGGAACGATCGCAGGCGCAGAACCGCGACGTCGCCATGAACATCCTGCGAGCGCGTCTGGTGCAGCGGGAGCTCGAACTTCGCGACCGGCGTCTTTCCGAGCTGCGCGGCGAGCGCAGCGCGAACGAATGGGGTTCGCAGATCCGTTCGTACGTCCTCAACCCGTATCAACTGGTGAAAGACCACCGCACGAACGTCGAGACCGCAAATACCGGCGCGGTCCTCGACGGCGAGATCGATCTCTTCATTTGGCCCTACCTGCTGCAGCGGCGCGCTTGACCGCGAGCGCGCCCGCGCGCGAATTCGCCGATGCGCTCCTTTGGACGGCGACTGCGGCCTACGCCGCGATTCTGTTCGGTTTGGGTTACGTCCGGTACGCCGCGCACCGCAACTTCGTCGACCTGGGAATTTTTGCGCAAACGGCCGCAAGCGCATTCGGCTGCTTCTGCAACACGGTCGAGGGATCGCATTGGGCCGTACACTTCTCGCCCGTTCTGTACGCAGCGGGCGCCCTGCTGGCGGTCTGGCCTTCTGCGCTTGCGCTCGTTGCCTTGGGCGCGCTCGCCGGATCGCTCACTATCCCCCCGGTCTACGCGCTCGTTCGGCGCTACGCGGATCGCCGCACCGCAAGGCTTGCAGCGCTGATCGTATTTCTCTATCCGCCGCTCGCAGGCGCGATATTCAACGATTTTCACGAAAACAGCTTGGCACCGGCAGCCGTTGCGTGGCTGGCATGGGCGTTCGACGGCGGCTACGCGCTCGCCACGGCGGTGTTTGCCGCCGCGGTGCTGGCAGTGAAAGAGGACCAAGCCGTCTTTCTCTCCATCGCTGGCGCGCTCGGCTTTCTGCGCTATCGCGGCAGCCGGCCGCGCGGCCCGCTCGCGGCCGCGCTGGCGCTCGTCTCGCTCGCCGTGCTGCTGGGCTTTTTCTTGGAGATTCAGCCGGCCGCCGCGCACCACGCGCACTGGATGCCCTCGCGCTTCTATGCATGGACTGCGGCCGACAGTGCGGCGTTGTTCCCGGCCGGCATTGCGCAGCGCGCGGGATTTTTGTTGCTCGCATTCGCACCGCTGCTGTTTTTACCGATGAGGACGCGCGCGGGATGGCTGCTTGCCGCCCCGCTTGCCGAAGTGCTGCTCTCGCGCGATTCGACGACGTTTACGATCGGCTCCCACTACGCGGGCGCATGGTGCGGCTACGCGTTCGTTGCGCTTGCGTACGCGGTACGCCGAATCTACGCGGACTCCGAGCAGCGTGCGGTGCGAATGCTTGCGGCATGCGCGGTGCTTTGCGTTCTGGAATTCGCGGTCGCCGATCCGCTGCATCCGGGTGCGCTGCTGCGCCCGCCTTCGGCGCGCGACGCGCGGCTGGAAAAGGCAATCGCCCTGCTTCCGCGCGCGGCCTCGATCGCAACGCAGGAGGAAGCGTATACGCATTTAGCGGCAACCGACCCGAACGCCGCGATCCTTCCCGAGACACCCAACGGCCGCATCGACGCATGCTTCGTACTCACCGATGAGGAGTATGCGCAGTCGCCGCGCTTGGTCGAATCCGCTCCGCTGCTGCAAAACCTGATTCGAAACGGTACGTACCGCATCGCGGATCGGAGCGGTTCGATCACCCTGTATAAGAAGAAGAACTGCCGCTGAGCAGCGCTTGCAATCCGTCGAACGCAGCCTCGGGCCAGCCCCGTTCCAAGCGCACGAGCGACGAGGCTGAGGCCCAGGGCGCCCAGCGCGAAGACTGCAGCGTGAAGCCGGCGTACGCGTAGACCGCAACGACGGGCGTGCCGGCCATCCCGGCAATGTGTACGGCGCCCGAATCGGGCGCCACGACCGCGCGCGCGGCAGCGAGCGCGGCTTTCCATGGGGCGATGCGCTCGAAGTATTCGGCAGTCACGCCGGTTTGCACGGCAAAACGCTGGGCGAACCGCCGCTCGCTCTCAGCCGCGATCCACCGCACCGGCATGCCGTTCAAACGGCGCGCCAACGCGGCAACGTCTTCAAGCCGCGCGCCGAGTCGCACCCATTTGTCCGTGATCTGAAACGCGATGCGCGCATCGGGTTCGACCGGCTCGTCGAGCAGGATCGGCCGAAGCACGGCTGGATCGTGCGACGGCACTGCGCCGCCCACGACCGAGCGCGCCAGCTCGAACAAGACCTCGCACTCGTGCGGCGCGCGCGGGTCCAAGCCGGCGGTGCGGAAGACGGTCGACGTGCACATGCGGCGCACCCACAACGTCTTGAGCGGTTTACCCCACCCGTTCTCAAAGCCGATGCGCCGGCGAATCCGCGCGGCCTTTGCCACGCGGTAGCCTTCGGGCTTCTCGGTAGCGACGAGCGCGACGTCATATCGGCGCGCTTCGATCTCGGCGGCAAGCGCGCGAAGATTCGGCCCCGCGACGTGCCGCCGGTCCAGAGCCCCGCGGGCGAAGACGTCGGCGTTCTGCGGCCGAAGCAGCGCGCCGATGCGGCCCGCGCGGCTGCGCAGCGCCGCCACCAGAGGCACGAGCGTGACCGCGTCGCCGATCGCGTCAAGACGGACGATCAGCACCGAGGGCGAATCAGACGGCATCCGGAGATGATTGCAAAGGAGAACCTCGTAACCCTCGACGCGCCTGACGGCTTTCGCGTGCTTGCGTCGTTCGGTCACGTCAGCGGATCGGCGCTGCGGCCTCACAACATGCTGCGCGCCACCTTTCGATCGATCGGCGCGTTCATCGGCCTTGCGCCTATCGAGTATCTGACGGATGCCGAACGAGCGCGCGAGGAGGCGCTCGAGGCGCTGCGCGAACGGGCCGCTGCTCTTGGTGCAGATGCGGTAATTAAGATCCGTTTTGAGGCGGTCGAGACCAGCGACGGTTCCACGCAAGTGATCGCGTACGGCGAAGCAGTGCGTCTAGCGCCGCAGAACTACGCCGCATGACGCTGGAAGAACGCGCGCGCCGCGGGCGCCTGCTCGAGCGCGCGAGCGCGGTGGCGGCAGCTTGCCGCAAATGCCAGATCGGCTACGAGCGCCGCAACAACGTCTACGGCGAAGGCGATCCGTGCGCCAAGCTCATGCTGGTCGGCGAAGGGCCCGGCGAGACCGAAGATCTGCTCGGACGGCCGTTCGTCGGGCGCGCGGGCGAGCTGCTCGATCGCATGATTGCCGCGATCGGTCTAGCGCGCGAAGACGTGTATATCTGTAACACGGTCAAATGCCGGCCTACGCTGCACGAAGGCGAGAAGCTGCGCAACCGCGCGCCGACGCCGCTGGAGATGGCGAACTGCCGCCCGTATTTGGACGAACAGATCGACACCATTGCGCCGCAAGTCTTGCTGGCGCTCGGTGCGCCCGCGGCAAAATCGTTCTTGGGAAATGATTTTGCGATCACGCGCGGCCGCGGCATGTGGTACGACGGTCCGGCAGGCATTCCGCTCATGGTGACGTTCCACCCCGCCTACGTGCTGCGTCAAGGGGGCTTTTCGCTCACGGAAACCAAGCGGCAGGTCTGGTCGGATTTAAAACAAGTGCGCGCCAAACTCGACGAGCTGGCGGCCCGGCCCGCGCCCGCGTTGCCGGCGGCCGAGCAAATCAGCCTGCTCTGAGCGCCGGCCGGCCGAACCCCATGGCGCGCCGGCCGGGTTCTATGCTATCGTGCTCGATGCCGTGAAACGCGAAGCCGCCTCCATCTGGTTTGCCGAAAAAGTGCGGCGCGCCGGCTTTGCCGATGCGCCGGCCTTCGCTTCGCATTTCGACCTGCGCCCCTACAGATTGGCGCAGATCTACCGCGCGGCGGCAAAAGAGCTGGTGCAGGACGTCGAAGCAGTCACGACCCTGCCCAAAGATCTGCGCGCTGCACTGGCGGCAGCCGGGTTCTCGTTCGATGCGGTCGCACCGGTCGTCGAGCAGCGGTCGACCGATCGGCAAACGAGCAAGGCGCTCTTCCGCCTTGCCGACGGAGCGGAAGTCGAGGCGGTGCTGATGGAGCATTTCGGCGATCGCAACACCGTCTGCATCAGTTCGCAGGCGGGCTGCGCTTTTGCGTGCGCCTTCTGCTCGACCGGGCAAGCCGGTTTTTCGCGGCAATTGGAAGCGACCGAAATCTTCGATCAGGCGCGCTACTTCGCGCGCGAGCTCGCATCCCGCGGCAAGCGGATTACCAACGTCGTCTTCATGGGCATGGGCGAGCCGTTCCACAATTACGACGCGGTCATGAACGCCGTGGCGCTGCTCAACGATCCGCAGGGGTTCGGCCTAGGCCATCGGCACATCACGATCTCCACCGTCGGCCTGGTCGGCGAGATCGACCGCTTTGCGCAGGAGCAGACGCAAGTGAACCTGGCGATCTCGCTGCACGCACCCAACGACGAGGTGCGCGGCGCGATCATGCCCGTCAACCGGCGTTTTCCGATGGACGAACTACTGGCCGCGTGCGATCGCTACATCGCCAAGACCAACCGGAAAGTTTTCTTCGAGTACGTGATGCTGCGCGGCGTGAACGACGCGCCCGAACACGCGCAGGAGTTGGCACGCCGCATGCGCGGACGTCTCTATCACGTCAACTTGATTCCGTACAACACCACTCCGGACGGTCCGTTCGCCGGAACCGAAGCGGACGCGATTTGGGCTTTTGCCGCTATCCTCGATGCCGCCGGCGTGCCCACGACGGTGCGTCAAAACATGGGCCGCGATATTGCGGCCGCCTGCGGCCAGTTACGTTCCGAAACGCAGCCGAAAGCCCACCCTGTGTCATCCTGAGCGGGGCACGTTCGCGCGGAGCGCGCGAACATGCGCAGTCGAAGGACCAGGCGCAGAACGAGGGCCGAAGAACCGTACCCGAATGTCGCTCGAGCAGTGGAGCGTACTCGCTTCGGTCGGAACGTTCTTGGTCATTACGGCGACCGCGCTTGCCGCATTCGTGCAGCTTCGGCACCTGCGCCGCTCCAACCAACTAGCAGGTCTGCAAAGCACGTTCGACATGCTCATGGATCCGACGGTACGCGAACTGGTGAGCTACGTGCGCCACGATTTGGCGGATCGGATGCAGGACGATGCTTTCCGCTCGACGCTGTTGGACATTCCGATCGACAGGCGGCAGCATCCCGAGCTCTACCTTTGCGACATGTACAATCACGTCGGCTCCTTTGTCCGGAATGGGCTGATCGACGAACGAATTTATCTTCAGACCGAGTGGTACAACGTGAACCTTTACTGGGGCTTGCTGTGCGACGTCATCGGCGTGGTCCGATCGAATCGGCCCTTTTTGTTCGAGAACTTCGAATGGCTGGCCGCGCGAGCGAAGCTGTGGCGCGACGGACATCCCGGCGGCGACTATCCGCCCGATACGCCGAGGATGTCGGCAACTCGATCGTAGCGGCACCAGGATAGCGCAGCGCCCACCGCGCAACTTGCCGGATGGCTACGTGGGAGGACGTGCGCCGGATCGCGCTGCAGCTGCCGCAAACGAGCGAAGAGGAGTCTTACGGCTCGCCTTCGTGGCGCGTGCACGGCAAGGGTTTCGTCTGGGATCGCCCGCTGCGCCGCAGCGACGTCGAGGCGCTCGGATCGAAGGCCCCCAAAGGCGCAATCCTGGGAGTGCGAACCGCCGATCTCGAGATGAAAGAAGCGCTGCTCAAAAGCGATCCGGACGTTTTTTTCACGATACCGCACTTCGACGGATACGCTGCCGTGCTCGTGCGCTTGGGAAAGATCGGCCGCAAGCAGCTCGAGCGCGTGATCGTCGAGGCGTGGCTCGCTCGCGCGCCTAAACGAGCGGCAGCAGAATTCCTGGCGAGGTGCAAACCGTGATCGGCTTCGGCAAAACGATCCCAATCCTGCGCATGTTCGACGTAGCGAAGGCGCGCGAGTTTTACCTCGACTACCTCGGCTTCTCCGTCGACTTCGAGCACCGCTTTTACGAGGGCGCCCCATTGTTCATGGGTATCTCGCGCGGCGACGTCACGCTGTATTTGAGCGAACATCACGGGGACGGAACGCCCGGCACGTACGTTATAGTCCAGACGAGCGGCGTGGATGATCTCCATGCCGAGCTGCAAGGCAAAAACTACCGCTACATGAATCCGGGCATTCAAACGCAGGAATGGGGCACGCGCGATCTCTGCACGTACGACCCGTTCGGCAACCGCATTATCTTCAGCGAGCGCATCGCGTAAGGGAAAAGCGACTCGGCAGGACGAGCCCGCGCGAGACCCAAACCCCAGGCGCCTATGGAAACCGGGAAGGACGACCCGCGCGTTAGCATGGACGAGATCACCGCGCTTGCCAAGCGGCGCGGCTTCATCTTCCAATCCAGCGAGATTTACGGGGGCATCGGCGGACTGTACGACTACGGACCGCTCGGAGCCGTACTCAAACGCAACGTCAAGGACGCGTGGTGGCGCGATATGGTCGAATTACGCGACGACGTCGTTGCGTTCGACTCTTCCATCATCATGCATCCGCTTACGTGGAAGGCCTCAGGCCACGTCGACGCCTTCCACGATCGAATGGTGGACTGCCGCGTCTGCAAGCACCGGTTTCGCTTCGATCATCTCAAAGATACCGCGCAGTGCCCCGACTGCGGCAGTAAGAACTCGTTCACCGAGCCCCGCAACTTCAACCTCATGATGCGCACGTTCGTCGGACCGATGGAAGATACCGCAAGCACTGCGTACCTGCGGCCGGAAACTGCTCAGGGCATCTTCGTGAACTTCAAGAACGTGTATCAGACGGCGCGGCGCAAGCCGCCCTTCGGCATCGCCCAGATCGGAAAGTCCTTTAGAAACGAGATCACGCCGGGCAATTTTACTTTTCGGGTGCGGGAATTCGAACAGGCCGAACTGGAGTATTTCGTTCCGGACGACGGCCGCGACCTCGATGCGTTCAAGGAGTGGGTGGAACTGCGGCGCGCCTGGTACTCCTCGTACGGCATTCGGCCCGAGCGTTTGCGCTTCTACGAATTGAGCGAACAGGAGCGCCCGCATTACGCCAAAGCCGGCATCGACGTGGAGTATGCGTTTCCATGGGGCTGGGGAGAATTGGAGTCGATCGCGCACCGCGGTACGTACGATCTGGACGCACACATGGCCCTGTCGGGCAAGGATCTCCAATTCTTCGACGAGGCCTCGAAGAAAAAATACACGCCGCTGCTGATCGAGAGCTCGGCGGGTATGGACCGCACGGCGCTGACGTTTCTAATCGATGCTTACGACAAGGAACGAGCCGTCGATCCGAACGGTAAAGAGACGGAGCGAGTGGTGCTGCACTTTCACCCGCGGATCGCACCGGTTCAAGTGGCCGTCTTTTCGCTCGCCCGCAATAAGCCCGAGTTGGTCGAACGCGCGCGCTCGATCGAACGCCGGCTGCGGCCGGAGTATCGCACGCAGTACGACGAGGGAAACATCGGACAGCTGTACCGCCGCCAGGACGAAATCGGGACGCCTTTCTGCTTGACGGTCGATTATGAAACGCTCGCGGACGAGGCCGTGACGGTGCGCGAACGCGACTCCATGAACCAGCAGCGCATCGCAATCGAGGCGCTCAATGCGTTCATTCGGGAAAACATCGGCTGAACGCGACTTCGTTTCATTCGGAAAATTAGGCTCTCCGGACCCGCGTAGGAATTTCGGCCCCCCGGTAGGGGTGCGCCGCCCGCAGCCCGCGTAGTGGGTACGAATTACGCTGGACCTGCCGGCAGGGGGAGACATGTCAGAGACGCTCGCGCCTACGCAATCTGCGGCTTCCGCGCGCAAGGCGATTTGGTTTTTCGAGCAAGGCTCGGGCGAGATGAAGGAGCTGCTCGGCGGCAAAGGCGCGGGGCTGGCGGAGATGACGCGCGCCGGTCTGCCCGTGCCCCCGGGCTTCACCATCACCACGGAAACGTGCCTGGAATACTACGCGCTCGGGCGGCGTATGCCGGAAGGCTTGAACGAGGGCGTGGCGCAGGCGATGCGCGAGCTGGAGCGGCGGACGGGGAAACGTTTCGGGGATCCGTCCAATCCGCTGCTGGTCTCGGTGCGCAGCGGAGCCCGCGTATCGATGCCGGGCATGATGGACACGATCTTGAACCTCGGTCTGAACGATTCAACCGTGATCGGGATGGCGGAACTGACCGGAAACGATCGCTTCGCTTGGGATGCCTATCGCCGGTTCATCATGATGTTCTCGACCGTCGTTATGGGCATCGAAAAGCACGTTTTCGAAGATCGCATCGAGGAAGCCAAGAGCCGGCTCGGGGTCTGCGGCGATCCGCAGGTGGACGCGGCGACGTGGCGCGCTCTGTGCTCGGAGTTCAAAGAACTCGTTGCGCGGCACGGCGGCCGGCCGTTTCCTCAGGACGTCATCGAACAACTCGAACTGGCAATCCGCGCGGTATTCGATTCTTGGAATTCCAAACGCGCGATCGATTACCGCCGCTTCAATAAGATCTCGGACGACTGGGGAACTGCGGTCAGCGTCGTTTCGATGGTTTTCGGCAACATGGGCGACGATTCGGGAACGGGCGTTGCCTTCACGCGCGATCCGAACACCGGTCAAAAGATGCTGTTCGGCGAGTATCTTCGCAACGCGCAGGGCGAAGACGTCGTGGCGGGTATTCGCACCCCCGAAAAGATCGTCGATCTCGAGCGCACGCAGCCGGAAGTCTACCGTCAATTCGTGGAGATCGCCGGCAAGCTCGAGCGCCATTACCGCGACATGCAGGATCTCGAATTCACCGTCGAGCGCGGCAAGCTCTATATGCTTCAAACGCGTACGGGAAAACGCAGCGCCGAAGCCGCGGTCAAGATCGCCCTGGATCTGGTGAGCGAAGGCGTTATCGACAAGTCCACGGCTCTCGCGCGCGTTCCGGCCGCATCGTTGGACCAGCTCTTTCACGCGCGCATCGATCCCGCCCAGCCGTACGAAGTCGCGTGCAAGGGCCTCAACGCGTCGCCTGGAGCCGCCAGCGGGCAGGCCGTCTTCGATGCCGACACGGCCGAAGCGTGGGCGAAAGACGGCAAAGCGGTCATCCTCGTGCGCGTCGAGACCACTCCGGACGACGTGCACGGCATGATCGCGGCGCGCGGCATCCTGACGGCTAAAGGCGGCGCGACGTCGCACGCCGCCGTCGTCGCGCGCGGAATGGGCAAGCCGTGCGTCGCGGGGTGCGAAGCGCTGGCGATCGATCGCCGCAACCGCACCGCCGCCATCGCGCAGACGACCTTCGAGCAAGGCGACTGGATCACGGTCGACGGCTCGACCGGAAACGTCATCGTCGGCGAGATGAAACTGATCGATCCGCCTTCTCAGCTGCCGGAGTGGCTGGCAACATTTTTGTCGTGGGCCGACGAAGAGCGGACTCTGGGTGTGTGGGCAAACGCCGACACGCCTGCGGATGCCCGCAAGGCGCGCGAACTGGGCGCGACGGGCATCGGCCTGTGCCGGACCGAGCACATGTTCATGCAGCAAGATCGGCTGCCTATCGTGCAGGAGATGATCCTGTCGGATACGCGCGAAGCGCGAGCCGATGCGTTAATCAAACTGCTGCCGTTCCAGCGTGAAGATTTTCTCGGGATTCTCGAGGCCATGCAGGGATATCCGGTCACGATCCGGCTGCTGGATCCGCCGCTGCACGAATTCTTGCCCTCGCTCGAAGCGCTGCTCGTGGAAACCACGGAACTGCGGGTGCGCGAAGGCGAGCAATCACCGGCGTACCTGGAAAAAGCCCGCGTGCTCAAGCGCGTCCAGCAGTTGCACGAGCAGAACCCGATGCTCGGCCTGCGCGTCTGCCGCCTGGGTATCGTGTACCCCGAGATTTACGCGATGCAGGTTCGTGCGGTCTTCGAGGCTGCGTGCGAGTTGAAGAAGCGCGGCCTGGACGTCCGGCCCGAGGTCATGATTCCCGGCGTCGGAACCAAAGAAGAGATGCAGTTCACCGCGCAGGCAGCCCGTGCAATCGCCGACACCGTTATCGCCGAAACCGGCGTGCACGTGGAGTATCACGTCGGAACGATGATCGAACTGCCGCGTGCATGCGTCGTCGCCGACGAGCTCGCGCAGGCGGGCGCCGAATTCTTCTCGTTCGGGACCAACGATCTAACGCAGACGGCGTACGGCTACAGCCGCGACGACGCCGAGGCGTCGTTCATTCCGCGCTATCTCGATTTGAAGATTCTTAAAGACGATCCGTTTCAAGTTCTCGATCGGCGCGGCGTCGGCACGCTGATGCGCGAAGCCGTGCGCCGAGGACGCGAAGCGCGGCCCGCGCTCAAGATCGGCATCTGCGGCGAGCACGGCGGCGAACCGTCCAGCGTGGCGTTCTGTCACGGACTGAAACTCGATTACGTTTCGTGCTCGCCGTACCGGGTCCCGATCGCGCGTCTTGCTGCAGCGCAGGCGGCCCTCGGCACGCTTTCTTAAGGGCGGATGAACGAGCGCTCCTTAAGGCCCGATTAGAACCTCCTTACAACGGAGGGCCGGGAACCGTTCCTGGGAATTGTTGCGTTATCCGGTCGGTCAACCGTCTTTATGCAAAGGAGCAACGCAATGACCAATACGTGGAAAGCGGGAATCACTTCGGCTCTCTTCTCGCTGTCGATGCTGGGCCTGGGGGCGGCGTTGACGCCGGCCGCGCACGCACAGCAGACGATGGCACCCGCACCGATGCACTCGCCGTGGATGCGCGGTGAATACCGCAGCAATCACAACGTGCGCTTCGTTCGCATGCGCTTGGAGCGCGTCATCGACATGCTGCAGCACGATCGTCACGACTACGGCGGCCACCGCGAGCAGGCCCTCGACCTGCTGCAACGGGCCCGCGAGCAGCTGCTTCAGGCGGAGCAGTACGACGCTTCGCATCCCAACCAGTAAACGAACTTCCCGGCAAGTACGAGAAGCGCGGTTCGAAGAACCGCGCTTCTCGATTTTAGCCGGCAGAGTGTAGAAATCGCTAAGCGGCGAAGGACGCGTTCATGGACGCGGCCGCGCAGTACGCCTTGGCCTATGCGCTTACTACCAGCGCCGGGCTGCGCGCGATTCTGCCCCTTGCGCTGCTCTCGGGTGCCATTCGGCTGGGATTGGTGGCACCGCCGCCCGCTTTCGATTGGCTCGGCTCGGCGGGCGCCACCATCGTGCTGGGGGTGCTGGCGGTCGTCGAAGTGCTGGCCGACAAGATTCCCATCGTCGACCACGTATTGCATTTCGTCCAAGTACTTACCAAGCCGGCCGCCGCGGCGATTCTCGTCGGGGGTGCGGTTCACGCACAAAGCCATGCAGTGCTGGCGGCATTGATGATCGTCGGCGCGCTTAACGCACTCGGCGTCCATGCGGTGAGCTCGAGCGTCCGGCTGGGCTCTACTGCAACGACTGCCGGCGCGGCCAACCCGTTCATCAGCGCGGTCGAGGACGGCGCCGTCGTCGTGACCTCGATAACGGCGTTCTTTGCGCCGATTCTGGCCGCTGCATTCGCGCTGATACTCGTCCTGATCGTCGTCGTAGCGGTACGCGCGCTCTACCGAAGGGTTAAAGCGTAAGCGATCTGCACAGCTCGCGGGCTTCGCGGGCGTCCGCGCGGCTGCGTTCGACGAACAGTTTGCGCCAATGCGCCTTCCCTGAAATTTTCTTAATCAAATCGGATGCCTCGCGCGCATCGATGACGGCTCCCGAAGCGGTACCCACCCATACGGTTGGCGCATGCCCGTCGAGCTGCAGCGGCAGACGATGGATCAACTGCGACTGCTCGTCGCTCCAAACCGCGTCGCCGTAGCGTTCGCGCAGCGCGCGTTCGCAGCGCTCGAAGACGTGCAGATCCGCCTCGGCGTTGAATTCGGCGACGACCGCATAGAGCCGCTCCCGTTCGCGGAGCGCGCGCGCCGCTTCCGACGGCGCGTCCCGCAGCTCGTTGAAGACGCGGAAGTCGTCCCAACGCAGAAACTCGTCGATGGGCTCGAGCGCGGCCGGATCCGGCCAAAGCTCGCGAAGCACGCGCTGGAGGATGCGCTCGAACATCCGGGTCGTGTGGTGGAAGTACACGGAGGCGAACATCATATAACGGGCCAGCACGAACGATTCGAGCGCGACGACGCCGCGGCGGTCTATCCCCAGCACGTGCTCGCCGCCGATCTCGAAAACCCGAAGCGAGCCGACGAGTTGATCGGCATCGTACCGGCCTCCGGATACTCCCGTGAAATACGCATCGCGGAGCAGGTAGTCCATTCGATCGGCGTCCAGGTTTGGTCCGCTGACGATCTCGGCCAGCACGCGATCCCGGGCGCGCGGCTCCCCGGTAACCAGAGCGAGCACGTCGGCGGCGTCGACGTCGAGCGCGTCGAGATGCGCGCGCATCTCCGGCAAAGCCAAGATGTCGCGCGTGCGCAGTTCGTGGCGAATCGCGAGCACGTCTTCGCAGGCGTGGCTGAACGGGCCATGCCCGACGTCGTGCAGCAAGAGCGCGGCACGCAGAAGACGGCGTTGGTACGCGCGGTGCTCCCCGCTCTCGAACGCGCCGCCGTGACGCACGAGCTCGTCGAAGACCCGCGTGCCGACGGCTAGCGCTCCGAGGGCGTGGCCGAAGCGCGAGTGCTCGGCCGACGGGAAGGCCAGATACGCAAGTCCCAGCTGCCGCAGGCGGCGCAGGCGCTGCATCGGCGAAGAATCGAGCAGCGCCGCCTCGGCGGGCGTCAGCTCGATGAAATGGTGCACGGGATCGTAGATCCGTTTCATCCGCGGGCATTCTTCGCAGCGTGCCGAAGAAGCCATGCTCCAGGAGCGAAAAAACGGACGGATGCGATTCGACCAGACGGCAATACGAGAGATTCACGCGCGCGTGGACATCGCGAGCTTCATCGGCTCGTACGTTCAACTGAGCAAACGCGGCCGCGATCTCGTCGGCCTGTGTCCGTTTCATAGCGAACGGACCCCGTCGTTTCACGTCCACCCCGACAAGGGTTTCTTCAAGTGTTTCGGCTGCGGAGCCGGCGGCGACGTCATAACGTTCGTGAGCAAGCTCGAGAACTTGGCGTTTCCGGATGCGGTACGGATGCTAGCGGGCCGTGCCGGCATCGAGCTGGAGCCCGAATCTCCGCAGGCAGCGCGAGTACGCAGCGAGCGCGAGGCAATTTACGAAGCCAACGCGATCGCCGCGGCGTTCTTCGAGCGAAAGCTGCACGAAAGTCAGGGCCAACGCGCGCGAGCGTACTGCGAGCGGCGCGGTATCCTCGCGTCGACCATTGAGAAGTTTCATCTCGGATATGCCCCCGACGAGTGGGGCGCGCTCGCGGACGAGCTCGCGGCCTCGCACGTCGATCCGCTGGTGGCCGCAAAAGCCGGATTGCTCAAACGCGGAGAGCGCGGTTTCTACGATTTTTATCGCGACCGGTTGATGATTCCGACCTACGCGTCGACGGGCGAGGTCATCGCCTTCGGCGGCCGCGCGCTCGGAGATGCGGAGCCCAAGTACTTGAACACGTCCACGACGCCCGTGTACACCAAGGGGGATCACGTCTACGCGCTCAACGTCGCGCGGCGTGCGATTTCGGATGGTACGCTGATCGTCGTCGAAGGCTACCTGGACTGCATCGCGCTGCACCAGGCCGGTTTCGAAAACGCCGTTGCTTCTTTGGGCACGTCGTTTACCGAAAAACAAGCTCGTGAAATGCGCAAGTATGCGGACGGCATCTACCTGTGTTTCGATGCCGACGCGGCGGGAGGCGCGGCGTCGTCAAAGGCGATCGACGTGGCCTCCAAAGCGGTTGAAAACGCGGGTTCGAGCGTCCGGGTCGTTACGCTGCCGCCGGGAGAGGACCCCGACACGTTTATCCGCCGCAACGGTTCGCAGGCGTTCGCCGAGCTGCTCAAGGCGGCCAAGCCCGCAATCGAGGTTCGTCTCGAGCGGGAGGCCGAACGGCTCGAGCGCGGCTTCGACTCGCCCGCGAAGATCGCGCCGGCCGCGGAGGCGCTCATCCGGCAATTGACCCCGCAGATCGAATGGGACCGGTGGCGGGTCTGGATGGCCAAGCGCTTGAAGGTTAGCGAGCACGAGCTCCGGAATAGCCCATTTCTCGCGAACGCGGCGAACTTTACTCCGCGTTCTGCCGGCGTCCGGCCCGCGACTCGGCATCTCCCTCAGACGGTTCAACCGGGATCCTTCGAGCGCGACGTGCTTTCGATCGTGCTTGAAGATCCGGAGTTGCTGCTCGAGTACAAAGACCGGATTCCAGCCCAGAGTTTTCGTGCCGGGCTGTATCGCGACGTCTATTCCGCCATGATCGCCAATGCAGCGAGGCTTGCGCGGCCTGCAGATGTTTTCGCGATATTTGCCGATGATCACGAAAGCGTGGGCCTGCTCAGCTCGCTGGGCCAGCCCGATCGCAGCTCCACCGTCCGGTACGAGGACTCCGAGCAGCGCCGGGCGCACCTGGACCGGGTGGTCGAACGCTTGCAACTCGACCGCGAGCGGCAGCGTTATCAAGAATTGTCCTCGCGCATCGATGAAATCGTCGGAGCGGGGCAAAACGTCAGCACCGAACTGCGCGACGAATTCGACGCGCTGGTCACGAAGTTGAAAAAATAAGACAGAGAGGAGGTGAGAAAAAGAACATGGCTAGGAAGAAGGCATCGCCCGCCGGCGCAAACGGAGCGGCCGCGACGCTCGAAGCAGTGCCCGCGACGATCGAGGAGCTCAAGAAGCGGATTTTGGAGCGCGGAAAAAAACGCGGCTCGATCACGCTGGACGAGATCAACACCGAGGTCGGGCGCTTCGCCGAAACGCGCGAAGAGCTGAACGAGGCCGAGATCTTCGAAGACCTCATGACCGATCTCAACGCTGCAGGCGTTGAAGTCGTCGAGGACGCCGAAGAAGAGAAACCCGAGACGGAGGAGGAGAACGAAGAGACCCTTTCCGCCGGGCTCGCGCTCGACGATCCGGTGCGAATGTACCTCAAGGAGATCGGCCGGGTGCCGCTGCTCTCGATGGAGGACGAGAAGAATTTGGCGATGCGGATCGAGGCCGGCGAAAAGGAGCTCGCGGGCAACGGAGCCGCAAATCAAGTCATCGTCGTGCAGGGCGAGGAGGCCAAACGTCAGCTGACGGAGGCGAACCTCCGCCTCGTCGTTTCGATCGCCAAGAAATACGTCGGCCGCGGCATGCTCTTCTTGGATCTAATTCAAGAAGGGAATCTGGGCTTAATCCGCGCCGTAGAGAAATTCGACTACCGCAAGGGATATAAGTTTTCGACGTATGCGACGTGGTGGATCCGCCAGGCAATTACGCGCGCTCTTGCCGACCAGGCCCGGACGATTCGCATTCCGGTTCATATGGTCGAAACGATCAACCGTCTGATCAAGATCTCGCGCCAGCTGCTGCAGGAGCTCGGGCGCGATCCTTCGGTCGAAGAGATCGCCGCCGAGATGGGGTTGACCCCCGAGAAGGTCCGCGAGGTCATCAAGATCAGTCAAGAGCCGATCTCGCTGGAAACGCCCATCGGCGAAGAAGAAGATTCGCATCTGGGGGACTTCATCGAGGATCAGGAAGCGGTCGCGCCGGCGGAAGCGGCGTCCGTGATGCTCCTCAAAGAAAAGATGCAGGACGTGCTGCAAAACCTCACCGAGCGCGAACGCAAGGTGCTCGTGCTGCGGTTCGGGCTCGAAGACGGCCATCAGCGCACGCTCGAAGAGGTCGGACAGGAGTTCGGCGTCACGCGCGAGCGCATCCGGCAGATCGAGGCCAAGGCGCTGCGCAAGCTGCGTCATCCCTCGCGCGGCAAGGCGCTCAAGGACTACTGGAGCAACGAGTAGCCGGCTATCGGGCCTAACGCTATGCACCTGCTGTTCACGATTTTGGCCGCGGTTCTTGCGGCGTTTCCGCCTCCATCAGGGGTGCCCGCGCCGTTTCCGCCCGCCTCGTCCAATACGCCGCCCGACGGAATAACCGTACGAGGCTACGGCAATGCGGAGACTCAGGCCGACACCGCAACCGTCACGCTGCAGCTCTATGCGCGAAACGGCGGAAGTATCGACGAAGCCACCGTCGCTGCGGTCGTTGATACCCTCGTGCGCGCGGGCGTGGCGCGCAGCGGCATCACGACGCCGCCTTTCCTGAGCGGCGCGGCCCAAACGGCGAATGCGTCGGTCATCGCGACGGTGAGCAATCCGACGACTGCGATGATCCAAAACGGGGTCGCTGCGCTGGCCGCGTCCTTTCCGTCCGGTTCGAAGGTGACGCTTGGGGGTGCCCAGGTCCGGCTGAGCGCGGCAAACTGCGCGGCCGTGCGGGTCCAAGCTCAAACGGCGGCCATCCGCCAAGCCAGGGCAAGTGCCGACAGCATTGCGCACACCTTGGGCGTCGGCGTGGGCAAGGTGCTCGCGGTCGATTATTCGGGGAACGGCTTTGAATCCGGCGGGAACTGCGTCTTCAACTACTCGCTTGGCCCGTACGGCAATCCCCCGTTCTCCGATCCGCAGGAGTACCTGCGAGTGCGCGTCTCGAGCACCGTGACGATCCGGTATGCGATAAGATAGAACCACTCTTCGGGGAGGTTCTATGGACGCACAGCTCCTTTCGTCGGCCATATCCACGACGGTCGCGCTGTTGGCTCTGGTGCTCACGACGTTCTTGCTCGCGCGCCAGGTTCGGCAAATGGAGCACGAGCGAAATGCGCTGGCGATCTTGGAAGCGATCGAACGCCTTACCGACCCGCGCGTCGTGACAATCTTCGAACGCTTGCGCGACGTGAACCAGCGCTATCCCTCCGACGCCGACATCGCAGCGCGATACGTCGGCTCGCAAGACGATCGCGATTTTCAAATCGTCGCGCAATACGTCGAGACGATCGCCTGTCTTTCGCGCAGGCGCGTTCTCGATGCTTCGCTGCTGGTCGATGCGGTAGGCCTCGCGCTGCGCCGGCGCTGGGACAGCATCCGAACGTTCGTCGAGCGCCGCCGCCGCGTCGAAAACAACGAATACATCCTCGAAAACTTCGAGTGGCTGGCGATGTACAGCGCCTGGTGGAAAGACGTCCCGCGGCCCGCACGCGACCGCAACTACGCGCCGGGTCAATTCGCCGGGGTGACATTCCGGGTTTGATAAAGCCGGGTCATGCTTCCATCCCCCAAACTCGGAGCCGGATAGACCGTCACTCCGAAAGGCTGTGATATTTTCGGGCAAACCAGGATGGTTTCTTCAGAGCTTGCTCTCCCGAAAATTCACGCAGCAGAAAATTGACAGGATGTCAATTTTCGAGCGACTTTCGGAGTGACGGTCTATCCGGCTTCTCGCCTACATCTCTTCGGGGGCCGCGTTCTTGCTTGGGTGCACGAGCGGATTCTTGTCCGCGAAGACGCCGTTCGGGTTGGGCGTCACCCAGAGTTCGAGATCCCATTGCGCCGGAAACGTGAAGACGCGGACAACGTCGGCTGCGCTATTGGCTTTGCCCATCTTCACGATCGTGTCGGGCTGCGGATCTTTCAGATCGCCGCCGGCAGCAGTGAACTTA
>DASRDE010000156.1:0-2073 GCA_035652755.1 Vulcanimicrobiaceae bacterium | reverse complement strand
GCGCGCTGGTGACCGACTCGGACCTGCCGTATCCCGAAGGCGTTGCGGCGGCCGAAGTGCTGCGCGTCGGCGTGGGGACGCGCGAAGGTGCGCAGGAAGGCAAAGCCGGCGTTTTGGCCGTCGTCGCCGGATCGCTGGCATCGGCCGGCTTCGCGGCGATTGCGGCAACGAAGATCTTTACCGGTGAGATCGACGCGTACTTTCGTGCGGGCAACGCCGCGACGGGAATCGGCGTCGGACTTTCGTTCGCGCTCCTTGGCGCCGGCCACCTGATCGGTTTGGCGGTCGGTCTGGCCATGTTCACGGGCCTGGCGATCGCATGGGGACTTTTCACGCCCCTACTGACGGCACTGCATCCCGTTGCCGGCGATGCCGCGACGGTCGCAACGGACGTCTGGCGCCACCAAGTACGTTTTATCGGCGCGGGCACTATCGGCATTTCCGCGATTTGGACGCTGGCCAAACTCGCTGCGCCGGTCTGGAAAGGGTTGGAGGCCGCCATCGCAGCGACGCGTCACCGCCGCCTGGCCGGAAGCGCGCAATTGCCGATCACCGAGCGCGATATTCCGATCAACATCGTGGCGATCGTGAGTGCGCTCTCCGTCATTCCGCTCGCAGTCCTGTTCCTGTGGTTTCTGCACGGCGGCTCGCTCGGATCGATCGCGGTGGCGTTGACGATCGCCGCGATCGTCTATACCGTGATCGCCGGATTCTTGGTAGCAGCGGTCTGCGGCTATATGGCCGGGCTCATCGGTTCGTCGAACAGTCCGGTCTCGGGCCTGGCGATTCTGACCGTCATAGGCGCATCACTCATCCTGCTGGCGATCGCACAATCGCAAAATCCGTCCGTGCGGCCCGCGCTCATCGCCTTCGCGCTTTTTGTCACGGCAGTCGTGCTCTGCGTAGCGACCATCGCGAACGACAACCTGCAAGACCTCAAGACCGGTCAGCTCGTGCAAGCCACCCCGTGGCGGCAGCAGTTCGCTTTGGTGATCGGCGTCATCTTCGGCGCTCTCGTGATTCCGCCGATTCTCGATCTCCTCAATGCGGCCTACGGATTTGCCGGAGCACCGCACCCGAACACCTCGCCCGCAGCGCAGCCGTTGCCCGCGCCGCAGGCAACGTTGATATCGGCGCTCGCGCGCGGCGTGATCGGCGGGCAGGCGCCGTGGGGCCTGATTGGCATCGGCGCGGCGGTAGGCATCGTCGTGATCGCCGTCGACGAGATTTTGCGCCGGACGAGCGCAGACCGCCTGAAACTTCCGCCGCTGGCCGTCGGCCTTGGAATCTACTTGCCGCCTTCGACGATCTTTCCGGTCGTGATTGGTGCGCTGGCTGGACGCGTTTACAACGGCTGGGCGGCCCGGTTGCGCAACGCCGACGCCGCGCGCCGCCTCGGCGTGCTGCTTGCGTCCGGCTTAATCGTCGGGGAAAGCCTTTTCGGCGTCTTGCTCGCGGGCATCATCGTCTTCTCGGGAAAGAGTTCGCCGCTGCAGATCGCGGCAGATTCGTTTGCGCTTCCGGCGACGATTCTTGGCGGCATCGCATTCGCCGCAGGGGGCCTGCTGCTGTACCGCTGGGCGGGCCGTTTATCTGACACGGTCGGCGCATAGGCCAACGCTTCCCTAAAATACTAGTGCGAGCGCCAGGAGCGGCGCGACGCTTCCGTAAACGCGCCCGTACTTAGCGTAATCCGTGCCGAGGTGCATATGCGGGCTTTCTTCGTCGTTTCGCGAGCTGCCGCAGCGGCCGCGATCTCACTTTCGCTGGCTGCCTGCGGCGGCGGATCCTTCGGTCCGTCCATCACGCAGCAGAGCGGACAATCCGCTCAGAGATCGTTCGGCGTTCACCGCGAGCCGCCGAACCCGCCGCCCATCCGCTATTTCGTCACTGAAGCGGATCGCGAAGCAGCCGCAAGAGCGGGCTGGAAGCGGGTTCCGGGCGCACCCGGCAACAACGACACCGCGCTGCTTTTAACCGATGGTACGGTCATGGTTCACCAAGCCGACGCGTCCGGCTGGTATAGCTTGTCGCCCGACGACAAGGGCAACTACGCCACCGGCAAGTGGACGG
>DASRDE010000155.1:0-5565 GCA_035652755.1 Vulcanimicrobiaceae bacterium | reverse complement strand
CACGAGATTCTGGACCAATCACCGCGAGAACAACGAAATCGTCGCGTTCACTTTTGACTGACCCGCGCCTCGACCAGGCGCTGAGCGACGAGCGCGCGGGCCGCTTTCTCGAAAGTTTTCGTCACTGTCTCGGGGTCCTGGGCGATAATCCGCGGAATGCCGGCGCCCTGGCCTTAGCCTCTCGCTTATCGATGCTCGCGGGCGATGCCGCAAACGCGATTGCCTACGCGTGCGAAGCGGTTCGGATCGACACCAAGCACCCCGAAGCACAGCAAGCACTGAACGTCGCGCGTCAAGCCCGCAGCGCAACCTCAGAAGCGATCGCGGCTTACTCGCAGGCGGTCGACATCGAGCCCGAGATCGCACTGCACGTCATTGCGCCGGGCGCGCTCGTGCCCTTCGCCCGCATGGAAGAAGCGCAGCGCTTGCTGGATGAAGCGCTCAAGCACGATCCGGGCTTGGCTCAAGCGCATGCCGCTGCGGCAAACCTTGCGCTGCGAAAGTCCGAATATCTGGGAGCGCTCGCAGGCTACCAGCGCGCGGCGTTCATTTCAGGACGCGCCGAATATGCGCTCGCACTTTCCGAAGTGCTCTTCTCCCTGAACCAGCACACGGCGGCCGACTATTACCGCGACCGCGCGTTGCGCAAGCAGCGCCTCTACCCGGCGCATCCGTCGACGGATCCGACCCTAAAGGTCTTGGCGCTCATGGCTCCCGGACCGTGGTCCGCGAATGCCCCGCTGGACTTTGCGCTCGACCGGCATCGCGTGCAGCTCTCGCGCCTGTACCTGACCGAAAGCGTGCCCCCGGAAACGCTGCAGCCCTATAACACGGTTATTAACGCCATCGGAGAAGCAGAGGCAGCGCAAGGAGCGATCGCGATCGCGCGCTCGCTCTCCGCGCAAACGCCGAAAACGATCCTCAACGATCCGGCACATTCTTGGAAAACCGAGCGAACGAAGCTCGCTGCGGCGCTGCAAAACGTGGCCGGCTGCCGGGTTCCCCAGACGCGGCGAGTCAAACGCGACGCCCTCACGCTCGAGCGAAATTTTCCGATGGTGGTGCGGCCGGTCGATTCGCACGGCGGCCGCGGCGCCGCGAAAATCGAGAGCCGGACCGCACTTGCGCAGTACCTCAACGAGCGCCCGGAGCTGCGCTTCGACGTCGCGCCGTTCGTCGAATACCGCAGCGCTGACGGTTACTACCGGAAGTACCGCGTCGCTCTCGTTGCCAGCGCACCATATGCGTACCATTTGGCGATATCGCCCGAGTGGCTGGTGCATTACATCGGATCCGAAACGCCCTCGACGCCGTGGATGCAGCAAGAAGAGGAGCGGTTCCTATCCGATCCGGCATCGGTGTTTACGAACTGGAGCTCCGTATTCCCGACCATCGCGCAGGCTCTGGGCCTGGATTACTTTGCGATCGATTGCAGTCTGCTGCCCACCGGCGAGGTACTGATCTTCGAGGCCGATATCGCCAGCCTCATCCACTGCCGCGAACCCGCCGGCTCGTACAAGTACCACTGCGTCCCACAAATATTCGCCGCACTGCAAGGGCTGCTCGAGACGTCAGCGCGCTAGCGGCTCGGATTGCTCCCATAGTTTTTCGAACGCGATGCAGTTGTCCCGCAGAACGCCGTCGAGATCGCGTTTCCAGAGCGAGCCCTCAAGATGAAACGAGGACAGAATTTCGATAACCCACGGCCCCTCGAAGCCGGTCTGCCGTATCGCGCGGAACATCGGCACAAACGGGATCACGCCCTCGCCTAACGTGTAGCGATCCGCCGTAGAACGCGGCGTTTGCCAGTCGCTCAGCTGCACGACGAAAATCTTCGGTCCGCACTGCGCAATCACGTCCTCTAGCGCCGGCGTTTGCCACACGTTCCAAGAGTCGATGCAGATGCCCACGTTGGGATCGCCGGCGCGGTCGACGATCTCCAGCCCCTGGTCCAATCCCCACACTGCCGTATCGGTATGCAGATTCACCGGGTTGAGCGGCTCGAAAGCAATGCGCATGCCGTGCCCGCCTGCAAACTCGCCGAGCTCCTTGAGCGCCTCCACGGTACGGTCTGCCGCTTTTCGAATGTCTTTGTCGGGCGCGATACCGGTGATGACGATAAACGGCGTGCCGGCGGGCAAGTGCGGCGCGCTTCCTGCAATCGCGGCTTTCATCTCCGCGATGCGATCCGCCGGATCCTCGGGCTTGCCCGACATCGAATCGACGAACACCGAGTGGACCTTCATCTGCACCGACGACGGGCGCAATCCGAACTCTTCGACCTGCGCCAGCGCGTCGTACTCGTTGTGCGCCAGCTTGAACTCACAGATCTCGATGACGTCCGCCCCTTGCGCCTTATAATGTTCCAAGTCTTTCTTGAATGACCAGGGCCACGTGGTGAATTCGCTGTAGCCGAAGGTGTAGTTCTCGCCCATTAGTCCTCTCGATGAAGTTCGAGCAGGCAGAACCCGTGGCTGTTCACCTGCACGGCAAGACCTCGCCGAAACGTCTCGCAGTCGAAGTTCCTTTGTTCCACCCACTCACGCCGCAGCGTGTTGTACGCGCGAAGCATATGCGGCCCGCGCAAGTGGCGGTCGTCCACGGTAACCGATGTAGTGATCGTGCGGTCGCGTGTGTTGCCGATCAAGATCACGGCACGGTCTGCGCGGCGAAGCGCCAGGCGCACCGCATTCTCGCCGCTCACGTGCACCTCGTCGGTGATGTCTTCTTCGAAGCGCTGGTCCTCGTCGACAGATGGGAACGGGTAGTTGGCGTACACGCGCAGATCGGGTACGCGCGCGGCGAACCACGAAACCGTTTTCCCGCGCAGGTCCAGGTTGTGCGCGCCCATCCAGGCCCACGCATTGGCCGGCCGCGGCTTCACGTCCAGTTCCAACCCGGACGTGTCCAAGCCCGCAGCGCCCTCGACCGCAGACCAGAGATACTTGGGAGCAAACCACGGCGAGAGCATCATGCCTTGGTTGGTCAGCGTTTCGCCGTGCAGCCACTCGCAGAATTGTCCGGGCACCGTGTTGTTGCGCCGCGGATCCTGCGAATAATGCTGGAAGCTGACAGAGAGCGCGTAGGCCATAAACTCCGGGTTGAACGATGCAGCGGCAAACGAATACCAGAACGTCGGACCCGACCAGACGCCGCCCAGCAACCCGAACCCGTGCGCCGGCCCGTAGTTGATGTCGTTGCGCGGTACCGTGTGCAGGCCGGCATCGCTCCAAAACTCGGGGATGCTCAGCCGCGCGATGATGTTCGCGGCGACGTCGTGATCGGCCACGCCGAACATCACGGGAAAGACCAAGTCGCACGTGACGTCGGTGCGCGGAGTCCCGTCCAGATCGATATTCAGATAGTAGAGGTTGCGATCTTTGTCGAGCAGATGCTCGTTGATGGCAGCGCGCAGGTCGTCCGCTGCGTCCGAAAAGAACCTCTCCTTTTCGCGGTTTCCGAGCATTGCCGCCATCATCGCCAGGGTTTTAAGCGCCGCATAACATTCGGAATTGACTTCCGTCGTCGCACCCGAAAGGCGATACCCCTTGATGACGTTGCGCCAGCCGACGATGCCCCAATCCGCGGTGCCGTCCGCCTTGCACCACACCAGGCCTTGCTCGTTGCGCTGCGAGAGGATGTAGTTCCCCGAGCGTTCGGCTCGCGGAAACGCGTACTCCAGAAAATCGCGGTCGCCCGTGATCGCGAAATGATGCCAGAGCGCCAGAATAATCAGCGGCGTGTCGTCGTTGATGTTCAGGCCGTAATCTTCGGTCTTGCCGTTGCGGATGTCGAAATACTCCACCACCATGCCGTCGGGCTCGGTGTGATCCGCATACCAAAGCAGCGCTTCTCGTGCAAATTCCGGCGTGATGTAATCCGAGCCGAAACCGTACCACGCGGTGTCGCGGCCCACGCTGTTGTTCGAACGCGTGGGGTCGTTGACGAAGCACCAGCCTTGCGAGGTGAGCGACTGTGTGCGCAGGATGTTGGCTTTCGCCCAGAGCACGCCGCGGTTCACCTCGGGATCGGGCGTGAGCACGACGGCGCGGCTGAGAACGGTTTCGTAGTGCTCGGTCGTGCGCTCGAGCGCATCTTGTGCGGACGGCAACGTGGGCAGCAGCGCCTTAACTGCATCGGCTCCGTCGAGTGAAAACGTCAGCACGAAGTAGAAAGAGACGCTTTGGCGCGGACGCAGCTTATGCGAAAGATGGAAGATGCCGATCGGATCGTCGCACGAGTCCAGCGTCGTGTTCGAGAGTTCGCCGGGAAAGCGCGCAGCGCTCGGCTTGGCTCCGTCCAGGGAGACCTCGTAGCTCGACGGCCGCTCCGAGCATGCGACTGCGCGAACGAAGTCGGGCATTTTGGCGTTTCGAACCAAAAATGCGCGAAGGCTCGCGTCGTACGCGGTTTCGGTATCGGCCCCGAAGCCGCCGCGCAGCCGGATCGAGGCGTAAGTCGAGACCTCGACGGTTTGGTCGGCATCGTTGCGCAGCGTGACCGTGTAATAAGCCGCCGGCGGATCGACGTTGTGAAAGCCTTCTCCCGACGGCATCCCGCTCAGCATGAAGACGTCTTCGCGAACCATCACGCGATTGGCGAGCTCGAAGATATGCTCCTGATGGTGCGGGTGGATCAGGAAATCGCCCTCGAGCGGCGCAAGCGGAATCCCGCTGCGCTCTTCCCAATGATGCAGCACGAGCGTCCCGAAGGCGTCGCAGCCGACTTCGGGTGAGTACACTTTCTCGAGCGCGCCCGTGGCCTTGATTCGCAACGTCGCTTTGGGCGCCCCGAACGTGCTGCCGGACGCGAGCTCGCGATCGGAGATCTCGTACTGCGAGATCGTGTGCCCGGCGCCGGAAATTTTTGCGATCACAGGCTTCCGGAGTTCTTGCTCATGCCTCCGTCGATAAACAACGAGGCTCCGGTCACGTACGACGCGCTCTCCGAGGCAAGGTAGACGCACATCGCCGCAACCTCTTCGGGCTTGCCCATCCGGCGCATCGGAATCTCCGCGAGCAGCGCTTCCATCTTCTTGGGGTCGCGTTTGACGTTCCGATCCATCGGCGTATCGATCGCGCCGGGACAGACGTTATTGATCGTGATGCCGTACGGTGCCAGTTCGATCGAGAGCGTGCGCGTGAGCATGCGAATTCCGGCCTTGGCCGCGCAGTAGGGAGCGTTCTTGGGCATCGATACTTCTTCGTGAATCGACGAAATATTGATGATCCGTCCACCGCGCTTCTGCTTTGCCATCTGCTTTGCAGCCGTTTGCGTGCAGAGCCACGTTCCGGTCAGATCGACGTCGATGATCCGCCGGTACACTTCGAGGGGCATTTCGAGAAACGAGTGTTCTTCTTCCGTTCCGGCGTTATTCACCATAATGTCGATAGCCCCGTACCGTTCGACCGCTGCATCGACCAGGGACTGCACCTGCTGCGGTTGACTGATATCCGCTTCCACTGCGCACGCGGTTCCGCCGAAGCCTTGAATCTCGCTAAGGAGCTCGTTCGCCGGTTTGGCATCGCCGCGATAGTCCACGACGACGCTCGCGCCTTCCTGCGC
>DASRDE010000154.1:0-6105 GCA_035652755.1 Vulcanimicrobiaceae bacterium | reverse complement strand
TGTCGCCCGACGACAAGGGCAATTACGCCACCGGCAAGTGGACGGCGAAAGCGTCGCTTCCCTCGACGTACGGGCCGCTGTACTTCGCTTCGGCCGTTCGTTCGGACGGCACGATGCTGATCGCGGGCGGCGAATACAACTTCGGCAATCAAATCGAAACCAATCAAGGCGCCAGTTACAACCCGCTCGCGAACACGTGGAGGACCGTTCAGCCTCCGTCCGGATGGTCGCAAATCGGCGATGCGTCCAGCGTGATTTTGAACGACGGAACGTACATGCTCGGCAATTGCTGCATGTCGGTTCAAGCGCTCGCCAAAACCGGAACGACGACCTGGAAGATCACGGGCACCGGAAAACACGATGCCAACTCGGAGGAAGGCTGGACCTTGCTTCCGGACGGACGCGTGCTCACGGTCGACGTTTTTGGCGCACCGAACTCCGAGCTGTACAATCCTGCGACGGGGAGCTGGTCCTCGGCCGGCAATCTGCCATCGAACATGGTGCTCGCGGACGAGATGGGCCCGCAAACGCTGCGGAACGACGGGACGGTCTTCGTCGAAGGCGCCAACGGCCAGACGGCGATCTACACGGTCGCGACCCATTCGTGGAAATCGGGTCCGAGCTTCCCGAAAGTCAACGGCCAACAGGTGCTCGTGACCGACGGACCTGCCTCGCAGCTCACGAACGGCACCGTGCTTGCCGTCGGCAGCATCGGCGTCTATGGCTCGCCCTCGTACTATTATATCTTCGACGGCACGACTCTGAAGAATATTCCCGGACCGCCGAACGCACCGAACGACGCGGCGTACAACGTACGGCTGCTGATGCTGCCGACGGGTCAAGTTCTGGAAACGGACGGGTCGAGCGACGTCGAGATCTACACGCCGGCCGTAAAGGCCGACACCACCATCGCGCCGTCGATTAGTTCGGTTCCCACGACGCTCACGCACGGCACCACCTACGTGATCAAAGGCGTGCGCTTCAACGGGTTCTCGCAGAACAATGCCTACGGCGACGACGCGCAGGACGCGACGAATTACCCGCTGGTCCGCATCACCAACACGGCGAGCGGCCACGTGGTGTACGCGCGCACGCACAACCACAGCTTCATGGGCGTGGCCTCGCAGGCGACGGTCTCCACGAAGTTCGACGTTCCCGCAACCATCGAAACGGGCGCGAGCACTCTGGAAGTCGTTGCCAACGGCATCCCGTCCAAACCGGTGAGCGTAACGATCCAATAATGGAAGGCAAAGTTGCCATCGTGACCGGCGGCACTCGAGGAATCGGTGCCGCCATCACCTCGCTGCTCGCCCGAAGCGGTGCGCGCGTCGCCGCGGGGTATAGCCGCGGCAAAGACGCCGCGGAGAAGCTGCAGGGTGAGCTCGCGCAATCCGGCGCCACCATATCGGTGCATCAAGGACGCGTGGACGACATCAACGACTGCCGCCGCGTCGTGCAGGAAGTGATGGACCGGTACGGCCGCGTCGACTGGCTCGTGAACAACGCCGGCATCACGCTCGATAAGACCGTGCGCAAGATGAGCCCCGAAGACTGGCACAACGTCCTGAACGTCAACCTGTTCGGCGCCTTCGCAATGATCAAGTCCGTGCTCGAGCACATGATCGAGCGGGGGTCGGGACGCATCGTCAACATCAGCTCGGTGATCGGCGAGACCGGCAACATCGGTCAAGCCAACTATGCCGCGTCCAAAGCCGGGCTCTTCGGGTTGACCAAGAGCGTGGCGTTGGAAACCGCGACCAAGGGCATCACCGTCAATTGCGTCGCGCCGGGATTCGTCAACACCGAAATGGTCGCCGCGGTGCCCGAAGCCGCGCTCGCAAAGGTCGTCGAAAAGATCCCGCAGCGGCGTTTGGGTCAACCCGAAGAAGTTGCGCGCGTGGTGAAGTTTCTGCTCGAGGATGAAAGCAGCTATATCACGGGTGCCGTGTACACGGTCAACGGCGGCCTCGATATGTAGCGCTGCGCCGGCGAGCCGCTCGCGGTGCAAGGAAAATGCACGGCGCGCTAAGTAAACTTAGCGCATGATCACCTCTACTCTTACTTCGCTCGCCGGCCGCGTCGGCATCGTGACGGGCGGTTCGCGCGGGATCGGCGGCGCCATCACGTCGGCGCTGGCCAACGACGGCGCCAAGGTTGCCGTTGTCGGCCTCCAAGCCGACCGCGAGCGAACGGAGCATCTCAAATCCTCGCTCAACGGTACCGCCGGGAACGTCGTGTTTTACGAAGGGGACGTCGGCCAGTACGAGCGGTGTAAGGCCGCCGTCGACGCGGTTCTGGCAGAACACGGCCGAATTGATTTTTTGGTCAATAACGCGGGGATCACGATGGATCACACGATCCGCAAGATGACCGTCGAAGAGTGGAACACGGTGCTGCAGGTCGATCTGTCGGGACCGTTTTTTATGATCAAGTGCGCCATCGATCACATGATCGAAAACGGCTACGGCCGGATCGTGAACATCAGCTCCGTCGTCGGCCTTTCGGGGAACGTCGGCCAAGCCAATTACTCGGCGGCAAAAGCGGGCCTCATCGGCTTGACGAAGACTGCGGCCCTCGAAGTGGCGCAAAAGGGGATCACGGTCAACGCGGTTGCGCCGGGCTTCATCAATACCGAGATGGTAGCGGCGATGCCGCAGCACGCGATCGAAGGCGCCGCATCGCGCACGGCCGTCAAACGGCTAGGCGATCCTGCCGAAATCGCTCGCATGGTTCGCTTTCTGATCGACGAGCGCAGCGGTTTTATTACCGGCTCGGTATTCAACGTCAACGGCGGGATGTACATGTGATGGATACCGCGATTGCACCGGAAGATCTGCAGTACGGCCTGGACGTCACGGGGCTGGACCCGGCTTCGCTCGGCGACGCGCTGCGTGCGGTAATGGCCGATGCGATGGCCGATCCGTCGCGCATGGCGCTCTGGATGACGAACCTTCTCTCGCAGCAGCAAATGGCGGGAATGCGCATGCTGCAGCGTTTGGGCGGCCAAGCCGCGGATGCGGAGCCGCCGGCCGACAAGCGATTTGCCGATCCGGCCTGGACGCAGAATCCGATGCTTGCCGGCGTGCTCGACGACTATCTCTCGCGTTCGCGTGCCGCGATGTCGCTCGTCGAAACGTCGCGCCTGCCGGACGCCACCAAACGCAAAGCTCGCTTTGCCATGCAGCTGCTCAACGACGCTTTCGCTCCGAGCAACGTCCCGTGGATGAACCCGGCAGTCGTGAAGGAAGCGATGAACAGCGGCGGCGCGAGCCTGCTGCGCGGAATGCAGAACTTCATGGAAGACGTTCGCGACAACCGGGGCATGCCGCGCCAAGTCGACTCGTCCGGTCACCGGCTCGGTTCCAATATCGCGGCGACTCCGGGGCGCGTCGTCTACCGCAACGAGCTCATGGAGTTGATCGCGTACGAACCGCAGACCGCGCAGGTGCACGAGATTCCATTGCTTTGCAGTCCGCCGTGGATCAACAAGTTCTACATCATGGACTTGGCGCCGGGACGCTCGTTCGTCGAATGGGCCGTGCGCCACGGTCACCAAACGTTCATGATCAGCTACCGCAATCCGGATGCGTCGATGCGCGGCTTGTTGATGGACGACTATTTGCGCGACGGCCTGCTGGAGGCGCTCTCTGCGGTCGAACGCATCACCGGGAGCGAGAAGACCAATATCGCGGCACTTTGCCTTGGCGGCACGCTCACGCTCATCTTGCTGGCGTATCTGTCGGCCCACGGTCAAGCTGCACGCGTCAATAGTGCGACGCTGACCAATTCGCTGATCGATTTCTCCGAGCCGGGCGATCTGGGCGTCTTCACGGACGAAGCGACCATCTCGCGCTTGGAGCAGCGCATGAACGAGCGCGGATATCTGGATTCGAGCGAGATGGCCGGCACGTTCGACTGGATGCGCGCAAACGACCTCATCTGGAGTTACGTCGTCAACAATTGGTTCATGGGCAAGTCGCCGCCGGCGTTCGATATCTTGACCTGGAACGGCGACTCGACGCGCATGCCGGCCGCGATGCATTCGCAGTACTTGCGGGCATGCTACCTGCACAATCTTATCGCGCAGCCGGGGAAGTTTACGATCTGCGACACGCCGATCGACTTGGGCGCGATCCGCACGCCGCTCTACGTGCTCGGCGCCGAAGCGGACCATATCGCGCCGTGGCGCTCGACGTACCGTACGGTCAATCTGGTCTCGAGCGACGACGTCAAATACACCCTGACCAACTCCGGCCACATCGCCGGCATCGTCAATCCGCCGGGCAACCCGAAGTCCAAGCATTGGACCAAGGAAAAGGCGCTGCACGACGAGAGCGCAGATGCATGGCGGGCGAGCGCCGTGCCCGTCGGCGACAGCTGGTGGAACGACTGGGCCGAGTGGATCGATCCGCGCGGCGGCGCGAGCCGCACGCCCGTCGACCTTCCCGCCGGCGACCCGGCCCCCGGGCGGTACGTTCGAAATGAGTGATCGCAACGATCGCGCATGGGAGCGCCTGGGCGAGTTCATCCGCAGTCAGCGCGAGCTGGCCAACCTCTCATTGCGGCAGCTGGCGGATATGGCCAAGATCTCCAATCCGTACCTGGGCCAGGTCGAGAAGGGCCTGTATAAGCCGTCCGCCGACGTGCTTAAGAATATCGCCAGCGCGCTGCAGATCTCGGCCGAGACCATGTATGCGCAGGCCGGGCTGCTGGACGAGGATGCCAAGGCTCCGGCCGGCCGGGACGTCGAGCAAGCGATCCGCCTGGACCCCAACCTCTCGACCGACCAAAAGGACACCCTCATTCGAATCTACCGGGGCTTCCTGGGACGTACTTGACAAACACAGCGAGTGCTAAGTATACTTAGCACATGGCAACCGATTTTACCCAGTACGTCTCGAAGTTCCAAGACGAGACCCTCAAGGCCGTCAAGCAGGCCCAAGACGCCAACATGGCGGCGTTCGAACAGGCGCGCGAGCTCTTCACCGAAGTCGCGACGCTCGACAAAATGCCCACGTTCGAGTCGATCCCCTCGCCGACGAAGTTTGTCGAGATGAGCTTCGACTACGCGAACAAGATGCTCGAACTGCGCAAAGAGTACGCTCTGCAAGTCGCCGAGTTCGTCACCGAAACCGCGAAGAGCGCTGCAAAAGCCGCTTCCAAGAACTAACGCCCCTTAGCAATCGGCCCTCCACACCGAATGCGCAGCGAGGCTCGTCGTCACGACGGGCCTCGTTTGTTTGTGCGGCTAGAGGATAAGCTGCACGTCGCCGAATTCGTGCTGGTAGTACCCGCGCGACGCTGCTTCTTCGTACGCGCCGGCGAGCAGCTCCGGGTCCATGAATGCGCGCAGAATCCATTGATGGGTCGAGCTCGCGTGGTGGAATCCGGTGAGCAGGCCGTCAGCCGCGCGCAACCTGTACTGCGCATCGATAACCAGGCTCGTCCATCCGCCGTCCGCCGTAATTTGGCCGCGCGCCGCGGCCGTTTCAATTGCGCGCAGCGCCGTCGTTCCGGCCGCGATCACGCGCCGCGACTGCGCTTTCGCACGAGAGATCGCCTCCGCGGCCGCGCGCGGCACGAAGAAGCGCTCCGGCCCGGGACGTTCGGGAGCTTCGAAACTCGACACGCCGCAGTGCAGCGTCACCGTTGCGATCTCGACGCCGCGAGCGCGCAGCGATTGCACCACGCGCGGCGTGAACGGCCGCGCGGCGGAGGCCATTTCGGCCGAACCGGGCTCGCGGGCGAAGATCGTTTGATACGACTCGAGCGGAAAACGCTCGGTGACGTAGCCGTAGCGGATCGGCTCCCCGTATGCGCGCATGTACTCGTACATCGGTGCGGGCAGGTCGAACCGCACGTACCACAGGCGCGGATTGGCAGGTTCCAGCGGAGCGATCGGCGCGGCGGAACCTCCGGCGGGGAGCGCGAGCTCTTCGCCGACCAGGATCGCTCTTGTCCGCGGCTCGGCAATCCACAGCCGTTCGTCGATGGCCGTCGCGACGTGAAGCGCAATGGTATCGCCGTTGGCCCGACGCGCGGTTAGCGCGGCCGGCACCGTTGCCGAGTCGTTCACCACCAGCAAGTCGCTGCGGGACAGGAACG
>DASRDE010000153.1:0-2756 GCA_035652755.1 Vulcanimicrobiaceae bacterium | reverse complement strand
CCCGGATGCCTGGCGCGAAGCCTTCGACGGTGCGTATCCCGCCGAACTGGTCGCAGCGCATCCGGTGCTTTTCGATCTCATCGAAGCGGACGACGCGCTTGCGCGTCGTTGAGGCCGCGCTTCCCGGGGGACCGGAGGTGCTGCGCGTTGCAGAGCGGGAGATACCGCAGGCCGGCGCGGGAGAAGTCCTTATTCGCGTCTGCGCAGCGGGGATTTCACGCGCCGACGCCATGCAGCGCCAAGGCAAGTATCCGCCGCCGCCCGGCGCTTCCGGCATTCTCGGATTGGAAGTATCCGGAACCATTGAAGGCGTCGGTCCCGACGTTACGAGCTGGAAGCATGGCGACGAGGTCTGCGCGCTGCTCGCGGGCGGAGGCTACGCCGAATACGTCGCGGTGCCGGCGGGGCAAGTTCTGCCCAAGCCCGCGCAGTGGACGCTGACCGAAGCGGCATCCCTGCCGGAGAATGCATTCACCGTTTACGACAATCTGTTTACGCGAGCGCGCTTACGTGCGCGCGAAGGCGTCTTGATTCATGGCGGAACTAGCGGCATCGGCACGACGGCGATCATGTTTGCCAAGGCATTCGGCGCCGGATTCATCGCAGCGACTGCCGGGACTCCGGAGAAGTGCGCCGCGTGCCGCGCGCTCGGTGCGGACCTCGCGATCGATTATAAGCGCGAAGACTTCGTCGACGCGATCCTGGCCGCGACGCAGAACGCAGGCGTCGACGTGGTGCTCGACCTCGTCGGCGGGGCGTACGTCGCCCGCGATCTCGATGCGCTCGCACTGGACGGGCGTATTGCCTGCATCGCGACGACCGGGGGCCCGAGGGCCGAGATCGAGCTCGGGAAGTTATTGCACAAACGCGCAACGATCAGCGGATCGTCGCTTCGGCCGCGCACCGCGGCCCAAAAAGCGGCGATAGCCCAAGATCTGCTCGCGCACGTTTGGCCGCTGCTGCCCGTGCGCGATCCGATTCATCCCGTCATCGACTCAGTCTATGCTTTCGAAGAGGCGGCGGAAGCGCACCGCCGCCTCGAGTCGTCCGAACACATCGGAAAGATTCTGCTCACACCTTAGAAGTTCGAACGGCGGGGAGCCGGCAGCGCGTACGCGCATACCGAGTTCGGACCGCAAGCCGCGTACACGGCGCCGTTCACGATAGCGGGCGAGACGTAATCCTGCCCGGGCGTGCCGCCATCGAATAAGACGGCCCCCGTTGCGGAGTTGAATGCGCAAAGACCGTTAGTGCATTGGAGGTAGACGACGCCGTTCGCAACCGACGGCGAAGAGGAGGTGTAGGCCGAACTACCCGCGCCGGACGTATTGAAGATCGGAGCGCCGGTCGACGCGTTCAAACCGTAAAGGTTTCCATTGCCTCCGATGCCCGACACGTAGACGATCCCGTGCGCGATCGCCGGCGGGTCGTAGTTTCCGCTGGAGTTTCCGGCCGTAGGCGTGTATTGCCAGAGTTGCGCGCCGGTCGATGCGTTCAGCGCGAAGACGCCGTTGTTGGACGAATTCACGTACACGACGCCGTTTGCCGATGCGATCGACGGCTCCGAGCCGAGGTTCGTGCACCAAGCCTGCGTGCCGCTTGCCAGACTCGCGGCGCAGACGCCCGAACCGGTGCTGAAGAAGACTTGCCCGCCCGCAATCGCCGCACTCCAAAAGTCCGGGCCGTGCGGAAGCGCCGGACTTGCCCATATCCGCGTTCCGCTGCGTACGTCGACGGCCGCCACGTACGAGGGGGACGTACTTCCGTCCTGATAGTCGAAGACGGCGGTGGTTCCGGACGCGACGACTCCGCTGCTCACCCCTGCCGGCGGCAAGCAGTTGCAGTCGTCGTAGTACGCCCAAACGCGCTTTCCGGTCGCGGCCTTGATCCCGCACATGGCGTTCTTTTGCGTGTCGCCGCCGACCAGGCACGGAACCACGAGCAGCCCGCGCGTCAGTACCGGCGCGTTTTGCGGGGTTGTCCCCTCGTACGTCTCGTACTTCCAAATCAGCGAGCCTGTCGAAGCGTTGACCGCGTACAAATAGCCGTCACCCGAATTCACGTAGGCGACGCCGGTTTGAACGATGACGGGATCGGTGATCTGGGCTGCGGTCGGGAAGGACCAAAGTTGCGTCAGCGAGCCGACGTTGCTCCGGTTCAGCGTGGTTTCCAACGGGTTGAATCCCGTGTGAGCGCCGTTGAAATACGGCTGGAGCCATTGCGCGGTGCCGCTCGTGCCAGCGGTCATTTGCGTATCCGAGGGAGTCGCCGAAGACGGAATGGACGCCGAACCGCCGCATGCGGACAGCAGAAGTACCGCAACCGCGGCAAAGGCCGGCTTGGCGGTACGTAAAGCGCGAAGAGGCATAGGGCCCTCCCAAGAGTAGACGGCCTCAGCCTAACATCGCGGCCGCTCGCCGCGTATGTCGGAAAACCGCCCCCATTCGCTGCCGGAAGCGCTGCCCGCCGGCCCGAAGTTTAGCAGCGGCATGCTGACGCGCGCCTTGGTCTGCCCAAGTTTGGTGGGCCGGGACGATGAGCTCGCGGAGCTGGTTGAACGCCGGCTCGCTGCATCGCGCGGTCACGGCTCGCTCGTGCTCGTTTCGGGAGACGCCGGCATTGGCAAGAGCCGCCTGCTCGTGGCCTTCCGCGGGACGCTTTCGGGCGGCCGCGCCTCCCTAGGACTCGGCCTAAACCGCGAATTCGGAAACGCGCCTTTCGGCGCGGTGATGGAAGCGATGCGCATGGTTTTACCG
>DASRDE010000152.1:0-13449 GCA_035652755.1 Vulcanimicrobiaceae bacterium | reverse complement strand
ACCGGATGGATTGGACTTTGCGATCGGCGCAGGTTCGTTCGACGAGGTGACCGCCGAGTATGTTTACTGCTACAGTAAATCTCCGGATTTTACGTTCCATGCGGTTCGCGGCAAAGACGGTGCTTTTGCGACATCCAGTCTTTTACGAATGAACGACACCTCTCCAGGGCTCAGATGTGCCGACGTGAAGGTGAGCGGGGCGGTTTAGGGCTGCAGAACGAGGGATTAAAAAATGCCCCGCATTTGCAGGGCATTTCTTAGGCGAATTTTGCACTGAAGCGCTTTTTCATGCGTTCATTATGAGAGGGCTCTAGAACGGTTAGAACGGGATCTCTTCGTCCAAACCGTCGTCCATGCGCGTGCCGCCGCCGACGCCGACGGGCGTGCCGTTGAAGGTTTCCGTGCTCTCTTGGCGATCGCGCGGCGAATCGAGCATCTGCATCGTGTTGAGCACGACCTCGGTGGCTTTGCGCCGTACGCCGTCTTTGTCGTCATAAGAACGGATGACGAGACGGCCCTCGACGAGCACGTTCATGCCCTTTTTGAGATAGGTGTTGCAGGTTTCGGCCAGTTTGTCCCAGGCGACGAGATCGACGAAGAGCGTGTCTTCGGGCTTTGCGTCGCGCTTGTTGGGATTCACCGCAATCGAAAACTTGGTCACGCCCGCGCCCGAGCCGACGTAGCGGATTTCGGGATCGCGAACGACGCGTCCGACTAAAATGACTTTGTTAAACGATCCTGCCATGATGCTCTACTCTTTTCTGGTCTCGAAGCGAAGATTGGTGTGCGGGTTCAAGCCGAGAGTATCCTGGCTGCGTGCCAGGTGCATGGCATTATTGTTGCGGGGGTGTTGAAGCCTTCTCGGCGGCCACGGCGTGCTTGTCCAGCCGCACGAGGAGAGCGCGCATCACGTTCTCGTTCAGGCCCAGCTGGCGCTCGAGTTCGTGCGCGGCAGCGGCCTCGCTGCGGAAGCGGAGCACCGCGTAGATGCCCTCGCGGACGTCGTCGATCTCGTACGCCAGGCGCTTCTTGCCCAGCACTTCGAGGTTGAGCACTTCGCCGCCGTTGTTCTTCAACTGATCGGAGATGGCGGCGGTGCGCTCGGCAACCTCGTTTTCCTCGAGGTTGGGGCGCAGTATATAGGTTACTTCGTAATCGGCGGCAGCCATGGTAGCCCTCTATGGACGCCCGCAGAGCGGGCGGCCCACCGGTCGCGGCGGGCAGCGGGTGGCCGGGTTGGTCCCGGAAACCGGGCTATCTTAGCACAGGGCCTCAGGAGCGGCAAGCGCATTGGACTGCCGCTTTGGCGCGCGGCCTCTCAGCTCGCTTTAATGCCCGCGTGGGATGGTGGTCGGGCCCATGGGAAGACTCTGCTAGCCGCATGAACATCGCCCGCTTTGCCGTCACCAGGCGTGTGACCGTTGCGATGATCGCCACCGCGATCGTCGTGCTCGGCATCTTTGCGTTCCCCCGGCTGCCCATCGATCTCTTGCCGGCCTTTTCGCCGCCGGTCGTCAACGTCGAAATCAGCTACGCAAACGTCGCGCCCGAAACGATGGAGACGCTCGTGACCCGGCCGATGGAAAATGCCGTCAGCCGCGTACCGGGCGTACAGCAGATCAACTCGACGTCGTCCGAAGGCGACAGCCAGATCACGGCGCAGTTTTACTACGGCACGAACATCGATACGGCGGCGGTCCAGGTGCAGCAGCAGGTCCAGCGCGCCTTCAGCAGCCTGCCCAACGATCCAAATTTGCAGCAGCCGGAAGTCCGCAAGTTCGATCCGAATCAAATTCCGGTCATCCGCATGTTCGTGACCTCGGACACGATGTCCGAGCGCGACTTGGGCGACCTGTGGACGAACGTGCTCTCCGACGAGTTCTCGAGCGTGAGCGGCGTGGCGTCGGTAACGGTAAACGAAGCGCAGTCCCGCGCGGTCATGGTGCAGCCCGACGTCAACAAGGTGCAGGGTTACGGGCTGACGCTCAGCCAGATCGTCAGCCGCATCTCTCAAGAGAACCTGAACCTGCCCGCGGGCATCGTCCAAGTCTCGAACAAAGAATACCAAGTCCAGACGAACGAGCTCTTCAAGAACGCTCAACAAGTCGGCAGCATCGTCGTCACGACCAAAAATGGCGCCCCGGTCTTTCTGCGCGACATCGCGACGGTCAGCGACTCGATTCAGGAGCAGCGCTTCTTCCAGCGGGTTTGGAACAAGGGCGCGCCGGCAGCGCAACCGGCGGTGAACGTCAATATCACCGCGCAACCGAACGCCAACGTCGTTCAAGCGGCCACCGGCGTGTACGCGAAGATCGCCCAAGTACAGAAGCGCTACCCGGGCATGCACATGTCGGTGCTGTTCGATCAAAAAGGTTTCATCACGCAAGCGGTCACGGCGCTCGAACATACCGCTCTCTACGGCGCGGTGCTCGCAGTGCTGATCATCTTGCTCTTCCTGCACTCGTGGCGATCGACGCTCATCGTGGGCATTTCGCTGCCGATTTCCGTGCTGGGCACGCTTTTTGCCGCGTACATGTTCGGTTTCTCGCTCAACACGATGACGCTCGGAGGCTTGGCGCTGGCCGTCGGATTGATCGTCGACGACGCCATCGTCGTCATCGAGAACATCTATCGGCACATGGCCCGCGGGCAGCACGTCAAAGAGGCTGCGGAGAGCGCGGTCAGCGAGATCTTCACCGCCGTGCTCGCGTCGTCGATCACTGTTATTACCGTGTTCGTGCCGTTGATGCTGATCCCGGGCTTGCAGGGGCTGCTGTTCGGACCGTTCGCCATGATGGTGATGACCGCCGTCGCGATCTCGCTGCTCGTCGCCCTCACGACGGTGCCGATGCTTTCGACGCTGATGCTGCGAGATGAAAAGCCGCATACCAACGGCCACCATCAGGGAGCCTACGCAAGGTTCGTCAAGCGCTTCGATGCCGGGTACGAGCGGTTTTCGGCGCGCTACCGCCAGCTGCTCGGCTGGGCGGTCGATCATCCGGGCCGCGTGTTCGCAGTAGCGGGCATCATTCTGGTCGCAACGCTGATTGCGCTCAAATTCGGGGCCGTTACCACTGAGATGTTTCCGGCGACCAACTCGCGTTTCGTCCGATTCAATATCCGCATGCCCAACGGCACTGCCCTGAACGTCACCAACCAAGTGGCGGCCGAGGTCGAGCGCCGGATGCGGCAGGATCCGCGCGTCGTGGATTTGGCCTCGCAGATCGGCGAAGGCGGCTCGAACTCCGCGCAATTGAGCGTCACGCTCCAACCGGGCACGCCGAGCTCGGCCGCCTCCCGATTCGTGCAGCAGTGGCAGGGCGCGTTAAGCGGCTTCGGCGGACGAGGCGGCCGCAGCGGCGGCGCGCCGCGCGCGAACAACCCGCAATTCGCCAAGATGCGGCACGTCTTCGGAAAGCCCATTCCGGGGCTGCTGGTTTTCGGACGGACGATCGACATCGTCCAAAACATCATCTCGCGCGGTCAGGACGCGCTCGACATCCAGCTCTATGGATCCGACTCGAACAAGCTCTATCAGATCGCGCAGACGCAGGTCATTCCCAAGCTCTCTCAGGTCAGCGGCCTAACCCGGCCGGACACGAGCATCACGCCGTCGCAGCCGCTGCTCAACATAACCTTCGACCGCACGCGCGCGGCGCTGCTGGGGTTGTCGACGCAGTCGATTTCGCAGACCATCGACACCGCGACCAGCGGCAGCACTGCGTCGTATCTGCAGATCAACGGCACGCAGTATCCCATCGTCGTCCAGCTGCCGCCGGATCAGCGCCGCTCGTTCGCAACGATTGCCGGTCTGGCGCTGCAAGTTCCGCAGCAGAACGCCGCCCAGTCCATCACGAGCTCGACGAGCGCAACCCCCGGCCAAACCTTCACGCTGCAGACGATTCCGCTTTCCGAAGTCGCGTCGATTCAGTTCGGCGTTGGTCCGTCGGAGATCACGCGCCAAAACAAGCAGCGTGAAATCGACGTCACCGCGACGCTCGCGGGCATCCCGCTCGGCGCGGCCGTTAAGGCATCTACGCAGATTATGAATTCGATTGCGCTGCCGTCGGGGTACTATTGGACTTTCGGCCAGGCAGTCACGCAGCAGAGCGACACGTTCTCGAGCCTCGGGCTCATCGTGCTGCTCGCAGTGCTGCTGATCTATATGCTGCTTGCATCGCAGTTCGAGTCGCTGCTGCATCCGCTGGTAATCATGATGTCGGTCCCGCTCTCGATTGCCGGCGTGGTTGCCGCGCTGGTGATCACGCAGCGTTCGTTCGGACTGACCGCGTTCATCGGAGCGCTGATGCTCGTCGGCATCGTCGTGAAAAACGCGATTCTTGTGGTCGAGTTCACGAATCAGTTGCGGCATCGCGGGCTTTCGGCTCGCGACGCGGTGCTGCAGGCGGCGCCGCTGCGGCTGCGCCCGATTCTGATGACGACGTTGGCGACGATCGGCGGCATGCTGCCGATTGCAGCGGGCATCGAGGCTGGAAGTGAGACGCAGGCGCCGCTGGGCACGGTCGTCATCGGCGGACTGCTCTGCTCGACGCTGCTCTCGCTGGTCGTTATCCCCACCCTGTATCTGTGGGTTGCGGACCATGTCGAGCCGCGCTTCAAGCACGCGGCGCGAATCGGAAACGGACGCGCGCACGTGCTGGAAGCGCCGCAGGCTGCGCCCGCGACGACGCCGGCGAACTAAGGCGCCCTATTTGAAAAAGAAGTAAGCGGTCATGCCGGCGGCAATGGCAAGCACGCCCGCGCGCGTCACCGGCGACGGAACCTTTCGGAACACTCGCGCCCCCGCATAGCCGCCGGCCATTGCGAATGCGGCCATAAGCAGCGCAAGGCGCCAGTCGATGACCCCGGCGAGCATGAACGGGATGACCGCGACACCGGTGATCGTCACCGAGAGCAGGTTCTTGACGCCGTTCATCGCGTTCATGTCCGGCAACGAAGAGAGCGAGAGAATGGCGAGCATCAGGATCCCGATGCCGGCGCCGAAGTAGCCGCCGTAGATCGAAACGGCAAATTGCAGCACGAGCTGAAACGGCGAATGGACCCGCCCGGGCTCAGTCTTTCGCGCGAGCAGCGGACTGATCGCGAGGACGATCGTCGCGAAGAGCAGCAGCCACGGGATCATGCGCTCGAACGCCTTGGCCGGCGTGTGCAGCAGCAGCAGCGCCCCGCCCACAGAACCTACGGCGCTCACGATCATCGCGGGAAGCAGCACGCCGCGGTAGGCGCGGACCTCTTCCCGGTAACCGCGCGCGCTGGCGACGACGCCCATCCACATCGCGGTGTTGTTCGTCGCGTTGGCCGGAATGGCGGGCACGCCGGCAAACAGCAGCGCCGGAAACGTCAAAAAGCTGCCGCCGCCCGCAACGCTGTTGATCGCGCCGCCGGCAAATGCCGCGGCGGCCAGAAGCACGTACTGATTCAGCGTTTGAACGGGCGCGTCAGCTCGTGCGAGCTTCGCGCTTGGTGACGCGGTAGACGCGGCGAACGTCTTTGAGCGTCTCGAGTTTTCGCAGGATTTGGTGCAGGTGATCCAAATCGCGAATCTGCACGGTGAGGCTGACGAGTGCATGACGGTCGCGCTTGACGCGCGCGGTGACCGAGCTGACTTGCGTCTTGAGCTCGGCAAAGACCGCCATGACGTCTTGCAGCAGCTGAGGACGATCGAGACCTTCGACTTCGACGTCGACCGCATGGGTGATCTCCGTCTTGCCGATCCAAGACGCCTCGAGCATGCGCTCCGGCGTTGCCGTCATGTACGCAACGTTCGGGCAGTCCGCGCGATGGACCGAGACCCCTTTGCCGATCGTCACGTAACCGATGATCGGATCGCCCGGGACGGGACTGCAGCATTTGGAGAGCCGCACGAGCACGTCGTCGACGCCCGCGATCCGGATGCCGGTCGTCTTGCGGGTGGTACGCCGCGAAACCGACGGCGGCCGGGTGATCGTTTGAAACTCGACGACGTTGCTCGCCTTGAGTTCGTCCTTGATGCGATTGGCAACCGAAGCGGCGGACTGATCGCCGAAGCCGACGGCCGCGAAGAGATCGGTCGGCGTTCCGTAGTTTAAACGCGCGGCGATCTTTTCGATGATCTGCCCGCTCAAGGTGGAGATGCTGATGTGCTGGCGCGCGAGCTCTTTTTCGATTGCCTCTTGTCCCGCCAGGACGTTCTCCTCGCGGCGCTCTTTGCGGAACCACTGTTTGATCTTGTGCTTCGCGCTGCTGGTCTTGACGATCGAGAGCCAGTCCAGCGAGGGATGCGCGCTCGACTTGTTGACGAGAATCTCGCAAATGTCGCCGTTCTGAAGCGAGTGGTCGAGCGGAACGATTCGGCCGTTGACGCGCGCGCCCACGCAGTGATTACCGACGTCGGTGTGCACGTAGTAGGCGAAATCCAGCGGCGTTCCGCCGGCCGGCATGCTGAAGACGTCGCCGCGCGGCGAGAACACAAAGACCTGCGAGTCGAACAGGTCGAGCTTGAGGTTTTCCATGAACAGGCGCGAGTCGCGCATGTCCTTCTGCCATTCCAGCAGCGCGCGCAGCCAGGAGAGCTTGTTCTCGAACTGGTCGGCCTTGCCGCCTTCTTTGTAGCGCCAATGGGCTGCGATGCCGTACTCGCTGGTGCGATGCATCTCCCACGTGCGGATTTGAATCTCGAGCGGTTCGCCTTCGGGCCCGACCACCGTCGTGTGCAGCGACTGGTACATGTTGGGCTTGGGCATCGCGATGTAATCTTTGAAGCGGCCCGGCAGCGGCGTCCAGAGCGCGTGCACGGTGCCCAGCGCCGCGTAACAATCCTTGACCGAATCGACGATGATGCGGATGGCGGTCAGATCGTAGATCGTCGCGAAGTCGCGGCCCTTCTTCATCTTCGCGTAGATCGAATAGAAGTGCTTGGGCCGGCCCTGGATCTCGGCGTTAATGCCCAGTTCCTTGAACTCCGAGTTGAGCTTCTCGATGGCGCCGGCCACTGCCGTCTCGCGCTCTTGACGCGTTTTCGCGACGCGCTCGACGATCTCGCGATAGCCTTCGGGATCGATGTAGCGCAAGCAGAGATCTTCCATCTCCCACTTGATCTTCCAAATCCCCAGGCGGTGCGCGATGGGCGTATAGATGTCGAGGGTCTCGCGCGCAATCGCCTGCTGCTTGCCGGCCGGCAAGCTTCCCAGCGTGCGCATATTGTGCAGGCGGTCGGCAAGTTTGATGATGATGACACGGATGTCCCTGGCCATCGCCATGAACATCTTGCGAAGGTTTTCGACCTGCGCTTCTTCCTTCGATTGATACGGAATGCGCGTGAGCTTGGTAACGCCGTCGACTAGGCTGGCGATCTCCTCGCCGAATTCGGCCGCCACTTGCTCGGTCGTGACGCTGGTGTCTTCGACCACGTCGTGCAGCAGTGCCGCGGCGATGGTCTGCCGGTCCATCTCGAGGTCGGCCAGGATGCCCGCCACGGCGAGCGGGTGCTCGATGTACGACTCGCCCGATGCCCGCCGCTGCCCCTCGTGAGCGTGATCGGCCCGCGCGTAGACGCGCATAAGCCACGACCCGTCCAGCGACGGGTCGTAGGCGGTCACCTTCTGCACCAGGTCCGCGATCGTCATGGCCTTCACGCTATGATGCCATAGACGGCTGCTTCCAAGCAAACGCCGAAGTCGGCGCCGGAACGCTTAGTTGAAGTAGATCCGGAGAATCTTGCCTTTGGGATCCAGCGAAAAGTCCATATCGACCGCGCCGCGGTCGCAGGTCATGTGGTAGACGTAGAGGTCGCCTTGAGGGGCATGGCTGATGCCGCGGAAGACTGCGCTCTGAAGCGCCCCCAGATTGGAGAGCGTTCGCGAAGCCGTGGTGATCACGTCGTCCGTGAGCTCGCTGCTGACTTCGGCGGTGTAATACGTGCGGTCGATTTGGCCTTGCTGCCACGCAACGAATTGCTGCAGCGCCAGCTTGTGAATCTTGGGGTCTTCAGCCGCCGGCACGGGCGATGGAATCGGCGGCGGCGTGGAAGTCGCGGCCGGGCTGGGCGAGTCCGTCGCCTCCTGCGCGCGCACCGTCCCCGTGCCCAGCACGAGAGCAACGAAGGCGGCAGCTGCGATCAGCAAGTGGGCAATACGCGGCAAGGGCATGACGTGGCGAAGCTCCGGTTTCTAGTACTTAATGAAGGTAGTAACGTCGAGACCGTTCAGAGCGTCGCGCCCGTGCAGCTCTTCCAGTTCGATGAGGAACGCGAAGCCCTCGACGTGGGCACCGAGGCGCTCGAGCAGCCGGCGCGTGGCAGCGGCGGTCCCCCCGGTCGCAAGGAGATCGTCGACGACGAGCACCCGATCGCTTTTGTCCAAAGCGTCGGCATGGATCTCCAGCGAGTTGGTGCCGTATTCGAGCGCATACGACTCGCTCAATTTGGAGTACGGGAGTTTGCCCGGTTTGCGGACCGGGACGAAACCTGCGCCGATCGAGTATGCGAGCGGCGCGCCAAGCATATAACCGCGCGCCTCGATGCCGACGACGTAGTCGATCCCGCGGCCGGTATAGGCCTCGACGAAGAGATCGATTGCCGCCTTGAAGGCTTGCTTGTCCCGTAGAAGTGGGGTAATGTCACGAAAAAGGATCCCGGGAATTGGAAAATCCGGGATGGCTCGTATGTAGCTTCGAACGTCCACGGGGGACGGGCTTTCGGTGCCCGCCCTCAGGAACCCCACGACGCAGCCTTTTCGTTCTCCGTGGGAATGCTGTCGAGGTCAGGAGAGGACATTCGATGAGGCACAGACTGCTGGCGGCCGCGCTCGCAGTGACCATCGGGTTGGGCACCACCGGCCCGGTTCTCGCCGATGGAAAGGCCAGTACCCGAAATATCGTGACGCTGCTGGGCGCGGCGGCGGCGTTCTTGATCCCAAACTACAATCACAAGCTGCGGGCGCACCGCAGCGAAGTACTCCGCGTGCGCCGGCGGCAGGCAGCCTACCGGGATTGGTACTACAAAAAGTACGGATATTATCCGACGGACGACCAGTTCGGCCGCTGGTACAAACAAACGTACGGAGTAGCGCCGCAAACGTAACTTGGCGCTTTCGAACTACTTCGACGACAACCGCAAGCGTTTCGTTTTCGCGCTGGCGGCGGCCATCGCCGTGCACGAGATCGTCGCCGGCATCTTTCCGTGGCATAGCCGTACGATACCGGAAGTGCCGGCCGAAACGATCACGATCGCGAAGCTGACGCGCATCGAACACCGCGCGACGCCGACGCCGCCGCCCACGCCCAAACCGATCGTAAAGACGCACGTCATCTCTGAAACGCACGTTGCGCCGCAGATCGTCAACCCCGGTAACCCCTCGCAGCCCGAACACGTGCGCCGCATCGCGTCCGCGCGCCCGATCGCGCATACGCGCTACCACAAAGCGCCCGCGACGATCCACGTGCCGACGGGCGGGCAAGGCGCGGGCACCAGTAAGACCGCGAAAGTTCTGACGGGCGGCGTCGGAACCGGCGGAACGGGCAGCGGCGAAAGCGGGACGGGCAACGGAACGGGCGGCGCTCCCGAAGGTCATGAGCCCTGCGGATACGTCGAATTCGCGCAGACGAGCGACCCGACCATCGACCCGGCGACCGGGCGCATCTGGGAACATATCGCCGCGACCGTGCACTTTCCGGACGGCACTTCTCAGACGGTGCCGTTGGATTACCCGTTCTACTTCCCGAACCGCTCGAGCGACCCGTACTTCCCCGAAAACAAGGACGTGCGGGCGCTGTTCCAATCCCCGCCGCCGAACCTGCGCGAAACCGAACCGCCGCTGGTGCAGTACATCATGCAGCACAGCACAAGTGAGGGGCTGACCCGGCTGCATGATTGTCCAAGCCCAGCGCCGTAGCAGGCAAGCAATGAAAAACGCCGTGATTGCCGCAACGCTCGCGGCGGCTCTAAGCGCCTGCGCTTCGATGACCGATTCGGGGCGCGACATTCAAGAGCATACGCACCAGGTCGCTCCCGCGGCCGATCTGCATTCCTTGCAGGTTGAGAACATCGCCGGTTCCGTCACCATAACGGGCAGGCCGGGGACCACCGCGGTGATCGACGCAATCAAGTACGCGGGTCATCAAGACGCGATCGACAACACGCAGGTCGTGATAGACCGCGGCGGCGGCAGCATCGACGCACACACGCATTCCGTCAAACGAGGCTGGTTCGGCTCGCCCCTTGCGTCGGTCGACTACACGATCGCCGTTCCGCCGCAAACCTCCGTACACGTGTCGAACGTCAGCGGCCCGATTACGCTGAGCGGCATGACGGGCGACGTTGAAATTCAGGAGGTCAGCGGCAACGTCCGCGCATCGCTCGGAAGAATCGGTGCGGGCCGCTCGGTGCACGTGAACACCGTGAGCGGCGCGACCACGCTTTCAATCGCAAAAAATAGCGACGTTACGATCGACGTCAAGAGCGTCAGCGGCAGCGTGCACGGCTTCTTCCCGATGACGTCCGACAAGGGCTTCGTGGGACAAAGCGTCCGCGGACGCGTCGGCAACGGCGCCGCGACGCTCGGCGTCAACTCGGTCAGCGGCGACGTTACGATCGATTCGCAGTAACGTGTTCCTGCCCGCCCTACTTGCGGTAGCGCTGCTCGGCGTAACGTCCTCGCCGTCGCCCGCACCTACGGCTCCATCGCCTGTGCGCATCGCAGCGGAGATGGTCTCGACCGTCGACTCTGCAAGCGCGAAGATCGGCGATCGTTTCACGTTTCGCACGACGCACGAAGTGCATGACGGAGCAATCGACATACCAGCCGGCACTCCCGGCGAAGGCGTCGTCTCGGACGTTTCGCCGGCGGCAGGTTCGCACCGCGGCACGTTGTCGCTCGCGCCGAAATACCTGATACTCGATGGCGGCCGCCATCTGGCGGTGGCGGCCCTCACGCCCACAGCCTATGCGGCCAGGCGCCACGTGTTCCCGTTCCCGCTGCCCCTTCCGGGCGGTTTCCTCGTAGGCGGCGTTCAGAATCCCGGCGGAAACGTCCGCATCGGGCCGGGGACGACGTTCGAGGTCGCGCCGGCCAAGTAGCCTCGCTCTTTCCGTCCGGAGCTTTCGTCGGGATTGGCCTCCACACAACTCTCGTGCGGAGGTTTTTTCGTGCTTCAAACTGCGCGCGCGCAAACGCAGACCACCCTGGAATTCGGCATCTATCGCGACGGCGACAACAACCTCGACACATCGCAGGCCGTCACGCTGCGGCAAGCACTCGAGTCCAGCCGGCGCGAGCCGCGCATCGAGTTCAGCGTGCAAGATACGACGTCGGCGGGGACGGGCGAGCTGCGAACCGACGAATTCACGATTCGAAGCGGCGGCGTCGGACGAGCGAACATCGAGGCCCCGCACGACATGGCGTCCGGTCAGAACCTCGCACGTTTCGTCGCCGATACGCTCGACAACGCTGAGCGCTCCGGCGCGAAGCAAACGTGGATCGAGCTCACCGACCACGGCGCCGGCGACGGCGGCGGCCTGGAAGCCGACAGCACCAAACACATCATGCCCATGCCCCAAATCGCGCAGGCGATTGCGGACGGCGTGAAGCTCCACGCGCACGAGCACCCCGAAGACGCGGACCGGAGCGTCGACGGCGTGGTCGCCAACCAGTGCCTAATGGCGTCGCTAGGTTTTGCGGACGCGCTCTCGCACGCAGGCGTGAAGTATCTTGCCGCTTCTCCGGAAACGATGGTCTCGCCCGGCGTGCCCAGCAGCGTCGCCGAAGCGATCGCGGATCGTGCCGGGCGTCCGCACGCGATGGCGGACGCGCTCGTGCGCAACGTCATGGATCAGCGTTACGGGCCCGGCTTCCAGCAGTGGTCGCCCGCGGCCGCCTTCGACGTGCTCGACGTACGGCGCTCGAAGATCCATACCGTCGAACGCGCAGTTAAAACGTTCAATGACGCCGTCGCCGCGCACGAGCACGATCGCGCGGCCGTTTCGGCCATCCGCAGCGACGCGCGTTCGGTGGACGGCATGGTGCGATTCCCGCAAGCCACGCCGTCGATGCCCTGGCACGCCGACCGGCCCGCAATCGCGCTGTACGATGCCATAGCCAAAGATGCGCGGCTCGACGACACGCTTCGCCAAGACGCGATCGAAGCGGAGAACGCGATCGGCTCGCTTGTCTTGGCGCACGCGGAATCGCGCAACTTCGAACCGTTCGGCGGATCGGATTACGCCGATGCCGTCGGTCCCACCGTGCATTTTCCGGTTGCAGCCCGGCAAATCGACCCGTGGGCACCCCGCGTAACTGAAACGCAGAATCGCTTTTTCGACGAGACCGATGCCGCGGCGGCCGAACGGGTGGTCGCATAGAGCGCGGCGGCTTGGGCGAAACTCGAAGGGGTTGGGGACGATACAAGAGGTATGAGCACCCCGAAACTGGCCTCCGCCCTGACGAACATGCGCCGCGTGCTGCCGCTGATGCGGGACGAACGCGTCCCCACCGGCCTCAAGGTCGCGACCGGGGCAGTCGCGCTGCTGATCCTGTCGCCGCTGGACATCTTCGGGGATATTCCCGTGCTCGGTTTGCTCGACGATGCGGTGCTGCTGACGCTGCTCGCGATGCTCTTCGTCGCGCTCGCGACGCGCATGACGGAGCGCGTCGTGACGCCGCAGCGCGTTGCGCGCGCATCAACGCCGGAGCCCGGCGTCATGCAGCTTCCGCGCGCCCGGCCGATCGATAGGCCGCGTTAGCGGCGCAGCTCGACCCGCTCGGGATAGATCGGGCGATTGACGATCCGTTCGAGCGCGTCCGCATTCGCATTTAAAACGAGATCGCAAAAGCGCGCGAAATCCTCGCGCGCCGCTTCTCCTTCGGCAAAGAGCGCATTCTTGGTCAAATCCACCTTGCCGTCGACTGGTTTGAACCGCAGGTAGCGGCCGTCGTCGTCGATCCCGGTTTCTACCAGCGACTCCTCTTCGAAGATCCGCAGCGCTACCGCCACGGTGCGCTCGTTCGCCTTGTCCAAATCGAGCGTTCGCGCAATATCGGCAAATGAAAGGCGGAGCACGCCGCCCGATGCCAAGCCGCGCATGCCCTTGTACAATTCGCGCAGCACCGGCAGCGTCGGCGATTCTTGATCGATGATGAACTCGTTGATTCGGCGATCGTGCTCGCCGAAGAGAAGATGAATCTGGGCCGGCTCGCCGTCGCGGCCCGCGCGCCCGGCCTGCTGGTTGAATTCGGTAAAGTCGAAGTTGAGATGGTATAACACGACGTTGCGTACGTCGGGCAGGTCGATGCCTTCGCCGAACGCGGACGTGGCCACCACGACGCGCAGGCCGCCCGATCGGAACCGATCCTCGACCTCCGTGCGCTCTTTGGACGGCATTCCGGCGTGATAGTACAGCACTTCGTTCGGAAAACGCCGATGGAGCGCTTGCGCGGTCTTTGCCGCTTCGGTACG